>CAZSKQ010000094.1:11060-13709 GCA_964607425.1 uncultured Woeseiaceae bacterium
ATCGAAGTCAGCCAGTGCAGGCTGCTCTTCAGCATCGTCCAGGGATCCGTGCGATAAACCTGCCCGCAGTCGAAGTTCGCCCAGACGTTCTCCAGCGCATTCACGGCAGGGCAGAAGCGGCGCGCATGGCTGGCCAGCACCACGGAGTTGATGGCGCCGGCGGACGTGCCGCTCAGGACCGGGAAAGGATTGGCCGCACGGGGCGGCAGCAGCTCGGCGATTGCCTTGAGCACCCCGACCTGGAATGCCGCCCGGGCACCGCCGCCGGGCAAAACAAGGCCCGTTTTCATATGTTGCGGATGTATTTGCATGCCGTAACCGCTCAATGCAGCCGCTTTATGCCCGCTTCCAGCCCACTCAGCGTCAGCGGATACATGCGGTCGTCCATCAGCTCGCGCACCAGCTTGATCGACGGCGTGTACTCCCAGCGTTCCTCCGCCTCGGGGTTCAACCAGATCGCCTTGGGCCAGGTGTGCAACAGGCGCGAGATCCAGACCGCGCCGGCTTCATCGTTCCAGTGCTCGACACTGCCGCCGGGATAAACGATCTCGTACGGGCTCATAGTCGCATCGCCGACGAAGATCAACTTGTAATCCGCGCCGTACTTGTGAGTGATATCCGTAGTCGCGATACGTTCCTGGTGGCGGCGCCGATTGTCTTTCCAGAGGCTTTCGTAGATGAAGTTGTGGAAATAGAAGTACTCCAGGTGCTTGAACTCCGAGCGCGCGGCGGAAAACAGTTCCTCGCAGACGCGCACGTGATCGTCCATGGAGCCGCCGATGTCCAGGCATAGCAGCACCTTGATCGCATTGTGGCGCTCCGGAATCATGCGCAGGTCGAGCATCCCGCCATTGCGGGCGGTTTTGTCGATCGTGTCCTCGAGATCGAGCTGGTCGGCCGCGCCCTGGCGTGCGAATCGCCTCAGCTTGCGCAGCGCGATCTTGATGTTACGGGTGCCGAGCTCGACCGTGTCATCGAGGTTACGATACTCACGGTGGTCCCAGACCTTGACGGCGCGGCGCTGCCTGGAACCGGGCTGGCCGATGCGCACGCCTTCCGGGTTGTATCCCCAGGCGCCGAAAGGCGAAGTCCCGGCGGTGCCGATCCACTTGCTGCCGCCCTGGTGCCGTTCCTGCTGCTCTTCCAGCCGCTCGCGCAGCGCCTGCATCAGCTTTTCAAACCCGCCCATGGCCTCGATGCGCGCGCGTTCCTCCGGTGTCAGCTCGAGTTCCTTCTGGCGCCGCAGCCAGTCTTCCGGCAGCGGTGCCGCCAGCGAGCCGAGGCTGCTGTCGAGTCCGTCAAACCAGGCCTTGAACAGGCGATCGAACAAATCGAAGCGCGTCTCGTCCTTGACCAGGCAAGCGCGTGCCAGGAAGTAAAAGTCGTCGACACTCTGCCCGACACTCCCTTTCTGCAATGCTTCGAGGAGCGTCAGTAGCTCGGTGATCGACGGCGCGAGCCCGCCCTGTCGAAGCATGAAAAAGAACCGGATCAGCATGCGCGCGTCCCCCGTCCGAGCACTGGCTACTGCGTACGCCGCCGGCGATCCAGGAACACGAGCTGCTCGAACAGGTGCACATCCTGTTCATTCTTCAAAAGAGCGCCATAGAGCGGCGGTATGGCCTTGCTCGAATCCTCCGCCCGCAAAGCCTCCGGCGGAATATCCTCGGCCAGCAGCAGCTTGATCCAATCGAGCAGCTCGGAGGTCGAAGGTTTCTTCTTCAGGCCCGGCACGTCACGGACCTTGTAGAACGTGTTCAGTGCTTCCCGTAGCAGCGTCTTCTTCAACGCCGGGAAATGCACGTCCACGATCTTCTCCATCGTTTCCTTGTCAGGGAACTTGATGTAGTGAAAGAAGCAGCGGCGCAGGAACGCATCCGGCAACTCCTTTTCGTTGTTGCTGGTGATGATGATGATCGGCCGATGCCTGGCCTTGACCAGCGCCTTGGTTTCGTAGACGAAGAACTCCATCCTGTCGAGCTCGCGCAGGAGATCGTTGGGAAACTCGATATCCGCCTTGTCGATCTCGTCGATCAGCAATACCGGCTGCACCTCCGACTCGAAGGCTTCCCAGAGCTTGCCGCGCACTATGTAGTTGGCGATATCGTGCACCCGATCGTCGCCAAGCTGCGAATCGCGCAGCCGCCCGACCGCATCGTAGTCGTACAGGCCCTGCTGCGCGCGCGTAGTCGATTTGATGTGCCATTCGAACAGCGGCCGGTCCAGCGCACTCGCCACCTCCTGCGCAAGCTGGGTCTTACCGGTGCCGGGTTCACCCTTGATCAGGATGGGCCGCTCGAGGATCACCGCGGCGTTCACGGCCATCATGAGGTCACGCGTGACGACGTAGCTGGGAGTTCCTGTGAAACGGGTATTCGTTGGCATGCGGGCGAACTGCTGGTTGGCTGCGAAAGCAACAGTATCCCCGCTGGGGTCGACGGGGACAAGGAGCGGCGACCGCCGCCGGGATATAACTGCTTGTTTCCACAAATTGCGCGCGGGCCAAGGCTCATGGGATGACCTGGCCGGCGAAGCACGAGCGCGGATCTGCGCCGGCGTCAACACTTACTCGCCGCGAACACCAGGCAGCGGCAATCCGTCGCCGAGGAGTGTGAAGTGGGTCCCGATGTGGACACTCCGGGCCGCTGA
>CAZSKQ010000095.1:0-13682 GCA_964607425.1 uncultured Woeseiaceae bacterium
CCGACCTTAAACCCGGCGATCCCCAGCCTCGCCAATCCACCCCCAGCCTCAAACCCAGCGCTGCCGCCCCGTCATTCCCCCGCCGCTGGACTGCCACCCGCGCCAAATCGGCGTCTTTCGTGAATAATGCGCGCAGGACCACAAGGAAACGACATGTCAGGCAATACTTTTGGGCTGCTCTTCACCGTCACCACCTACGGCGAAAGCCACGGCCCCGCCATGGGCGGCGTCGTCGACGGCTGCCCGCCGGGGATGGCGCTCTCGGAAGCGGATATCCAGGTTGATCTGGACCGGCGTCGCCCGGGCCGCTCGCGCCATACGACGCAGCGCCAGGAAGCCGACCGGGTGAAGATCCTGTCCGGTGTATTCGAGGGGGTGACGACGGGGACGCCGATCGGGCTCCTGATCGAAAACACCGACCAGCGTTCGCAGGACTACGGCGCGATAAAGGACAAGTTCCGACCCGGGCATGCCGACTACACGTACCAGCAGAAGTACGGCATTCGCGATTACCGCGGCGGCGGGCGGGCGTCCGCGCGCGAGACGACGATGCGGGTGGCGGCGGGTGCGATCGCGCGGAAGTACCTGCGTGAGCAGCTGGGTGTGACGATTCGCGGCTACCTCGCGCAACTCGGGCCGATCCACCTGGACGCCGTCGATCTCGATGCCGTGGCGGACAACCCGTTCTTTGCGGCGGACCCGGCTCGTCTCGGTGAGCTCGAAGTCTTCATGGACCGCTTGCGCGAGGAAGGCGATTCGATAGGCGCGAAGATCACGGTGGTTGCGAGGGGGCTGCCGGCGGGCCTGGGCGAGCCGGTGTTCGACAAGCTGGAGGCCGATCTCGCGAAGGGGCTGATGAGCATCAACGCGGTGAAGGGCGTCGAGTTCGGCGCGGGTTTCGCGGCGGTGGCGCAGCGCGGGAGCGAGCATCGCGACGAGATCGGACCTGACGGCTTCGCCAAGAACGACGCGGGCGGCACGCTGGGCGGCATCTCGTCCGGCCAGGATTTGCTCGCGAGTATCGCGCTGAAACCGACCTCGTCCATCAAGGCGCCCGGAAAGACCATCGACAAGGCAGGCCGGCAGACGGAAATCGTCACCGCGGGCCGCCACGATCCCTGCGTCGGCTTGCGCGCGACGCCAATCGCGGAAGCCATGGTTGCCCTGGTGCTCATGGATCACTTGTTAAGGCATCGTGGACAAAATGCGGACGTGATCGCGCGGATGTGAGGTCCGTCACGCGTGGCATGCGCGAAAATGTCGATTCGCTTTCGTTTCCCCGGCTCGCATGCTGCATAATCCGGGCAATTCAACATAAAGATCGACAGCCCGGCCATTCATGGACGGTCCGGGCCTATAACGGATGACAGCATGACAGAGCGATACGACGTAGCAATCGTCGGCGCGACCGGGCTGGTCGGGCAGGCGATGCTGGATGTCCTGGCGGAACGGGAGTTCCCGGTGGACAAGGTGTTTGCGCTGGCGAGCGAGCGCTCGGCCGGCCGGCAGGTCACGTTCGCGGGCCGCGAGCTCGACGTGACGAACCTCGCCGAATTCGACTTCTCGCAGGTGCAGATCGCGTTGTTCTCCGCCGGCGGCTCCGTATCGGACGAGTACGTCCCGAAAGCGGTCGATGCCGGCTGCGTCGTCATCGACAACACTTCCCGGTTCCGCTACGACGACGATGTGCCGCTGGTGGTGCCGGAAGTGAACGGGGCGCGGATAGCGGAAGGCCGCAAGCGCGGCATCATCGCCAATCCCAACTGCTCGACCATCCAGATGGTGGTGGCCCTGAAGCCCATCTACGACGCGGTGGGTATCCGGCGCATCAATGTCGCGACCTACCAGGCCGTTTCGGGTGCGGGACGCGACGCGCTCGAGGAGCTGGTACGCCAGACGACGGTGCTCTTGAACGGGCGTCCACTCGATATTCCGGGCAATGCGAAACAGATTGCGTTTAATGCGGTACCGCACATTGACGAATTTCAGGATAACGGTTATACGCGGGAAGAAATGAAGATGGTGTGGGAGACGCGGAAGATTTTCGACGACGAAAGTCTCGCCGTGAACGCGACTACCGTCCGGATTCCGGTCTTCTACGGCCACTCCGAAGCCGTGAATATCGAGACGGCGAAAAAGATATCGGCCGCGGAGGTGTGCGACCTGATGCGCGCGGCTCCGGGGATCCGGCTCGTGGACGACGCGGCCGGCGGCCTCTACCCGACCGCCGTCAGCGACGCTTCCGGGCGCGATGCCGTGTTCGTCGGGCGGGTGCGGGAGGACCTGAGTCATCCGCAAGGCATCAATCTGTGGGTCGTGGCCGACAATATTCGTAAGGGTGCCGCGACAAATAGCGTGCAAATAGCTGAAATATTAGCGAAAAACGGTTTATAATGCGGCCGGGCCGAAGGCGGCCGGACAGGCGCGGGGCCGGGTTTCCCGAGCTGGAAAATCCCGGTTCGAGCGCCCGGCGGCGGGCGCCGGAGTGGTCGCTCGAAGCCGGGGGAAGCTTGCTCACTCCGCGAGACTAGGGGAGCTGGAGATAATCATTATGTCGTTACGACTCGATCGCCTGTGGCTCATCCTTGGGCTGTTCCTTGCGGGCGAGGCCTGTGCCCTGGGGTTAGGGGAGATAACCCTCAATTCCGCCCTCAACGAACCGCTGCGCGCCCGGATCGCACTCGTATCCGCGACGCCGGAGGACCTGGCGGAGCTCCAGGTCGCACTCGCTTCCACCGCAACCTTTGAACGCTACGGCATCTACCGGCCGCTCTACCTGACGCGGCTCCAGTTCACCGTCGTCCCGTCCGGCCGCGCCGACGGCAACGCCATCCTCATCCGTTCGGACGAGCCGATCACCGAACCCTTCGTCACCTTCCTGGTCGAGGCGTCCTGGCCTCGCGGCCGCCTGCTGCGCGAGTACACCGTGCTGCTGGATCCGCCCACTTTCGCGCCGCCGCCGAGCTCGCAAGCGGCGCCGGCCGTCGCCGCCCCGGCCCGGGTGACACCCGCCGACCGCGGGCGCATCGAGCGCTCCACCCCTGCCCAACCAACGCCGGCAGCGGCCGCGAACGAGCCGTTCGACACGGCCGGCGGCGACGAGGTGCGGGTCCGGCGGGGTGACACGCTGTGGGCTATTGCCGAGCGCGTGCGCCCCGACGGGGGGGTGGGTATGAACCAGACGATGCTCGCGATTTTCGAGGCCAACCCGCAGGCGTTCGCCGGCAACATCAACCGCCTGAACGCCGGCGCCGTGCTGCGCGTACCGAGCGTCGACGACATCATTCGCATCAGCCGCGGTGACGCCGCGGCCGAGGTGCGGCGGCAGAATGCCGCCTTCGGCGGCGGCCGCGCGGAGCCGCGCCTGACCCTGGTGCCGCCAGACACGCCGGCGGCGGATTATCGCGCCGGCTCGGCGGACGCCGGCGATCCCGGCGCCGATGGCAGCGGCAATGCCGCGGCACGCATTCGTGAGCTCGAGCGCACTATCGAAGAGCAGCAATCGCTGATCGACGTGCGCGACGACGAGCTCGCACGGCTGCGCGACGAACTTTCGCAGCTGCGAGAGCAGGCCGCCGCGACTGCCGGGGCCGCGGCCGCTCCCGCGTTCGCTGAACCCCAGCCGGCCGAGGCGACCGACGACGATCGCGTGTTCGCGGACGACGCGGCCCCGGCTGCGGAGGAAGAGCCGGCGGCGGCGGAGCCGGAGCCCACCGAGGAAGCCGCGCCGGCCGCAAGCCCCGCACCGCAGCGCGTGCAACCGGCGGCGGCGGAAGAACCGGGGCTCGTCGGCCGGGTTCGCGAATTCCTGACCGGCTTCTGGGGCTTGCTCGGACTTGGCCTGCTGGTAGTGCTCGGCGTGCTCGTCTGGCTCGCGAAGCGGGCGGCTGCCGGCACCGAAGACGAATCCACGGGCGTCTGGGACGCCCTGGACGCGGACGAGGACGTGGACAGCGAATCGCTCGCTTCCACCGAGCGCCTGCGCGCGCTGGCGCGCGAGGATGACAGCTCGATCGTCGTCGTCGAGCAGGAGCGGGCGGGGGAGCAGCGTAACCGGGCCGAGCCCGCCGCGGACCCGGCCGACAGCGCGCAAACCGGCGTGCAGCCGGCGCTGGAGGACAGCTTCAGCAGCGACACCGCGATCAATCTCGACCAGAACGATCCGATCGCCGAGGCGGATTTCCACATGGCGTACGGCCTGTACGACCAGGCCGCCGACCTGATCAACGGTGCGCTGGCCGTTGAGCCGGAACGCCAGGACCTGATGGCCAAGCTCTGCGAGATCTACTTCGTCTGGGGCAATCGCGACGCGTTCGTGGATGCCGCCGGGCGGCTGCACGACCAGCTCGGCGGCGAGAGCAGCCCCGACTGGGACAAGATCGTGATCATGGGACGCCAGATTGCCGCCGACCACCGGCTGTTCGCCGGTGCCGGCGCCGGCAGCCCGACCCGCGCCGTCGACCTGACGCTGGACGATGACGCGGGCGGTGCACTGGACATGGATTTCGCGAGCGGCCCCGACGGCCCGGTGAGCGATATCGTCGACCTGTCCGGCGACTCGAAGGAGCAAAGCGGCATCGACTTCCTGTTCGACGACGAGATCGACACCGGTGCGTCGACCACCCGCGAAATGCCGTCGGCGGACGACCTCGATGCGACCGTGGAGAGCCCGACCGTGCAGGCTCCGGCAGCGGACGAGGAACGCACCGTCGAATCGCCGACCCTGGAGCAGCCGTTCGAAAACCCGGAGGGCGGGGCGGCCAGGCCGCGCAAGGAAACCTCGACGGACGCGACCGCGGAAATCGACCTGGACGACCTCGGACTGGACCTCGACGACCTCACGGCCGCCGGCCTCGGGCTCGACGACGACGGACCGGGGGGCGACTACGCCGACCTGGACGCTACCGCGGAAAGCGGCGTGCTGGCAGCCAACGACGACGACGACGAAACGGGACGTAACCTCAGCCTCGATGACGCACTCGCCGCCACCAGCGAGATGGCGGCGCTCGACGATGCCACCGGCAGGAATCCGGCTCTCCGCGATGCCGACGAGCACGGTGATACCGACGTCGGCCTCGATTTCGACTCCACGCTGCTCGACGCAACCGGGCAGACGCAGGTGCTGCCGGACGGTACCCTCGGCGATGACGACCAGACCATGCTGGCGCCGATCAACGACGACGAGTACAGCGCGACGACCGCCCTGCCGCGGGATGACGCCGACACCGAGTTCGATTTCGCCAAGACCGAGGCCCTGCCGAAGTCGGCATTCGAAGGCGGCGACGGCTCCGGGGCTTCCGGCGAGGCCACCGACCTCGACCTCGATTTCGACGACCTGACCGCGGCTCTCCGGAGCAGCGAAGGCGACACGGTCGACCAGCCCCGCGACGAGCCGACGGTCGAGCGGCCGCGCATGGGTTCCGGCAATCCAGTCGATCTCGACCTCGGCGATCTCGGCGAGTTTTTGGACGAGACGCCGACCGAAGCCCTGTCGCCCGAGGATTTTTCGGACGAACTGCACGAGGCGCGCACCATGACCGAGGTCGGCACCAAGCTCGATCTCGCGCGGGCCTATGTCGACATGGGGGACCCGGAGGGCGCGCGCAGTATCCTTGAGGAAGTGCTCGAGGAAGGCGACGACGGCCAGCGGCAGCAGGCCCGGAAGCTGATCGAGACCCTCCCGGCCTGACGCCGTTACCTGCGGGTTGGCGGAATGCAGGAGCGCGCATCGCGCGCGATGCCCCGGCGCACAAACGTGGCATAGCGCGCTATGCGCGCTCCTGCAGCATCCCTTTCCCCCGATCGCCGCCATGCACAAATTTGCCCGGTCCCGCCACCGCGACACCCCGTTTGCTCCATAATCGCGCCTCATGCGAATCGCGATGGGCATCGAATACGACGGTACGGGCTACAACGGCTGGCAGCGGCAGAAGAGCGGCACCGGGGTGCAGGAGCTCGTGGAACGGGCGCTGGCGGCGGTGGCGGACGAACCGGTCGAGACGGTTTGTGCCGGGCGCACGGATGCGGGCGTGCACGCGGCCGCGCAGGTGGTGCATTTCGACAGCGATGCCAGCCGCACCGGACGCAACTGGGTGCTGGGTACCAACAGCCACTTGCCGCCCGATATCAACGCGCTCTGGGCGCTGCCTGTCGGCGGCGATTTCCATGCGCGGTATTCCGCCATCGCGCGGCGGTACCGCTACCGGATCCTGAACCGCCTGACGCGGTCCGCCTTGTACCGCCACCGGGCGTGGTGGCTGCACCGGCCGCTCGATCTTGCGCCCATGCGCGAGGCAGCGCGGGCGCTTGTCGGCGAGCACGATTTCTCGGCCTTCCGCGCCGCGGGCTGCCAGGCCGCCACGCCAAACCGCAGGGTCACCGCCGTCGAGATCGAGCGTCAGCGCGATTGGGTTACCGTGACGATCGAGGCCAACGCCTTCCTGCAGCACATGGTGCGCAACATCGTCGGCTTGCTGGCGGCCGTCGGCAGCGGCGAGCGGCCGCCGGAATGGGCGAGGGAGGTGCTCGAAAGCCGCGACCGCCGCGAAGGCGCGATGACCGCCCCCGCTCACGGCCTCACCCTCATCGCCGTCGCCTACCCCGAGCGCTTCGGTCTCCCAGGCCCCACAGGCTAGCCCGGCGGGCGACCGGGCCTGTTCGCCCCATCGCCGGCGGGCGGGCTCTCTGCATCACATTTTTCCGCACTCGTTTCGTTTATCATGCGCAAGTATGAGCTGGTTCGAAAAACTGATGCCCTCGCGCATCAAGACCGAGAAGCGGACGCGCTCCGTGCCGCAGGGTGTCTGGATCAAATGCTCGAACTGCGATGCACAGCTCTACCGCACGGAGCTCGAGCGTAACCTCAACGTCTGCCCGAAATGCGAATACCACATGCGCATCGGCGCGCGGACACGGCTCGACTTCTTCCTCGATCCCGACTCCCAGCAGGAGATCGCCGGGGACCTGGAACCCGTGGATCCGCTGCGCTTTCGCGACGGCAAGCGCTACCGCGACCGGCTCTCGCAGGCGCAGAAAAAGACCGGGGAAAAGGACGCCCTCGTGGCCGCGAAAGGCACGCTCCTCGGCGAGCACGTGGTGGTCTGCGCATTCGAGTTTGCGTTCATGGGCGGCTCGATGGGCTCGGTTGTCGGCGAGCGCTTCGCGCGCGCCGCGCGCGTCTCGGCCGAGGAGCGCATCCCGCTCATCGCTTTTTCCGCCAGCGGCGGCGCGCGTATGCAGGAAGCCCTGTTTTCGCTGCTGCAGATGGCGAAGACCTCCGCCGCGCTCGCCATGCTCGGCGAGCGGCGCGTTCCCTACATCTCCGTTTTGACCGACCCGACGACCGGCGGCGTTTCCGCCAGCCTCGCCATGCTCGGCGACGTCAATATCGCCGAGCCGCGCGCGCTCATCGGCTTCGCCGGGCCGCGGGTCATCGAACAGACAGTGCGGCAGAAGCTACCGGAAGGCTTCCAGCGCAGCGAATTCCTGCTCGCTCACGGCGCCATCGACATGATCGTCGACCGCCGCCGCATGCGCCGCGAAATCGCCGACCTGCTCGCCAAGCTGGCACACCGTCCCGCACCCCCCGCGGAAGCGGCGTAGTCCGCATCGGCGGACGGGGAGCAAGACCCCGACATCGCCACGTCACTTGAATAATGGCGCTATGCAGCGAACCCTGGAATGCCGTTCGATACGCTTGATGACTGGCTGAGCTGGCTGGAGACGCTGTCGCCGCGCGAGATCGACCTCGGGCTCGATCGCGTGCAAGCGGTGATGGGCCGGCTCGACCTCGCTCGGCCGGCGCGGGTCGTCCACGTGGCGGGAACGAACGGCAAGGGCTCCTGCGCGGCGCTGCTCGAGTCCTTGTTGCGGGAGTTGGGCGGCACCGTCGGCTGCTATACGTCGCCGCACATCGTCGATTACAACGAGCGCATCCGGGTGGATGGTGCACCGGTGCCGGACGCGGACATCATTGCCGCGTTCGAGCGCGTCGAAGCGGTGCGGCAGGGGGTGCCGCTGACGTATTTCGAATACGGCACGCTGGCGGCGCTGGTGGTGTTCGAGCGCGCAGGGGCGGATTCGCTGGTGCTCGAGATCGGCATGGGAGGGCGTCTCGACGCCGTGAACGCCGTGGAACCGGATGCCGGGATCATCACGAACGTGGCGCTCGATCATTGCGACTGGCTGGGGCCGGACGTGGAAACGATAGCGGCGGAGAAGGCCGGCATCATGCGCCCGGGGAAGCCGCTGGTGTTCGGCTCGCGGCAAGTGCCGCGCGCGATTGTCGCGCAGGCCGAGCGCATGGGTGCCGACCTTTGGATTGCGGGGCGTGACTTCGACTCCGGGCGCGCCGGCAGCGGATGGCACTGGCGCGGACGCGCGGCCTCGCTTCAGGATCTCGCGTTGCCGTCACTTTACGGCAGCGTGCAGGTCCGCAATGCCGCGGCCGTGCTCGCCGTTTGCGAAGCGCTGCAGTTGGACGGCTTGCTCGCCCGCGACGTCGCGGACCGTGCGTTCGGACGTGTCGCTATCCCCGGCCGCTTCCAGCGGCTGGAGGCCGGCCGCCGCTGGCTCCTGGATGTCGCGCACAATCCCGATGCCGCGCGGGTGCTGGCCGAGTCGCTGGGCGAGCTCGGGCATGCGGGACCGGTGACGGCCATCATCGGCGTGCTGGCGGACAAGGATGTGGCGGGCATAATCGATGCCATGGCAACACGGGTCGACCGCTGGATAGCGGTGACTCCGGACTGCCCGCGTGCGATGGCTGCCCGCGAGCTCGCAACGCTGGTCGCCAACCGGTGCAACAAGCCCTGCCTCGTCGCGGACACGCCGGCGGACGGACTTCGCCACGCCGATGCGTGCGCGGGCGATGACGCGCTCGTGCTGGTCACGGGCTCCTTCTACACGGTAGGCCCGGCACTCCGATACCTGCGCGGGTAGGGCGCGGACCGCAAACGCATGCGATATACTCGCCCCGCATGGATCGGGCGCTCAAGGAACGCATAATCGGGGCCGTCGTGCTGGTGGTGATCGCCGTGCTCGTCGTGCCCGTGTTCCTCGATGGCCCGGTGCAGGATGCGGAGATGATCACCGCGCCTGTTACCCTGCCGGGCCAGGACGGCGCCCCCGACGATCGACGTACCGTCGTGCTGCGGCTCGACCGCGACGAACCGCTGCCGGTACCGAGCCCGCCGGCCGAAGCCCGGCCGGCCGCTGCCCGCTCCGCCGCTGCAGACGAGACACCCGCGCCGGTCGTAGCGGCAAACCGGGAGGAGCCCGCGGCAAGCGAACGCCGGCCCGAGCCCGAGCCTGAGCCGGAACCCAGGCAGGAACCCGAGCCTGGGCCGGAACCCGAACCGCCGGCGCGCGAGCAAAGCTCGCCGCCCGCGCGGACCGCCGCCGCGGACAGCGAATCGGCCACGGGCATGTGGGCCGTGCAGATCGGCAGCTTCTCCAACAAGGCCAATGCGGACCGTCTCGCCGCCGGTCTGCGCGAGAAGGGCTATGCCGCCTTCCTGAGCCAGGTGAAGACGGACAACGGCGGCGAACTGCACCGCGTCCGTATCGGGCCGCAGAAGGACCGCGCCAGCGCGGAGGCCGTCGCTTCGAAACTCGAAGCCGACAACGTGGACGGGCGGGTCGTGCCGCATCCCTGATGCGGCTGACGCCCTTCTGTTACTATCGCCGCCGGAGGGCGCGACCGTTCCCCGATGCCGATTATCGACATTGTCATTGCCGTTGCGATCGTAATTTCCATCGCCGTCGGGCTGTTCCGCGGCTTCGTCAAGGAAGCTATTTCGATCGTTACCCTGCTGGTGGCCATTTGGGCGGCGCTGAACTTCGGCGCACAAGCCGGCCGTCTGGGCGGGGACTGGCTCGGCTCGGACGGCTTAGAACTTTGGTTCGGCCGCGCACTCATATTCGTCGCCGTCCTCGTCGCCGGAGGCCTGCTGGGCTGGATCCTCTCCCGGGCCATGCGGCTGTCGGTCCTGAACGGGACCGATCGCGCGCTGGGTGGGGTGTTCGGCCTCTGCCGGGGCGCCCTGCTCGTCGGGGTCTTCGTTATCGGCGGCCAGCTCGCCCGCTTCGACAACGACGGCTGGTGGCGCGAATCGCGCCTGCTTCCCTACGGGGCGGCGGTCGCCGACTGGATTCGCGTGATGGCGCCGAAGGGCGTCGAGTTGCTGAAGGCCGATCCCGCGGCGGCGGGTGCGGCTGACACGGAGTAATAAAAGTGTGCGGCGTAGTGGGCATAGTCGGCAAGGGTGCGGTGAACCAGGCGATTTACGACGCCCTGACCGTGCTGCAGCACCGCGGGCAGGATGCGGCCGGCATCGTGACCTGGGGTCGGGACGGCCTGCAGTCGCGCAAGAGCAATGGCCTGGTGCGCGACGTCTTTCACCAACGCCACATGCTGCAGCTCACCGGCAACGTCGGCCTCGGTCACGTGCGCTACCCGACCGCGGGCGGCTCGCAGCCGTCGGAAGCGCAGCCCTTCTACGTCAATTCACCGTTCGGCATCTGCCTCGCGCATAACGGCAATCTCACCAACTTCGCGGAGCTGAGGGATCTGTTGGTGCACGAGGATCGCCGGCACCTCAACACCGGTTCCGACTCCGAGGTGCTGCTGAACGTGTTCGCGCACGAGCTGCAGCGCCGCACCAATGGCCGCGCGACGCCCGCGCAGATCTTCGATGCCGTGGAAGCGGTGCACCGGCGCTGCTCCGGCGGCTATGCCGTCGCCGCGCTGGTCGTAGGCCACGGAATCGTCGCGTTTCGCGATCCTCACGGCATTCGCCCCTTGATCCTCGGCGAGCGCGACACCGCCGACGGACCGGAGTACATGGTCGCGTCGGAAAGCGTGGCGCTGGACATCCTGCGGTTCCGGAAGGTGCGGGACCTGAGGCCCGGCGAAGCCGTCTACGTCGAGAACGACGGCATCCTGCACAGCCGCGACTATTCCGGCGAGACGCGCCACACGCCCTGCATCTTTGAATTCGTGTACCTCGCGCGTCCCGACTCCATCATCGACAAGCTCTCTGTGTACAAGGCGCGGCTGCGGATGGGCGAGGAACTCGCCGGGCAGATCGTGCGCGAGTGGCCGGACCACGATATCGACGTGATCATTCCCATACCCGACACCAGCCGGACGGCGGCGGCGCAGGCCGCCTATCACCTCGGGATCAAGTACCGTGAAGGCTTCATCAAGAATCGCTACATCGGCCGCACCTTCATCATGCCCGGGCAGGCCGAGCGCGCGCAATCCGTCCGCCGCAAGCTGAACGCAATCGACCTCGAGTTCCGCGGCAAGAACGTGCTCCTGGTCGACGATTCCATCGTACGCGGTACCACGTCGAAGCAGATCATCCAGATGGCACGCGAAGCCGGCGCGCGCCGGGTGTACTTTGCGTCGGCGGCGCCGCCGGTACGCTATCCCATGGTCTACGGCATCGATATGCCGGCGGCCTCCGAGCTGATCGCGAACGGCCGCTCGATCGAAGAAATTCGCGAGCTGATCGGAGCGGACCGGCTGATCTATCTCGATCTTCCCGGCCTGATCCGCTCGGTCCGGCACGACAATTCCGCGATCACGGAATTCGATACGTCCTGCTTCTCCGGCGAGTACGTGACCGGCGACGTGACGCCGGAGTACCTGCGGCGGCTCGAGGAAACGCGCAGCGATCGGGAGAAGGAGCGGATAAGAAAGGCGCAGGCAGCGGCGGCCTGCGGGCGTGGTATCGGCGATGACGAGCTGACCGATACCGCCGTCGGCATGTGAGGCTGCCCGCGCGGGCCCAGCGAAAGGCGCCGGCATGAAGCCAAGGGTCATGATCATCGACCGGCAGGCCGAGTTTCGCGCGCTGCTGATGCATCACGTCACCACCCACTGGCCGGATGCGGCTATCACGTTCTACGACCCCGGTGAAAACGGCCATTTGCCGGAGGAATTCAGCGGTGCCGGCAACGACCTGGTGCTGCTGGGGGACAACCAGGGCGATCGCAGCGGCCTGCAGACGCTCGGCGCGTTTCTTCGCAACCCCTCCTTTCCGCCGGTGGCCTACTTCTGCAGCAGTCGGGACACATGCCAACTCGCGATACGTGCGGGCGCCGCGGCAGTATTTTCGCGCAAGCGATTCAGCCACCAGGAGTTCGTCGTCAGGTTGGGGGACATGCTGCGGGCCCGGCGGCGCGCCTCGTCCACGGCGTCGCTGTTCGTGGGCGATCTGCGCGCCGGCATCAATCCCCTCGTAAAAGGCTACCGGTTCATCGAAAAGCTGTCTTCGAGCGCGCATTCCGCGGTCTACCTCGCCGAGCGGGAAGGCGGCGGCGAACGGGTGATACTGAAGGTGCTGCGGCAGGTCCCGGACCTGTCCGAGGGCATCGGCGCGTTCGACCGGTTCCTCCAGGAATACGAGATGATCGCGGACCTCCGACACCCGAACATCGTCCGCATCCACGACCTGGGTGTGAGCGACGAGCACGCGCACATCGCGATGGAGTACCTGCCGGGAGGGGATCTGAAGCAGAAGATCCGGGCCGGGATCGGTGAGGAGGATGCCGTGAGCTACACGCGGCAGATCGCAGGCGCGTTGGCCAAGGTGCACGCGGTGGGCATCCTGCACCGGGACCTCAAGCCGGCGAACATCATGCTGCGCGCCGACGGCAGCCTCGCGCTCATCGACTTCGGGCTCGCAAAGCGCATGCGCCTGCAGCAGGAAATCACCGGCAGCGGCGAGATTTTCGGCACGCCGTATTATATGAGTCCCGAGCAGGGGCACGCCGATGACGTGGATGCGCGCAGCGATATCTACAGCCTCGGCGTCATCTTCTTCGAGATGCTCACGGGCAAGAAGCCGTTCCGGGCCGCGAACGCGATGGGCATCATCTACAAGCACAGCCACGCCCCGGTGCCGCGGCTGCCCGAACGGCTGGCGCGGCACCAGGCGCTGGTGGACCGGCTGCTCGCGAAGCGTCCCGAGGATCGCCTGCAGACGGCCGATGAGGTCTCGGCATGGCTGTGAGCACCCCGGTACCGCGACCGATCGCCGTCTTCCTGGAGCGCGCGACCCCGAAGCGCTGGCTGGACGAGGCCTGCGGCCGGCTGCCCGAGCTGTTACTCGATCATGCGAACTGCGAGCTCAAGGCGGCCTCGACGGCGCTTGCGATCATCTACCGTTATCCGGAGCGCCGCGCGCTCACGGACCGCATGTCGAGGCTCGCGCGCGAGGAACTCCGGCACTTCGAGCAGGTGAGGGCCATGCTCGATACATTCGAGGTGCCGTTTCAGAAGTTGACCGCGTCGCGTTATGCAGCGCGGTTGAACGATGCCGTGCGCGCGCGCGAGCCGGCCCGGCTGTTCGACAAGCTGCTCGTCGGCGCGTTGATCGAAGCACGCTCCTGCGAACGTTTCGCCGCGCTGGCGCCGCGCCTGCCGGCACGGCTCGCGGACTTTTATCGGGGCTTGCTGGCTTCCGAGGCGCGGCACTTCGAGCATTACCTCGCGTTTGCGCGCTCGGAATCGGGCGTGGACGCGGCCTGCTTCGATGCGCGCCTGGCGGAGCTCAAAGCCCTGGAGGCCGACCTGATCACGACACCGGACCCGGAGTTTCGCTTTCACAGCGGCGACCCGCTGTAAAGAGCCTGTAGGAGCCCGCCATGCGGGCGACCAGCACCTGGATCCC
>CAZSKQ010000096.1:0-13604 GCA_964607425.1 uncultured Woeseiaceae bacterium
GTGGTGCTCGTGAGCGATACCTGGGCAAAGCGCTACTTCCCGGGCGAGACCGCGGTCGGCAAACAGCTCTACGAAGGCGGTGACCGCGCACAGCCCGTGACCATCGTCGGGGTGACGAGCGACGTCAGGTTCGCCGGGCTCGAGCAGCCCGGTGACGGCGTTTTTGCGCCTATCAGCCAGGGCTGGCAGAACAATCCCGCCTGGCTCTACCTGCGGACCGGCCCGGAACCGCTGGCGCTCGCCGAACCCTTGCGCGCGACACTCGCCCGGCTCGAGCCCGCGCTGGTTCCCACCGAGGTCACGACGATGGCGAGCCGCCTGCACGATTCGCTGGGAGACGAGCGCCACCGGGCGGTGGTCGTCGTCGGTTTCGCGCTACTCGCCGTCCTGCTGTCGGCGGTAGGCGTTGCCGGCGTGCTGGCCTACTACGTCTCCCGCCAATACCGGGAAATCGGTATTCGCCTCACCCTCGGAGCAGATCCCCGGCACGTGCTGGGAATGGTGATCCGCCGCGGCATGACCTTTGCGCTCGCCGGCACCGCGATCGGCGCCGTGCTGGCGCTTTTTCTGACGCGCGGCCTTGAGTCGCTGCTGTTCGCGGTGGACCGGACGCACTTGCCGACGCAGGTCATCGCCTGTGCCGTGCTGCTCGCGATTGCGCTCGTGGCCTGCTGGCTGCCCGCGCGCCGGGCGGCGCACGTCGATCCCATGGCCGCGCTCAGGCTGGAATAGGAGAGATCAAGAACGTGAACAAGCTCAAAGGCGCCTTTCGCCAGCTCACGAACCAGCCGGGACTTGCCGCCATCGTGGTCCTGACGCTCGCGCTCGGCATCGGCGCGAACGCCGCCATGTTTTCCCTGTTCCATCACGTGCTGCTGCGCCCGCTGCCGGTGCCGGAGCCCGAGCGCCTGGTCATCCTGGAAGCGCCGGGACCGAAGAGGGGCTCCGTGTCCTGCAGCGGCATCGGCGATTGCGACCAGGTGTTCAGCTATCCGATGCTGCGCGACCTCCAGCGCGAGCAAACCGTCTTTACGGGCATCGCGGCACACCGCGCGTTCGCTGCCAGCATCGCCGCCGAAGGGACGCAGGCCGTCGCGGGCGAGGGCATGACGGTCAATGGCGCCTACTTTTCCGTGCTGCAACTCAAGCCGGCGCTGGGGCGGCTCATCGGCCCGCAGGACGAGCCGAAGGTCGGCGAGGGGCGCGTTGCCGTCCTGGGTTTCGATTACTGGCAGAACAACTTTGGTGGCGATCGCGATGTGCTGGGCAGGATTCTGACGATCAACGGGCAGCCGATGACCATCATCGGCGTAGCGCCCGAGGGTTTTTCCGGCGCCAGCCTCGGTCAAAGGCCGCAAGTGTATGTGCCCCTCACTATGCGCTGGCTCATGGAGCCCTACTTCCCCGAGGCTTCCGAGAACCGCCTGTCGTACTGGGTATACCTGTTCGCGCGCCTGAAGCCCGGGGTGACGATGGCGCAGGCGCAGGCCGCGATCAACGGTCCGTACCGAGCCATCATCACCGGCATCGAGGCGCCGCTGAACGCGAGTGGGTCCGAGCAGTTCCTCGCCGACTTTCGCGAAAAAACACTCGTGCTCGAGCCGGGCGCGCGCGGCCAGAGCAGCACGCCGGCCAATGCGCGCCTGCCGCTCACATTGCTCTTCGGCGTGACCGTGCTGGTCCTGGTGATCGCCTGCGTCAATATTGCGAACCTGCTGCTCGCGCGCGGGGCGATGCGTGCCGGGGAGATGGCGCTGCGCTCCGCGATCGGTGCCAGCCGCCGGCAGCTCATCGCGCAGCTGGTGACCGAGGCGGCGGTTCTCGGCCTGCTCGGCTGCCTGGCGGGCCTGCCGATTGCGGCGGCGACCCTCGCGCTGATCGGGATGATCATGCCCGCGGAGGCAGCCTTGAGCCTGGACCTCGGCCTGAGCCGTGCGGCGATCCTGTTCGCCGGCGGTACCGCGCTCGTCACCGTTTTCCTCTTTGGATTGTTCCCGGCGCTGGCGGCGACGCGCACCCCCGCGGGCGCGGTTTTGAAGGAGCAAGCCGGGCAGCAGTCGGGCGGCCGCGCGATGGCCCGCTTTCGCCGCTCGCTGGTGACGGCGCAGATCGCGTTTTCCATGGTGTTGCTCGTGCTGGCTGGCTTGTTTACGCAAAGCCTCGCCAACATCGCTCGCGTGGATCTCGGTTTGAACGCGGAATCCGTTGCCACCTTCGGCGTGGCGCCGATCTTGAGCGGCTACACGGCGGAACGCTCGGCGGCGCTTTTCGAGCGCCTCGAGGATGAACTCGCCGCGATACCGGGCGTCACCAGCGTCGCATCATCCATGGTCGGCGTCATCGCGGGTGACGGCTGGGGCGGCAACGTGTCCGTGCAGGGCTTCGAAGCGGGGCCGGATGCCGATACCCAGGTGAATTACAACCAGGTGAGCGCGGGTTTCTTTCGCACCTTGCAGATACCGCTCCTGTCCGGCCGCGATTTCACCGAAGCCGACGCCGCCGGGCGGCCGGAGATCGCGATCGTGAACCAGGCGTTCGCGGACAAGTTCGGGCTTGGGCGTGAGGTAGTCGGCAAGCGCATGGCGTTCGGCTCCGGTGGCGAGCTGAACATCGAGATCGTCGGACTGGTTGCGGACGCGAAATACAACGAGGTGAAGCAGGATATTCCGCCGCAGGTCTTCCTCCCGCGTTACCAGGACGAGAGTCTCGGCTTCCTGAACCTTTACGTCCGTACCGAGCTCGCGCCCGCAGACATCCTGTCCTCGATTCCGCGCGTCGTGGAACGGCTCGATCCCAACCTGCCAGTCACCGGCCTCGCGACCTTGCCGGACGTGATCCAGGACAACACGTTTCTCGACCGGATGATCGGCATGCTGTCCGGCGGTTTCGCGCTGCTCGCGACGCTGCTGGCCGCGACCGGCCTGTACGGCGTGCTGGCGTACTCGGTCGCACAGCGCACGCGCGAGCTCGGCGTGCGGCAGGCGCTCGGCGCGACGCCGGGGCGGCTGCGCTCCATGGTGTTGACGCAGGTCGGCTGGATGGGGCTGGTCGGCGGCCTGATCGGGCTGGTGCTGGCGGTCATGCTCGGCCGCGCGGCGGAGTCGGTGCTGTTCGGCCTCTCCGGCTACGAGCCGGCGGTGCTGGCGGGTGCCGTCGCCGTGCTCGGTGCGGTAATTATTGCGGCAGGCTATCTGCCGGCACGCCGCGCGTCGAGCGTCGATCCCCTGGAGGCGCTGCGCTATGAGTGAGGGTATACGGCGGGCTCCAGCGAGGGCGACGGCATGAGCGAGCTGCGTCACGCCGCACGCTCCCTGCTCAGGAGTCCCGGCTTCACCATCGTGGCCGTCCTCACGCTCGCGCTCGGCATCGGCGCGAACACGGCCATCTTCAGCGTCGTAAACGGAGTGCTCCTGAAACCGCTCGATTTGCCCGAGCCGGAGCGGCTGGTCCGGGTGTACGACGGCAGGGCCGGTACGCTCGGAACGGCATCGCCTCCGAATTTTGTCGACTGGGGGCGCGACAACACGGTGTTCGAGGGCATGGCCGCTTACGTGATGACGGGCGCTGCCTTGACTGGTGTCGGCGATGCTAAACGCGTCTCCGGCTCGGCGGTGACAGCCGGCTTTTTTCCGGTGCTCGGCACGCCTCCCATTCTCGGCAGGACGATCTCATCGGCCGATACCGTGGCCGGGCAGGAGCGAGTCGTCGTGCTGAGCCACGGCTTGTGGCAACGCGAGTTTGGCGCGGACCCGGGAGTCGCGGGCCGCCCGGTACAACTCGAAGGCAGGGACTACACCGTTATCGGTGTGATGCCGCCCGGCTTCGAATATCCCGCGGGCGCCGCGCTGTGGGTGCCGCTCGGATTCAGCGAAGAGGAGCTGGCCACGCAGCGCGGTGCGCATTACCTGGACGTGATTGCACGCCTCGAGCCGGGAGTCACCGTGGAGGAAGCGTCAGCGCAGATGGCGGCGTTGGCGCGCATGCTCGAGCTGCGCCATCCGGATACGAATACGGGTGCTGGCGCTACGGTGGTCGGCTTGCGCGAGGCGATCGTCGGTGACGCCCGTCCGGCGCTCCTGATCCTGCTCGGCGCGGTCGGCTTTGTCCTGCTCATCGCCTGCGCGAACGTCGCGAACCTGCTGCTCGCGCGCACGGCCGGACGCAAGCGGGAGCTCGCCGTGCGCCGCGCGCTGGGTGCCGGGCGCGGCCGTCTCGTTCGTCACGTTCTTGCTGAAAGCGTGGTGCTCGCAACGGTGGGCGGCGTCGCCGGCCTGCTGCTTGCCGCCGCGGCACTGGAGCTGCTGCTCAAGCTGCCGGTGGAAGGAGTGCCGCGCCTCGGGAATGCCGACCTCGATGGGGCGGTTCTCGGGTTCACGGTCGCCGTATCGATGCTCACGGGCTTCCTGTTCGGCTTGCTGCCCGCGCTCAGGGCCACTTCGACTTCCGACCTTACCGGGGCACTGAAGTCCGGTAGCTCTGCCGTCACCGCGGATCGTGCGGGCGGTCGCGCGCGAGGCGTGCTGGTGGTTGCGGAGATGGCGCTGGCCGTTTTGCTCCTGGCCGGTGCCGGCCTGCTCCTGAAGAGCTTCATCGAGCTGCAGCGGGTGAACCCCGGCTTCAACCCGAGCGGTGTGCTCACGTTCGACATCGCGCTGCCCGCGGCCCGCTATCCCCAGCCGCAGCAGGCGCGCACCTTCTTTGCGGAGCTCGACCGGCGGATAGAGGCCTCGCCCGGAGTGACGAGCGCGGCCGGCGTGTTCGGATTGCCGCTCAGCGGCTTCAACTACACGATCTCCGTTGAAACGCAGGATGGCATTCCGGCCTACAAAAACCCGGGGGAGGAGAGCTACACCCAGGTCAGGATCGTTGAACCGGACTACTTCCGCACGATGGAGATTCCGCTGCTGGCCGGCCGCGGGCTGACGGCAACCGATCGTGCCGGAACGCCCTCTGTCGTCGTCGTCAACGAAGCGGCGGCGAAGCTTTTGTGGCCCGGCGAAGACCCGCTCGGGCGTACCTTCGAGCTCGGTACGGCGTGAGCCCCTCGGATCCCGTGACGTTCATCGGCGTCGCGCTCCTGCTTGCGGCGGTCGCGCTGCTGGCCAGCTTGATTCCCGCCCGCCGCGCGGCGCGCGTCGACCCGGTGGTTGCACTGAGGGAGGAGTAGATCGATGTGCGCTGCGCGGAAACGCATCCCGCCAGCCGAACCGGGCAGTTCCGGCGTCGGCTTACCGCAGCAGCCGCGAAAGGTCCACCGACACGCCGGGCATGGCCGCGATCGGCGTCTCTCCCGGCTCGGTAATCGAGCCTTCGTCCCGGTATACCCCGTCGACCGGCGTGCGCCAGGACAGGATGCGCGCGGAGCGGATATCGACGATCCAGACTTCGGGCACACCATGGCGGGCATAGAGCGGGACCTTGACGTCGCGGTCGTAGCGCAGCGTGGAGTCGCTCACCTCGATCACAAGGAACGTGTTGGCGCCGGAGGGGTGTCCTTCCCGGTAATAGTCCGTGCGGGGCACGAGCAGCGCGACGTCGGGCTGCGGCTCGGAGGCGCGGCTCAGGCGCACCGCTCCCTGCACGCGGACGATGGCGCGATCGCCGACCGCGTGCACCAGCAAGTGATTGAGCCTGTCGACCACGCTTCCGTGATCGGGGCCGATGGGCGGCATGTCGATAATTTCCCCTTCGATCAGCTCGACCCGCGCGTCCGGCGCCAGCAGGCCCACCTCCGCCATGCGGTAGTACTCGTCCACCGTGATGCGATGCCGCCGCGGCCAGCTTTCCATGGGGGTGCCCATCAGTGATCTCCTCCGGATCGAGTGTACATCGCAAACGGGCCGCGGTGCAGGCGCCTGGCCTCGTCTTCCCAGGGTCGGCCCGCGATTCGATTCTCCGTTGGCGAGACCTGCGGTGCCGGGTGCGAATCCTGCGAAATTGTCGAGAATCGCCGGCGCGTGCCCGGTTTGTTTCGCGCCGCTTGCGTCGATACCGAAGTGTCCGGTTCCGACCGCTGCGTCCCATTTCCGAACTCTTCGAGCATGCGCATCGTTGCCGGAACCCCGTAGGCGCTGCCTTTATCGGCTGGCACGTGCCGTGCATAGGAGCTGACCACAAGGGGAAGAAGAAACAGGGCAATGCGTCGCGATCGGGCAAAGGCGATCGCGTCTTCGATAAGAGCCGGGAGAGATTGCGATGTGGCAGATGATGCGGGGATTGCTGCGGCGACCGGTGTACGCCGGCGCCGTGACGCTGGTGCTCGGGGTGGGTCTCGGCGGCGCGTGGTGCCTTTACGGCGTGGCCGATTCCGTGCTGTTCCGTCCGCTCGCGGTGGCCGAGGTGGACCAGCTCGTGCGCATTTTCGGCACCGACAAGCAGCGCGTGGAGCGCGGCAGCTGGTCGCGCACGGAAGTGATCGAGCAGCTAAGGCCGGCGGAGGTATTCGACTCCGTCGCCTTCTACGCGGACTTCGCGCAGGTCACGTACGCGGAAGGGGAGCGCCAGCACGAATGGCGCGGCGCGATCGTCAGCAACAATTTCTTTTCCACGCTGGGCGTCAATCCGATCGCGGGCCGGTTTCTCACGGACGCCGACGGCGAGCGCGGCGCGGCACCGGTCGCGGTGCTTTCCGCGGAAACGTGGCGCAGCCGCTTCGATGCCGACCGGTCGATTATCGGCGAGGCGATCCGCATCAGCGGCCGTCCGGTAACGATCGTCGGCGTGGCGCCGCCGGGCTTCTCGGGTGTCTCGCTGGAAGCGCGTGTCGACGTGTGGCTGCCGATGTCACTGGCCGACCTGGCGTTGCCCGGTTTCTCACTCGACATGCTTTTCGGCGACCAGGTGGGATGGCTCGATGCGGTTGCGCGCCTGTCGACGGGATTTACCGCGGCCGATGCCCAGAGGCGGCTGGACACGCTGCGCCTTGCCCGCGGCGAATCCGAGACCGAGTTCCAGCCCGCCCTCGTGCTGCCGGCCCGCGAGGTCGCGGTCGATCCCGACGGCACGACCGGAGCACGCACCACCTCGTGGGTCCTGCTCGGGCTCGTCGGCGTGCTGCTGCTCGTCGTGTGGTCCGATACGGTCGGGCTGATGCTCGTGCGCGCGGAGACGCAGCGCGCGGAAACCGCCGTGCGCATGAGTCTCGGCGCGACGCGCGGCCGCATCGCGCTGGAGACGCTCGCGGAGTCGGCGCTCCTCGCTGCCGCCGGCGCGGCAATCGCCGCGCTCACGGCGTTCTCGGTAGCGAAATGGCTGGTCGGCACCGCCGGCGACGATCTCGGCATCGCGGTGGATGCGGCGAGCCTGCTCTTCAATCCGCGCGTGCTCGCGGCCGTCGCCATCATGCTGGCGCTCACCGTCGTGCTGACCAGCCTCGCGCCGATGCGCCGCCTCGCCCGCACGCTGCTCTCGGTCGTGTTGCGCAACGCGCAGACGGACAACGGGGGGCAAGTGTTCGGCGTGCGCGACGTGCTCGTGGCCGTGCAGGTCGGCGTCTCGCTGGTGCTGCTCACGGCAGCGATCGTGTTCACGGGCTCGCTACGCGAGACGCTCGCGATCGATCCGGGTTTTTCCGTCGACAACCGGGCGGCGGCGCGCATCCGGCTCAACAACGCCGGCGACGACAAGCAGGTCTATCACCGCATCCTCACCGCCTTGCGCAACGACCCGCGCGTGCAGCACGCCGCGCTCACCCTGTTCGTGCCGATCCAGAGCTCCGGCATGCAGACCGATGTCCGCCCGCAGGGCTACACACCGGCACCGGACGAAAACCTGCAGATCGACCTGCTGCCCGTCAGCGACGGCTTCTTCGAGACGCTCGGCATCGAGCTGCTCGCCGGCCGCGACGTGAAGGACGAGCAACAAGCCCTCGAGGCCGACGATACCGCCGTGCCGCGGCAGGTGGTGGTCAACCAGGCGTTTGTCGACCGGTTCTGGCCGGGGCGCCCGGCCGTGGGCCTGCGCATCGACGAGCTCGTGGGCGAGGTGCCGGCGGAGGTGGTCGGCGTCGTCGCCAACTACCGCCAGCGCGGGTTGCGCGAACAGGCGCGGCCGACGGTGTTCGTGGCGCAGTCCTCGATATTCGTGAGCGGCCTCGAGGCTATCGTCGAAGCATCGAACGCGGAGATGGCGCTCGCCGCATTGCGGGAGATGACCCGGCGCGAAGCACCGAACGCCAACCTCATAGACGCCGGCACGCTGGCAAGCCGTCTCGCGGAGCTTACCGCGCGCGATGGCGCGATCACGACGGTCGCCGCCGCGAGCGCGGTGTTCGCGACGTTGCTCTCGGTCGTCGGCATTTACGGCATCGCCGCGTTTTCGGTACGCCACCGGCGGCGCGAGATCGGCATCCGCTACTCGCTGGGCGCGACACGCTTGAACGTCCTGCTGCGTTTCCTGCGCCGGGGCGCGCTCGTGGCGTCGGGCGGCATCGTGCTCGGCGCCTTCGGGGCTCTGTTGCTGGGGCCGCGGTTCGCCGCCACGATGACGGGCGTCGACGGCCGGCCGGTTTCCGAGCTGCTGCTGGTGGCGATGCTGGTCGCCGCGATCGCGATCCTTGCGAACGTGCTGCCGGTCTGGCGCGCGGCGAATGTCGCGCCTATGGAAGTGCTGCGGGATGAATAGCCGGATGCTCGCCGGGGCCGCGATCGAAGGCCGCCGCGCGGTGCGCGGACTGATCCACGCGCCGGGATTTGCGGCGGGCATCGTCCTGGTGCTCGGCATCGCCATCGCCGGCATGGTGACGGTGACGACCGCCGCCTGGGAGCTGTTCCTGCGGCCGCTGCCGTTTGCGCAGCCGGAGCAGCTCGCGCACGTGACGACGTATTCGCGATCCATGGGATTCGAGCTCGGGTTCTCGCCGCCGATGCTCGTCGACGTCCGTGAGCAGCCGATGGTCGTGGATATGGCCGCGTATCGCGGGGCTCATGCCGTGGATTCATCTGATGGTGGAAGCTGGCAAGTCGCCTCGATCACCCACAATCTCACGCAGCTGCTCGGCGTGCAGCCGATTGCCGGCAGGGCATTCACCGCTGCCGAAGGCGAGCCGGGCGCACTGCCGGTCGCATTGATCAGCGAGTCTGCCTGGCGCAATCGCTTCGGCGGCGCCGAGTCGGCGATCGGCGGCGAAATCGAGCTGGACGGCAGGCGCGTGACCGTGGTTGGCGTGCTGCCGGATTCCTTCACCGTGCCGGCGCCCGCGACCGGGATCTGGGAACCGTTGCGGTATACGCCCGAGGAGCTCACGAATTTCGGCCATTTCTCCGGCGGCAACATCATCGCCAGGCTCGCGCCGGGCTACAGGGCGCAGGAGCTGGAGCAGGCATTGCGCGTCCGGTACGCGGCCGAGGAGCGCCGGGATGTGAAGCGAATCCGCGAAATGATGGGGGTGGAGCCCCGGGTACGGAGCCTGCGGGAGGCCTGGACCGCCGATCAGCGCCAACCACTCGCCATCATCGGCCTTGCATCCGTCCTCGTCCTTGCCGCCGCGCTGCTCAACGTGGCCGGCTTGTGGCTGGCGCGCCTGCTGGAGCGCTCGCACGAGCAGGCGATCCAGACCGCACTCGGTGCCGGCGCATGGCGGCGGCTCGCCCGCACGGTGATCGAGTTCCTGCTGCTGGGGGCGGCCGGTGCCAGCCTGGCGGCGGCCTGCACGCCGCTGATGCTCGGCTGGCTGAAGCACCTCGGCATGCTCGACGTGGAACAACCGCTGTCGATCGACGCCAGCCCGGTCTCGATTGCGATCGCCGCGGCCGTGCTCGCGCTAAGCAGCGTGCCGGTACTGCTGGCGGCAGCCTGGCAGCAGCGGCAGCAGCGCCGCTCGCTCATTACGGGGTTGAGCAGCGGCGGGCGCAACGCGGCGGGCTCCGGCGCGCGCGCGCGCCGCGTGCTGATCGTGGCGCAGGTTGCTCTCGCGATGAGCCTGCTGTGCGCGATGGGGCTGTTGCTCCGGAGCTGGCACGGGCTGCTCACGGAGGATCTCGGCTTCGAAGCACGTGATCTTTTGGTCGCGAGAATCAACCCGGTGGAGCGCGAGCCCCGCCAGGTGCTCATGCTCCGGGAGGATCCCGAAGTTGCAGCGGCGCTGGACACGCTGCGCGCCTTACCCGGCGTTACGTCGGTCGCGTGCACCAACGTGGCGCCGTTCTCCCGCTCGGAGAGTGTTTCCAGCATCCCGGCGCCCGGGCAGGAAGACCGTGAGACCAGTGTGCACACGCGCAACGTGGGCCCGGATTTCTTCCAAACGGTCGGCATCCCGCTGGTCCGCGGGCGAGGGTTCGACCTGGATGACGCGGGAACCGGCAGGATCGTCGTCGACGAGTACTTCGCTTCGCAGTATTTCGCCGACGGCCGCGCCCTGGGAGAGATCATCCGCATGCCGGCGGGGAATGAAACCCGCAGGGATGCCGAAATCATCGGCGTGGCCGCCACCGTGAAATATCGCGCGCCGGACCAGCAGGCGGACCGGGGTACGATCTACCAGCTCGACGCGCACCCCCGTGACAACGTAATGGCGGTAATTGCCGCGAGCGTCCCGCCGGCAACCCTGGTCGACGCGGTGAAGTCCGCGCTCGAGGGCACGCTCGGCCCGGAGCGCGTCGGGAGTATCGCCACGATGGACCGCCTGGTGCGCGATACCGTGCGCGACCGCGAGCCGCAGCTCATCCTGCTCGGGCTGTTCGGCGCGGAGACGCTCGCGCTCGCGGCCATCGGCCTGTTCTCGCTGCTGGCGTACTCGGTACGGGCGCGCACGGCGGAATTCGGGTTGCGCCAGGCCGTCGGGGCTGCAGCCGGCGACATCCGCCGGCACGTGCTGAGCGATGCCCTGCGCTTGCTTGCCGCAGGGCTCGCGATCGGGATAGGCGGCGCCTTTCTCGCCGGCAAGCTGATCGCGAATCGTCTCTATGAAGTGTCACCGGCCGATCCGCTCACCTGGGTCGCCGCCGGCATCGTCCTGGTGTTGGTCGTGCTGGCCGCGGGGCTGTGGCCGGCGGAACGCGCGGCGCGCATCGAACCCGTGGAGGCATTACGGCATGAATAGCTCCCCGGTTGGAGCCCGCCAGTGCGGGCGACCGGTACGGACTCTGCGACCGTGCCGATCGCCCGCGTGGCGGGCTCCTACGGTTCAGGTACCGAAGTAGCTTGCGAGACTTATATTAAGGAGTGAACACTTGAACCTGGGAATCCTGTTCCGGGGCTTGAAGCGCAGCCCGCGCCTGAGCCTGGCCGTCGTGACCTGCATCGCCCTCGGCATGGCGGCGACCGCGGCGGTGGCGACGCTCATCGACCTGACCACCTTCCGCGCGCCGCCCTTTCCGGAGGCGGAGCGCTTCGTGCGCATCTGGAACTCGGAGGCGGGACAAAAGCAGCGCGATGCGCTCGCTTACCGCGACTTTGCCGACCTCCGTGAGCGGCTGGCCGCTCTCGACGCCCTCGAAGGCGCGGCGCGTGCGCGGCTCATCTGGCACCGGGCCGGTGACATCGGGCGGCGCGTGGAAGGCGAGGCCATCACGGCGGGGTACTTCGGGTTACTCGGCGTGCGGCCGTACATCGGCCGCCTGATCAGCCGCGAGGAACACGCGCGGGGCGACGCCGTGATGCTCCTGTCGTACGGCACCTGGGGCCGCGAGTTCAACTACGACGAGAATGTTCTCGGGCAAGCGCTGCGCGTCAGCTACCAGAACGAGGGGGAGAGCGCCGTCTACACGATCGTCGGCGTGCTGCCGCCGGACTTCGCGGGCACCACCGAAGACGACATGCCCGACCTGGAATTCTGGATTCCGCTCGGCAATTACCTCACCGGCGCACAACGCGAGGATCGCACCACGCGTGCGATCCTCGCGATCGGGCGGCTCGCGGCCGGCGCCACGATTTCGCAGGCGAAAGCACAGGCCGCCGCCCTCAACGCGGCACTCGAAGGCCAGTTCGACGCCTTTGCCGACCAGCACGTGTTCGACGTGGAAGCCTTCGGTGCCAACTGGCGCTCGCCCTTCCGGACCGCGAGTGCCGCATTCGGCGCCGCCGCGCTGCTGTTGCTGGCCATTGCCGTCGTCAACGTGGCGCTGCTCCTGCTGTCGCGCACGCTGGAACGCCGGCACGAATTCGCGGTGCGCGGCGCTCTCGGCGCCGGGCGGCGGCGGCTGCTGGGGCAGGTCCTGGCGGAAACGCTGTTCCTCGCCGCGATCGGCGGCATCGCCGGTGTGCTCGCGGCAGCGCCGCTGCTCAATGCGTTTTTGCGCATCGCGGACGTGACCGTGCCGCTGTACCTCGACCCGCGGCCGGAAGCCGCGACGCTTGCCGTCACGTTCGTCGTGCTGATCGCGGCGGGTTGCGCGGCGGCCGCCCTGCCGGCCTGGTTCGGCGCGCGGGTGAACGCGGCGGAGGCGCTGCGGGAAGGCAGCGCCAGGCTGGCCGGGTCCACGCAATCCAGCCGTTGGGGCGTACGGCTGGTCGGGTTCGAGCTGGCGATGACGCTGGTGCTGGTCACGGCCGCGGCCTTGCTCGGGCGCTCGTATCTCGCGCTCGGCGACACCGACCCCGGGTTCGCGACGGAGAATCGCCTGCGCATGGGCCTCTTCATCAACAACGCCGATGTCGCCGACGAAGCGGCGCTGCCTGCGTTCTATGCCCGCCTGGAGGAACGGCTGCTCGCGGAGCCCGGCGTCCGGGACGTGGCGCTGGTCTGGCCCACGGTGCCGATCATCGAGGCCGTGCCCGGCCGCTTGCAGCACGCGGCCCTGGAGACCGCGGACCCGGAAGGCCTGCGGGTCGGCAACTACATCGTGGGCGACGGCTTCTTCCCGGCGCTCGAGATGCCGCTGGTCGCCGGCCGGGCGTTCGACGGCCGGGAAGCGCAAGCCGAATTGCGCAGCGCGATCGTCAGCCGCTCGCTCGCCGCGGAATTCGGCGGTGCGGAACGGGCACTCAACCAGGTCGTGCGGCTGAATGGCAGCGAGTATCGCATCGTCGGCGTCGCGGGGGACGCGAAGTTCGGCGGTCCGCTGGAAGACGAGACGCACCGGTTCGAGATGTATTTGTCCCTGCGGCAACTGCCGCGGCGGCTCGTCACGCCGATCGTGCACCTGGACGGCGACCCGGCGAACTACACGGAGCCGCTGCAACGCGTGCTTGCCGAAGTCGCGCCGAACTCCGCCGTCGACTGGGTCGATCCGCTGGCATCGTTCATGGCCTGGTTCTACCGCGACAGCGCTTTCCGGCTGGCCGTCATCGCGGCGTTCGGCCTGAGCGCGCTCGCGCTCGCGCTGGTCGGTTTGTACGCCGTGCTGTCGCAGCAGGTCGTGCGGGCCACCGGCGAGATCGGCATACGCAAGGCGTTGGGGGCGACCGACGGGAGAATCCAGCGGGACGTGATTGTCCGCGGCCTGCGCGTCGCGGCCGCCGGCTTGTGCGCCGGCGGCGTCGCTTCGCTCGGTTTCGCCCGGGTGCTGCAGGGCATGCTTTACGGCGTCGAGAGCTTCGACGTTGTGGCGTTTGCCGGCGCTTCCGGACTGCTGGCGCTGGCGGCCCTCGCCGCCTGCTGGCTGCCGGCGCGGCGGGCGGCGCGCGTTGAGCCGATGCAGGCCTTGCGGCAGGAGTGACGGGGCGGA
>CAZSKQ010000097.1:0-9678 GCA_964607425.1 uncultured Woeseiaceae bacterium
TAGCGGTAGGACTGCGGCGTCTTCTCTTCCGGGTACTGCACCGTGACCTCGTCGCGGAAGAAATTCCGCAGGGTCGTGGCCAGTCCCTCCCACAGCTCGTAAAGCGACAGCGTCCTGAAGAGTCGTCGTATCATGGCGCCCAGGGCCCCACCTGCAGCCAGGCCATCACGCCTTCAAGCGCGATCCAGAGAATAGTGATTGGAATGAACACCTTCCAGCCGAGCCGCATTATCTGGTCGTAGCGATAGCGCGGGAAAGTCGCGCGGAACCAGAAAAAAGAGAACATGAAGAAGGATATCTTCGCGGCCAGCCAGAAGAAACTCGGTTCGCGCAGGAAGCTGTCGCCGAGAAACGTCCAGCCTTCGAACAAAGAGGCCCAGCCGCCCAGGAAAAACACCGCCGTCAGTGCCGAGATCAGCACCATGTTTGCGTATTCAGCGAGGAAGAAAATCGCGAACGCAACGCCCGAGTATTCGACATGGAAGCCGGCCACGATCTCGGATTCGCCCTCGGCAACGTCGAACGGAGCGCGGTTGGTTTCCGCCACGCCCGAGACCAGGTACACGAGAAACAGAGGCAGGAGCGGCCAGATGAACCAGTCACTCACCCCACCCGCCTGCGCGCGCACGATCCCCCCGAGGTTCAGGGTACCGCCAGCCATCAGCACACCGACGAGCGCGAAGCCCATGGCGATCTCGTAGGCGACGATCTGCGCCGCCGAGCGCATCGCACCGAGGAGCGCGTATTTCGAGTTGGAAGCCCAGCCGGCGAGGATGACCCCGTACACGCCCATGGAGGTCAGCGACAGCACGTACAGCAGGCCGGCATCTATATCGGAGATCACGAAGCCGTCCGATAGCGGGATGACCGCCCAGGTCGCGAGCGCGGGGATGATTGAGAGCAGCGGTGCGATCAGGAACAGGTAGCGGTTCGATTCGCGCGGGACTATTACTTCCTTGATCAGCAGCTTGATGACGTCAGCGAACGGCTGGCCGAGGCCCAGCGGTCCGACGCGATTCGGGCCAATGCGGCCCTGCATGAAACCGATCACCTTGCGCTCGAAGTAGGTCGCGAACGCTACCGCCAGGATGATGCCCACCGTAACAACGCCGATCTGCGTCGTCACCACGGTGAGATACCGCGCCATCTCCGGCAGCGAGTTCCAGAAATCCAGGGCGAACTGCGGGATAAGCGCGGTCATGCAGCGTCCCCACCGTGCTCCCGCACCGGCTCACGCGCGACCTGCAGCGGCAGCGAGCGCCGCACCAGCGCATCCACCTGGTACATCGGCACGTCCGCTGAAAAGTGGGACTCCCCATATCCATCCCGGGGATCGGCCTCATTGTCTACTTCATTTTCCAGCGGATAGGCATTATCCGGCGACACTTCGCCGAGCGCCGCCTTCAGCTCGTCGCGCACGTCTTCGCTCGAGACGTAATCGAAGCCTTCCGCATCCACCAGGTTGCCGAGCACCCGCAGCACTTTCCAGGCCGGGCGCGCCTCGCCGACCAGGGTCGCCACGCCGCCGAAGCTCTGCCAGCGGCCTTCGCCATTGACCAGGGTGCCGGAGCTTTCAAACAAGGTCCCGATCGGCAACAGGAGGTCGGCGGCGCGCTCGAACGCGGGCGTCACGAACGGCGTCATGGCAGCCACGAATTTCTGCGCCGCGAGCTTGTCGGTCGCGTCTGTCGCAAGATCCCGGTCCGGCTCGATGCCGAGCAGGAGCACGGCGCCCAGCGGGTCGTCCAGCATGTTGCCGGCGTGCCGTCCGGCTCGCGGTCGCCGTGCGCCACCCGCGGCGCGATGCGGCAGCACACCGGCGAGGTGCGCGCCCGCGGCGTTCGCCCCCTCCGATACATAGCCGAAGCGCGCGCCGGTCAGGCCGGCAACCGCGGAAGCAAGGGCGCGTATCGCGGCAAAGGCCGGATCGCGCTGCGCGAGATGGCCAAGCATAACAAGACCGTCACCAGCGTCCGCCAGCGAACGCGCGACGCGCTGCTGCTGCTCGTCCGCAACGACGCCTGCGCAAAGCTTCGATACCGCAGGCGGCAGCTTCGCGCCAGCAGCGGCCGCTGCCGCCACGGCAATCCCGGCGAGATGCTGCACGAGCCCGTCCCCCGCCAGGTAATCGGCAACGTCAAACAGGTACTCGTACCGCTCGCGGTTGACGAACGAGATAGCCGCGCCCCGCAAAGCGGCCTTGCGCACCCGGTGCGCGAGAATCGGCACCTCCCGCCGCAGGTTGGAGCCGATGATGAGGTGCGCGGATGCCCGCTCGATATCGGCAATGTCGCAGCCGAGCCACGGGAACAGCGGATCGTTATCCTGGTCGGAGAAGTCCCGGCGCCGCAAGCGATGATCGATGTTCGCGCTGCCGAGGGCGGCCGCCAGTCTGGCCAGCAGGTGCTGCTCTTCGAGCGTCGCGCCGGGCGATGCCAGGATGCCGATGCCCTCACCCGCCGCCTTCATCTCCATGGCAAGCCGCTGCAAAGCTTCCTGCCAGTCGATGTCCCGCCAGGCACCGTTTTCCTTGATACGCGGCGTCATCAGGCGATCTTCGCTGTACATACCGTGGAAACTGAAGCGGTCGCGATCAGCCAGCCACGTCTCGTTGATCAGCTCGTTCTCCCGCGGCACGACGCGCTTGATCTTGCCGCGCAACAGGTGCACATACAGGTTCGAGCCCACGCAATCGTGCGGCGACACGGTCGAGCGCTGGACCAATTCCCAGGCGCGCGCGCTGTAACGGTAAGGCTTGTCGTTCAGGGCACCAACGGGGCAGAGGTCGATGATGTTCGCGGACAGCTCGTGATCGATACTCTGTTCAACATACGTACTGATCCTCATGTTTTCGCCGCGGCCCATCGTGCCGAGCTGCTGGTAGCCCTGGATCTCCTCGCCAAAGCGTACGCAGCGCGTGCAATGGATGCAGCGAGTCATGTCGGTCGAGATCAAACGACCGATGTCCTGGTCCTTCACCACTCGCTTGCGGTCGTTGAAGCGCGAAATGTCGCGCCCGTAGCCCATGGCGAGATCCTGCAGCTCGCATTCCCCGCCCTGGTCGCAGATCGGGCAGTCGAGCGGATGGTTGATGAGCAGGAACTCCATCGTCGCGCGCTGTGCCTCGATGGCTCGCGGCGAGCGCGTGAAGACTTTCATACCCTCGGCCACCGGCGTCGCGCAGGCGGGCAAGGGCTTCGGCGCCTTTTCGACCTCGACCAGGCACATCCGGCAGTTCGCCGCGACGGACAGCTTGGGGTGGTAGCAGAAGCGCGGGATGTAGGCACCGCCGACCTGGTCGGTGACCTCCATGATCATCTGGCCCTTCTTCGCCGTGAACGGCTTGCCATCGACCTCGAAATTGATCGTGTCGTCGCTCATGCTGCCCTGGCCCTGTCATCGACCATGCTGCGACCGTTGTGACGTACCATGTATTCGAACTCGTGCCGGAAGTGCTTCACGAAGCTTTGCACGGGCCATGCGGCGGCATCCCCCAGGGCGCAGATCGTATGGCCTTCGATGTGGTCCGCCACGTCGACGAGCTTGTCGACGTCGGATTGCGTGGCGCGCCCCTGCAGGAAGCGCGTGAGCATGCGATACAACCAGCCGGTACCTTCGCGGCAGGGAGTGCACTGCCCGCATGACTCCGCCATGTAGAAGCGCGAGATGCGGCGCAGCGTGCGCACCATGCAGGTGGTCTCGTCCATCACGATCACCGCACCGGTGCCGAATGACGAACCCGCTTGCTTGAGCGAGTTATAGTCCATCGTGCAGTCCATGATGATTTCGGCCGGCAGCACCGGTACCGAGGAGCCGCCCGGGATCACGGCTTTCAGCTTCCTGCCCTTCCAGACGCCGCCGCAGAGATCGAGGAGCTCCCGGAACGGGATGCCCATCGGCAGCTCCAGGTTCTGCGGCTTTTCGACGTGGCCGGAGACCGAGAACTGCGCCGTGCCGCCCGAGCCTTCCGGCCCGAGACCCGCGAACCACGCCGCGCCTTTGTGCAGGATCGTCGGCACGCTCGCGATGCTCTGCGTGTTGTTGATAGTGGTGGGCCTGCCGTACAGCCCGAAATTGGCCGGAAACGGCGGCTTGAAGCGCGGGAAGCCGACCTTGCCCTCGAGGGACTCGAGCAGCGCGGTTTCCTCGCCGCAGATATAGGCGCCGGCACCGACAAAGGTCTTGATGTCGACGTCTATTCCCGAGCCCTGGATATTCGTGCCGAGCAGCCCGGCCTCGTAGGCTTCCTTCACGGCAGCCTCGAAGCGCGGTACGGGCTCGGCGATGAACTCGCCACGGATGTAGTTGTAGCCGACTGTCGCGCCCATCGCGTAGCAGGCGATCGCCATGCCCTCGACCAGCGCGTGCGGGTTATAGCGGAGAACTTCGCGATCGTGGCAGGTTCCCGGCTCGCTTTCGTCGGAATTGACGACGAGATATTTCTGTACCGCCGGGTCCTTGGGCATGAAGCTCCACTTCAGCCCGGTCGGGAAACCGGCACCGCCGCGGCCGCGCAAACCCGAGGCTTTGACTTCTTCGATGACCTGCTCGCGGGTAAGCTCGCCCGCCAGGATGCGCCGCCACGCCTTGTAACCGTCATGTTGCTCGTAGGTCGCAAGGGTCCATGATTCCGGCGAACCAAAGGTGCTGAAACACACGAGGTTCTGCGGGTACTTGTCGGTCTGCTCTGCCATCAGTCCAGCGCGTCCAGGATCTCGTCGACTTGCTCGGTCGTGAGGTTCTCGTGATAGCGATGATTCACCATCATCATGGGCGCCCCGCAGCAGGCAGCCAGGCACTCTTCTTCCTTCTTGAGGAAAATGCGCCCGTCCGGCGTACTCTCGCCCAGCCGAATGCCGAGCCGTTGTTCCACGTGCTCGACGATCTCGTCGGCGCCGCGCAGCATACAGGAGATGTTCGTGCAAATGGCAACGTTGTTGCGGCCGACCGGCACGACGTGGAACATCGAATAGAAATTCGCGGCCTCATAAACCTGCACGGTCGGCAGCTCGAGGTATTCGGCTACCCGGTCCATCAGTGGCGGAGTGAGGAAGCCGCCGTTCTCGTGCTGCACCGCGTGCAGGGCACCGATGATCGCCGAGCGCCGGCCCTCCTCCGGGAAACGGGCCTTCCAGCGTTCGATCTCGTCTTGTACGTGCTGCGACAGTTCCGGCTCCGCGCTCACCGATCGACCTCCCCAAACACGATGTCCTGCGTACCGAGCACGGCGACCACGTCCGCCAGCATGTGACCTTCCACCATCTCGGATATCGACGACAGGTGCGCGAAGCCCGGCGCGCGGAACTTGACCCGGAAGGGTTTGTTCGCGCCATCGGAGATGATGTAGGCGCCAAATTCACCTTTCGGTGCTTCGACGCAGGCGTAGGCTTCGCCTTCCGGCACCGAGTAGCCTTCCGTGAACAGCTTGAAGTGATGAATCAGCGATTCCATGTCGTTCTTCATCACCGCGCGCGGCGGGGGCACAACCTTGTTGTCGTCGGCCATCACCGGACCCGGGTTGGCACGCAGCCAGTCGATGCACTGCTTGACGATGCGGTTCGACTGGCGCATTTCCTCGACGCGCACGAGATACCGGTCATAGCAATCGCCCTTGACCCCGACGGGAATGTCGAAGTCCATCTTGTCGTAGACTTCGTACGGCTGCTTCTTGCGCAGGTCCCACTCGATCCCCGAACCGCGCAGCATCGGGCCCGTGTAACCGAGCTGCAGCGCGCGCTCGGGCGGAATGACGCCGATGTTCACCGTGCGCTGTTTCCAGATCCGGTTCTCCGTGAGCAGCGCTTCGTATTGCTTGATTGCCGCGGGAAAACGCTCGGTGAACGCTTCGATGAAATCGAGCAGGGAGCCCTCGCGGTTGGCATTCAGCCGGTCGACTTCCTTCTGGCTGCGCCATTTCGACGGCTGGTACTTCGGCATCGAATCCGGCAGGTCGCGATAAACGCCCCCGGGCCGGTAGTAGGTCGCGTGCATCCGCGTGCCGGAGACGGCTTCGTAGCAGTCCATCAGGTCTTCCCGCTCGCGGAAGCAATACAGGAATACCGTCATGGCGCCGATATCGAGCCCGTGCGCGCCCAGCCACATGAGATGATTCAGGATACGCGTGATTTCGTCGAACATGACGCGGATGTACTGCGCCCGTATCGGCGGCGTGATGCCGATCAGCCTTTCGATGGCCATCACGTAACTGTGCTCGTTGCACATCATCGACACGTAATCGAGTCGGTCGGTGTAGCCGATCGTCTGGTTCCAGGGCTTCGACTCCGCGAGCTTCTCCGTGGCGCGGTGCAACAGCCCCACGTGCGGGTCGGCCTTCTGGATGACTTCGCCTTCCATCTCCAGCACCAGCCGCAGCACGCCGTGCGCTGCCGGATGCTGCGGGCCGAAATTCATGGTAAAGCTCTGGATCTCAGCCATCGGCCGATTCCCCGGCCGGCACATCCGGCCCCTTGTTGGCAAAACCCGGTCCCCGCTCCGTGAGCAGCGGCCGGTAACGGTTGTCCGCGCGGATGACCTTCGGTACCAGCGTGCGCGGCTCGATGGTGACCGGCTGGTACTTCACGCGCCCCGCCTCCGCGTCATAGCGCACCTCCACGGTGCCGATCAGCGGAAAATCCTTGCGGAACGGGTGCCCGATAAAGCCATAGTCGGTGAGGATGCGCCGCAGGTCCGGATGCCCGTCGAACAGGATGCCGTAGAGGTCGAAGGCTTCGCGTTCGAACCAGTTCGCCGAGTTCCAGACCGCCACCACGGAGGGAACGACCGGCGGGTTCTCGAGACCGGTGAATACCCTCAACCTCAGGCGCGCATTGTGCTTTAGCGACAGCAGGTGGTAGACGGCGGCAAAGCGCCGCGGATCGAAGGTGTCGGACTCGTCGAGAATCACCGCCTCTCGCACCACCCCGCGGCTGAAGCCGCTCTCGGTAGCGCTCTCGGTCTTCCATTCGTCCAGCCCGTAGGTCAGGTAGTCGACGCCGCAGACGTCGATCAACTGCTCGAAAGAGAAGTCAGGCTCATCGCGCAGCGCCGTGGCGACGTCGATCAGCGCATCTTTTGCCACCTCGAACGTCAACTCACCGCAGCGCGACGGCACGCGCGTAACCTGCTCGCCAAAGCGCGCTTCGATCCGAGCAGCCAGGGTCTCGTAGAAATCAGCCATCAGCGGTTCGGTTATCGGGCGATAGTGTTCGTACGGCGGATCTTCTTCTGCAATTGCAGCAAGCCATACAGGAGCGCTTCAGCGGACGGCGGGCAGCCCGGCACGTACACATCCACGGGCACTATCCGGTCACAGCCGCGGGTCACGGCATAGGAATAGTGATAATAACCGCCGCCGTTCGCGCAGGAGCCCATGGACACCACCCAGCGAGGCTCGGCCATCTGGTCGTAGACCTTGCGCAGCGCCGGCGCCATCTTGTTGACGAGTGTGCCGGCCACGATCATGACATCGGACTGGCGCGGACTGGGGCGAAAGATAATGCCGAAGCGGTCGAGATCGTAGCGCGCCGCCCCGGCGTGCATCATCTCGACAGCACAACAGGCCAGGCCGAAGGTCATCGGCCACAGCGAACCCGTCCGCGCCCAGTTGACGACACTGTCTATGCTGGAGACCACGAAACCGCGCTTCTGCAGGCTGATGCCGTCGCCGGCGACCGGCTCGGCACTGTCCTGCGCGGCGGCGTTGCTCAATCCCACTCGAGCGCTCCTTTCTTCCATTCGTAAATGAAGCCGATCACGAGCAGGCCCAGGAAAATTGCCATCGCGACCAGCCCGAAGCCGCCGAAGGTGTCGAGCGACACGGCCCACGGAAACAGGAAGGCGATCTCGAGATCGAAGATGATGAAGAGAATCGCGACGAGATAGTAGCGCACGTCGAACTTCATGCGCGAATCGTCGAAAGCTTCGAACCCGCACTCGTAGGGCGACAGCTTCTCGTCATACTTGTCACCGCGGCCGAACAGGAACCCCAGCGCGAGCAGCAGCACACCGACAGCCGCGGCCACGCCGAGGAAAATCAGGATCGGCACGTAATTTTCAAGCATCGAGGATTGCCTTGCCGCGGGAAAACAAATCAGCCGGTAATTCTACCAGCCTGCGCACCGGCTTTGTAAGCCCGCCCCGCAAGAGGGCGTCTCGCGGGCTGAGCTGCGTCAACCATCCGTGCCCCCGGGACTGCCTCCTGCAAAAAGTGGTGCCGACGGCCGGACTCGAACCGGCACAGCTTTCGCCACTGCCCCCTCAAGACAGCGTGTCTACCAATTCCACCACGTCGGCAAAATGCCAGGCCTGCCAGGCAGGCTCAGGGCTGTTCGTCGTCGCCGGGCGGCTGCTCCGCCGCTTGCTCGGACTGTTGCGCCGGCTCGAGCGCCGGCAGGTCGGCGGTTTCGCCTTCAGCCTCCGACGCGTCCGGCAACGCCGGCATCGGAGGCGTGTTTTCCGCCTCCGCGGGCGATGTCGAGGGCGTATTCGCGGGCGCCCCGGCCGGCACTCTTTCCAGCAGGCTGTCCGGCGCCCCCGCATCTTGGCTGCTCAGGTAGGCAAGCGCAAGACTGCTCACGAAAAACGCCGTGGCCAGGATCGCCGTGGCGCGCGAGAAGAAGTTAGAGGAGCCCCGCGCACCGAAAACCGTCCCGGACGCGCCCGAGCCGAAGGCGGCGCCCGCATCGGCACCTTTGCCGCGCTGCAGCAGCACCAGCACGATGATCAACAACGCAATGAGCGTGTGGACCATCAGTATTACTGTTTCCGTCGTACTCATCTGAAAAAAACCTCAACTGCGTGCCGCCGCCGCGGCAATCGCGAGAAATTCGTCCGCTTTCAACGAAGCACCGCCGATCAGACCGCCGTCTATGTCCGGCATCGCCATCAGCCCCGCCGCGTTGTCGGCCTTGCAGCTGCCGCCGTACAGTATCTGCACTGCCTCGGCAATCCGCGCGTCCTCCCGGGCAAGCAGCCCCCGGATGTGACGATGCACCTCCCCGGCCTGCTCGGGAGTCGCCGTGCGGCCGGTTCCGATCGCCCATACCGGCTCGTAGGCGATCACCGCACCGGCCGCGAAGGCTTCGATGCCCAGCCGCTGCAGCACCGTGCCAAGCTGCTCGCCCACCACCGCTTCGGTGCGCCCGGCTTCGCGCTCCGCGAGCGTTTCGCCGACGCAAAGCACCGGCACGAGCTTCGCCGCCAGCGCGGCCTCAAACTTGGCGGCCACCGCGGCGCTGGTTTCACCAAAGAGCGCCCGGCGCTCGGAATGGCCAACGATCACGTATTCGCAGCCCACGTCCCGCAGCATGCTCCCGGACACCTCGCCGGTGTACGCGCCGGAAGCATACTCCGATACATTTTGAGCGCCCAGCGCGATACCCGTTCCCGCGAGTTTTTGTGCCGTGGCCTCGAGGAACGGGAATGGGGGGCAAACCAGGAGGTCTACGGCGCCGGCCGCCGAGACATCGGGCCATCCCTTGACGATGCCATCGAGCAGCGCCGCATTGGCCGCGGTACCGCCGTTCATCTTCCAGTTTCCGGCAACGAGATAGTTCCGCATCGGCCGCTCACCGCCCGTTCGAAAGGCGCGCAAGGATACCGGGAGTGGGGGCGTGTGACAATGTGGCGCAGGGAATCCCTTTGCCCGTCACCGTGGTTGCGGGCTCGGTAAGTTGGCTT
>CAZSKQ010000097.1:9778-13447 GCA_964607425.1 uncultured Woeseiaceae bacterium
GCTTGGGCTTGCGCTTCAGCGGGATTTCGGCGGGCGCCGCCGGGGGGTGCCCCTGGCGGAATGGCTCCCTTCGGTCCGCTTTATTTCCGCCAGGGGCACCCCCCGGCGACGGCCGCCTTGCGGTGGTGGCACACCGGCTTAATCGGTCGTGGCTGGCCGAGCGGTTTGTGGCGCCGGACTCGGAGGGCGAAGCAGGTGCGGGTCAGGTGGCGGCGGCGGCGACGACGGCGGCCAGGCGCTCGGCCAGGGTCAGGACCTGGCGCTCGTCCTCTCCCTCGACCATGACCCGGATGACGGATTCGGTGCCGGAAGGCCGCAGCACCACGCGCCCCGTGGCCGCCAGCTCGGCTTGCACCTCGTCAACGGCGTGCCTGATCGCCTCCGACGCGCCGATGTCGACCCGCTTCTCGGTGCGCACGTTGACCATCTTCTGCGGGTACTTGCGGATACCGGCGGCCAGCTCGGCAAGCGGCTTGCCGGTTTTCTTCATGACGGCGAGCACCTGCAGCGCGCACACGAGGCCGTCGCCGGTGGTCGTCTTGTCCAGGCAGATCAGGTGGCCGGAGGTTTCGCCCCCCAGGGCGCCGCCTTTTTCCCGCAGCGTCTCCAGCACGTGGCGATCGCCCACCCTGGCGCGGCAGAACTCGATGCCCTGGCGCTCGAGGGCGCGTTCCAGTCCCAGGTTGCTCATTACAGTGCCAACCACGGGACCCCGCAGGCGGCCGGATTGCTTCAGGTCGGTGGCCAGGATGTAGAGCAGCTGGTCGCCGTCGACGATATTGCCGTGTTCATCGACCATGAGCACGCGATCGCCGTCGCCGTCCAGCGCGATGCCGACGTGTGCCTTGAGAGCGGGCACCGTCTGCTGCAGCAAGCCCGGCTCGGTCGAGCCGCAGCCGGCATTGATGTTGCGCCCGTTCGGCGAACAGCCGATAGGGATGACCTCGGCACCGAGCTCGCTCAGCGTCCGCGGGCCGACCTTGTAGGCGGCGCCGTTGGCGCCGTCGAACACGATCTTGACGTTCTCGAGATCGTAGCCCTGCGGGAAGGTGGAAGCGCAGAACTCCTGGTAACGCACGCGCGCCGTATCGATGCGCTTCGCGCGCCCGAGCTGGTGCGACTCCAGGGTGATTGCCGGGTGGCCGAGATACTCCTCGATGGCGGCTTCCTGGTCGTCGCTGAGCTTGGCCCCCGCGCTGTTGAAAAACTTGATGCCGTTGTCCTGGTACAGGTTGTGCGAGGCGCTGATGACAACGCCGATATTGGCACCGAATTCCTGGGTCAGGTAGGCGATGCCGGGCGTCGGCAGCGGGCCGAGCAGCAATACGTCCGTGCCCGCCGCCACGAAACCCGCTTCGAGAGCGGATTCGAACATGTAACCCGACAGGCGGGTGTCCTTGCCGATCAGCACGGTGCCGCCGTCTGCCGCCAGCACTCGCGCGGCGGCACTCGCGAGCCGCAGGGCGAAGTCCGCGGTCATGGGATCCCGGCCCACCCGGCCCCGCACGCCATCGGTGCCGAAGTAACGCTTGGTCATGCGCGCGGCCGGCTATTGCCGGATTGGTTCTTATGCATGCTGCTTCGTCCTGTTCTGCATGACGGCCTCAACGACGGTCAGGGCGTCGATCGTGGGACCGACATCATGGGTGCGCACTATATGGGCACCCCGTTCCACCGCCAATACGGCAGCAGCAATCCCCGCCGGCATCCGCTTGTCAGCAGGCCGCCCCGTCAGTGCACCCAGAGTGCTCTTGCGCGACAGCCCTACCGTAAGCGGCAATTCTAGCCGAAGCAGGCGCTCCAGGTCGGCCAGCAGGGTGAGATTGTGAACCACCGTCTTGCCGAAGCCGAAGCCCGGATCCACGGTGATCCGTTCGCGCGCCACGCCGGCTTCAACGCAGGCCCGGACGCGCTCCGCAAGAAAACCGGCCACCTCTTCGGTCACGTTGCCGTACTCGGGATTGTTTTGCATGGTGCGCGGCTCGCCCTGCATGTGCATCAGGCACAGCGCCACGTCGTGGCGCGCGGCTTCGGCCAGGGCACCCTCGGACCGGAGGGCACAGATGTCGTTGATCATGGCGGCACCGGCCGCAACAGCCGCCCGCATGATCTCGGGTTTGGAGGTGTCGATCGAGATCGCCACGTCGATGCGGGACCGGATCGCCTCGATGACCGGCAGTACGCGGTCCAGTTCCCGCTGCACGGGTACCGGGGCCGCGCCGGGCCGCGAGGACTCCCCGCCGACGTCGACGATGACCGCCCCCTCGGCCGCCATGCGTTCGGCCTGCGCGAGCGCCGCGTCCACGCCCAGGAATCGCCCACCGTCGGAAAACGAATCAGGGGTGACGTTCAGGACGCCCATGACCTTCGGGGTGGAGAGATCCAGCAGGCGGGAACCGAGACGAAGCTGCATGGCTGCGGATTGTACCCGTTCGGGGGACGGCAGCCGTGACGGCCGTCAGTCGGGCGACCGGTCGCCCGCATGGCGGTGGGGAGGTCGCCCGCATGGCGGTGGGGAGGTCGCCCGCATGGCGGGCTCCTACGGGGCCGTATCGCGCTCGCGTGTTTAGTGCTCGCTGGCCGGGCCGCCGATGACGCCGGGTTTCGGTTGACGCTTCTTGCGGCCGCCGCCGGTCTTGCCGACGTCGTCCGGATCGATCCAGTCTTCCGGCGGCGTGGGATCACGGCCTTCCATGATTTCGCGGACCATCGACTCGCTGATGGTCTCGTAACGCACCAGCGCCTTCGCCATCACGTGCAGCTTACTCTCATGCTCTTCGAGGATCGCTTTCGCGCGCGCGTAGTTGCGATCGATGATCTTGCGAACCTCCTCGTCGATCGTGTGCACCGTCACGTCGGAGACCTGCTTGTGCTGGGTTACCGAGCGTCCGAGGAAGACTTCCCCGTCGTCCTCGCTGTACGTCAGCGGCCCGAGCCGTTCGGACAGGCCCCACTTCGTAACCATGTTGCGCGCGATCTCGGTCGCGCGCTCGATATCGTTCGCGGCGCCCGTGGTCACGCGTTCCGGCCCGAGAGTCATCTCCTCGGCCAAGCGCCCGCCGAAGAGCGTCGAAATGGTGCTCTCGAGGCGCTGCTTGGAGATGCTGTAACGGTCCTCTTCGGGCAGGTACATGGTCACGCCGAGGGCGCGCCCGCGCGGGATGATCGTCACCTTGTACACGGGATCGTGTTCCGGCACGCAGAAGCCGACGATCGCGTGGCCGGCCTCGTGGTAGGCGGTGTTGAGCTTCTCCTGCTCACTCATCACCATCGAGCGCCGCTCGGCGCCCATCATGATCTTGTCCTTCGCCTTCTCGAACTCATCCATGCTGACCACGCGCTTGTTGGCGCGCGCGGCGAACAGCGCGGCTTCGTTCACGAGGTTTGCGAGATCGGCACCCGAGAAGCCGGGCGTCCCGCGCGCAATCACCGCGGGGCGGACATTATCGTCCAGCGGCACCTTGCGCATGTGCACCTTGAGGATCAGCTCGCGGCCGCGGATGTCCGGCAGCGGCACGACCACCTGGCGATCAAAGCGGCCGGGGCGCAGGAGCGCCGGGTCGAGCACGTCGGGACGGTTCGTGGCCGCAATGACGATGATGCCCTCGCTGCCCTCGAAGCCGTCCATCTCGACCAGCATCTGGTTCAGCGTCTGCTCGCGCTCGTCGT
>CAZSKQ010000098.1:0-13421 GCA_964607425.1 uncultured Woeseiaceae bacterium
GAGCGAGCAGCGGAATCAAAGAACGCACGCGCATGAGCTGAAATGCTGCCTAACGACCAAGCTCAGCGGCAAAGGCAAACTGGCGCGCCTTTTGCGAATGCAAAAGGCGTGTCAGTTTGACTTTGTCCGTCTGCAGCGCCTTGTTAGGCGGCATTCGCACCAGTACCAGCCCTTGCTGCGAACTGCCGAATTGCTTCAGGATCGCTATTGACGTATCGCTGGACGAGATCAATGAGCTTGTCCTCAGACCTGCTGCTAGGGTACGAAGCTGCCTGACCGACTAGAACTCCTATGAGCATTGTGGCAGCAGTCGTCAGGTCATAGTCGATGTAAAAGCCAACTACTATCATTAACAATATAGCAGCAGCCGTAAACCACAGACCGAGCCTGCGGTTTCGACGGTTCTTAGGTATGCTGGAAATGATCTCAATTTCGCGGTCGCTGAGTTTCACGTTCCACCTCCCTCTTTTTCCGCTCACATGGTTGGAGATGCCGCCTAACAATGATTAGAACGCACGCCGCAATATTGGGATATCGAGGGCGCCTGATAATCCCGCGATTGCATCATTGTAGCCATCCCTGTCCCCACATATTCAATAGGTTATGAATGTCTATGGCTTTGGCAGGTAATATCGATAGCGCTTCTTTTCCAGCTCCCAATAACATACCTCAATCAACATATGATCATCGGCAGTCACCCGATATGGATTCAACCACTCGCGAGACCAGGCTGCAAGGACGGTTTCGCACGATCATTCATACGCGCCTTCTCAGGCAGCGCCTCAGTCTGCCCGATGAAATCTTTCCAGGAGTTTCCGCAAGTCTTCCCATTCCGGATCGTTGTAGAACACGATTTCGATCGGATAAGGCGGGTGGTCCTTGATAGCTGCATTGAACGCAAACATAAACGCGTCGCGATCCGAAATATAGTATACGAGTTCCTTCAGGCCGTTCCCGGTACGACTATAGGCATGTCGAGCGAAGCCTTCCCTCAGAACTGACTCCTCAATGGCGCGGTCAAGCCGAACCATTACTTCGTTTACAGCTTCTGTTGGCATGCCATTGTTGGAACTGCCGTCGTATTTCCACGATATGACCGCCAGCCATGGCAGTGCCGCGCGCGCCGTCCCGGCTGGAAGCTCATCCACCAGCCTGAATATGACCGGCAGATCGTTCTCGAAGATTCGTCCGATGATTCCGTGTTCTTGTGTGTTTGCCACGGTACCTCCCAACACGATAGCGGCGCCGATCAAGACCGCGACCTTCATGGCTGACAAACGATTAAGTTCAGCACAAAGTCCTCCGCAAACAACGGCGGTCAGTCTGAGCGGTCATCGCGATCGCAACGGAAAGTATGACGATAACTGCAGCACTCTGATCATGAATTGCAATGGCCGCTTCCCGGACAATGATGGCCGGCTACCGGTGAGCAAGCTCCATCAGTTCACGCGGCTGCGACAGTAATACCTGCGCGTCAGCCTCGACCAGCTCGGCCTCCGTTCCGTGTCCCCAGAGAACGCCCACGGACCGCATTCCATTCGCATGCGCCGCGAGCACGTCGAAGACGCGGTCGCCGATCATCGATGCGGAAGCCGTTATGACGCCGTCCAGGAGCAGGGTCTCGAGCTGTTGGTGCTTCGCGATGCCGACGTCGCCGCCACTCACGAACTGAAAGCAGTCGCGGAGCTCGAAGTGCCGCAATATGCGCTCGGCGAAATCCACTCGCTTGGTCGTGCACACACCCAGGGTCATGCCCTCGTTCAACAGGTATTGCAGCGCTTCGGGTATTTCGGGATACAGGACATTTTCCGCATAGCCCACGTCTGCATAGCGCTCGCGAAATTTCGCCACGAGCTCCGGCACCCGGCCTTCGGTCTCCGGCGGGACCAAGCGGCGAAACGCGTTGTCGATGCCGGGCCCGATGTAGTCGGACACGCTGTCTTCGGGTATCGGGTCGAGCCCGAACTCGCGTAGCGCGTAGTTGATGGAGCGCGCAACGCCCAGGGCGGGATCGCTGATCGTCCCGTCGAGGTCGAACACGAGGTAACGCGCGTCCATCAATAGGCCGCCAGTTCCATGCCTGTCTCGGGCGTCACATCTCTGCCGTTCGCTCCTTCGAAGACCACCGGCAGCGACTCGACCCCCATCCCCCGGTTGCGCAGCACCGCGAAATGCAGGTGAGGACCGCTTGAAAATCCCGTGTTGCCGGAGTCCGCGATGTATTCCCCGCGTCTCACCACGTCACCGGGCCGCACCCGTATGGAATTCCAGTTCAGGTGCGCATACACGGCATAGGTGCCGTCCTCGTGCAGGATGTGCACGATATTCGCGGCCGCGGCATTCTCGGGGTCGGTGCCGCCCTCGAAATTCGTGCTCGTGACCTCGAAAACGGTGCCGGCCCGGGCCGCGTAAATGCCGGTGCCCACCGGCATGGAAAGATCCACCGCGTAACGGCTGTCCGGCGTCGTATGCGTTTCGGAGTGCGGGAATGCCTGCGTCACCCGGAACGCGGTCGCCACCGCATAGGGCACGCGGTAGGCCCGCTCCGGTTCATGCACGCTCGTCGGATCCCCCATAACCCAAGTATAACGATAGCGCATCTGCGGTTGGGCGCCGGGCGCGATCGGCTCAAGCGCAAACAGTTCGATCGTGCCGCGCGCCGGCACGACGAAGCGCAGCGGCTGCCCCGGTCCGGGCAGCACCGCGTTCGCTATCGAATCGATGCCGAGCACGAGCTCGACGGGGGCGTAATAGCCGTTGCTGCCGGTGAGCTGCAGCCTGCCGTCGATTATGCGGTGGGAAACCGTAACCTCCGGGCGCTTGCGTCCGTAAGACACATCGCGGATTTCGACCTCCTGGTCACCGTCCGGCGGTCGGTCCGAAAAAATCCACTCGCCGTCCTGCCCGCGGTACTTGTACAGCAGATCCGCGGCGGCCGTTCCCGCCACGGCCGTGCACAGCAGCGCAACAGCGATTACCGCCGCACGAGATCGCCGCCGGCGCTCAGCCGATCCCGCCACGATGCCAGCCGTCATGCCCACGCCTGATCTCGTAGGCGGGCCAGTACTGCGTGTCGAGCTTCAGCGTGATGACCTCCACCGCGCCGTTCCAGTTAATCGTCTTCAGGCGCACCGATTCGCGGTTCTCCTTCCCGCTCACGGCCTCGATAAAGGCCTGCAGGTCGTCCGTCGCACGGCCGTCGACGGCGACTATGCGGCGGCCGGCATACAGGCCGTAGCGCGTGGCCGGCGAGCCGTAGCTGAAGTAGGCCACGTAGACGCCGCTCGGGTCGATGCCTCGCTGCACCGCCATCGCACGGTGCGGGTCCTGCAACAGCGCTCCCGCCCAGGAGACCGCGCGCTCGACGTCCGTGCCGCCCAGTGCCACCGTCTCGAGATCGATCTCCTGCGCTTCCCCGTTGCGCCAGACGGTCGCCACCACCGCGGGCTTCTGCACCGCGCGCTCCAGCTCGCGGTAGCTGCTGACTTCCCGGCCGTCGATCGCGAGCAGGATGTCGCCGCTGCGGAGTTTCTCATCCGCGGGTGATCCGGCGACGGTACGACTGATGCTCAGCACGCGACGGCCCCGCGGGTTGTGCTCTTCGAGCCTTTTGAGCCATTCGTCGCTCAAACCGAACTTCCTTGCCTCGAACAGCGGCGTGTAATCGAACTCCGCTTCGAACGAGTAGATCGGGTTCTTCGAGCGCACCGTCTCGACAAACCGGCTGACCAGTTCGCTGCCGATTCCGAAGCTCACCTGCCCGGATTCCTTGTCGGTCTGGTAGGCAAAACTCGACCAGGTGGCCGCCACCCGGCCCTTCTCGTCGAGCAGGACGCCATCCGGGCTCATGGGTTCGTTCACCAGCGAGATCACCTCGAGGTTGGCGTCGCGGAACCGCAAGGTGCGGGACAGCGGCAGGCTCAAGGGGTCGATCGACGCCACGGTGCTCGCCTGGTAGGCAACCTGGTGGTCGCTCTTCAACCCGACGACCCAGGTCCGGTTGCCCGGCACCAGCTGCCTGGCCGCGAATTCGGCCGCCTTGACCGGCGTATCGCCGATAAGCTGAGGATCGTAGGATACGATCGCGAGGTTATGCAGCGGGTGCACATACTCGACCTTGCCCTCGACCTGCAGGGATCCTGCAAACGTAATGCGGACGTCACCCATGGCGACCGGCACCGTATTCCGGTCCACGAGCACATACCCGCGCGCCGTATCGACGATCAGGCCTGTGCCGAAATAATGCCGGTCGGAAATGCCCGACACCGCGTACGGCAGGTCAAAGTTGACCATCACGAGTGACGGCGCGATCGCGTCGATGCGCGTATCGCTGAACGAGGGAAACTTCGTGCTGCCGGCCAGGGGCTCTGCTTTATGCGATGCCGCTTCGATCGGGGAACACGGCCAGACACCCGTTTCGTCGTTGCGGACGCAATGGCGCGCCGGGTACCACGTGCGGTCCATCTGCACCGACCGCACGATGCTGTTGCGGGGATCCCTCATGACAACGTAGCGCAGGGTTGCGCGATCCCCGTCCGCAAGCGTCGATAAAACGGCCTCCAGGTCGCCGATATTCTCGATCTTCTCGCCGTTCGCTTCCGTAATTACCGCATCGCGCGGGATGCCGGCGCGAGACAGCATGTAGCCCGGATCGGCGACGTACACGCCGCTGATAGCCCGGTTGTAATGCCGCGACTGCTGAAACGACAGGTCGTTGACCACCGCGCCGCCGAACTCGAGATACGCATCGGGCGTAATCGCATGCAGGTCGGTAACCGGGACCTCCACGGAAACGGGCTCTCCACCCCGTTCCAGGTCGACGGTCACGTTGTCGCCTACGTGGCTGTCGAGAATTTCAGCCAGCGGCACGAATTCGGTGATCGGCTCGCCGTCTACGCGGAGCAGGATGTCCCCGGGCTGTATCCTCGAATCGGCAGGCGAGTCCGGCACCACCTCCTGCACGGCCAGCATGCCTGTCACCTTCCCGTCGAGGGCGCGCACCCGCGCCTCGGATTCGGGCGTCAGGCCGAGGCGGCGCAGCTCGTCAAAAGCCTTGTGCGCGAAGACCGTCTGCAGGGTGCCGCGCTGGACAGGCTGATCCCGCTGCAACAGGTCCAGCACGCGGGCGACCCGGTCGAGCGGCAGGAAGAAACTGGTCGCCGCGGGACCGTTCGCACCCGCGTTCAACGCGACCACGTTACCCGCAATGTCAATCACCGGCGAACCGGAGGACCCGCCGGAGGTGCCGGAAGCAGCCTGCAAATAGAAGGTATTGAAGTCGTTGTACTGGCCGAGCCCATAGCTCGGTGCCGCCCGGTCCAGCCGCGCCAGCGTGCCCGCGAGGATGGACAGCTTCTCCCCCGCGTCGTTGCCGACGACGCGGATTTCGCGTCCAACCACGGCAGCTCCGGGCACCAGCGGCAATTCCGCCGGCTCGATGTATTGCAACTCGTCCGGGTCGTAGCTGAAGAACCCGAAATCGTGCACCGGGTCGCGGTAGACAGGGGTCAGCCGTACCTCTTCGTTGTTGAGGAAGATCGCCTCGGCCACCACCGGACCCGGCGTGACGACGTGCCGGTTGGTGAGGATCAGGCCTTTCTCAGCATCGACAACGAAGCCTGTAGCCTGGCTGGACGAATTCCATTCCGTATCGAAGGAGCGCGTGGCGTCGACACGGATCGAGACCACGCCGGTCGAGATGCGCTCCAGCGTGCCCATCCACGCCGGCTCCTCGGCGGACAGCGGCGACGCACAGAGGCACAGGAGGATTAGTGACAGGGCGGTTCTGGGCAGCATGGTGTCCTTTCGAGATCTTGTCTGAATATTGTGCGCCGGCTGTCGCCACCGGCCATTGTCTGGACTGGACGCGGGTCCGGCGGTTCCCCTGGAAGCCCATTATTACCGAATGCAGCGATCCTGGCCTCGATGGTTGTCGCATTGCGGGGGGTAAGGGAGGGTGGCGGTGTGGTCCGGCAATGGGGGGTCGCGCGCAGTGCGCGCTCCTACGTTGGAGGGCGGTAGGCGAGGTCGAGGTTGCGGGCGGCCTTGACGTCGTCGAGGCGGCGCACCGGCATCGTGTACGGGGCTCCTTTCAGCCGGTCGCTGTCGGTCTTCGCCTGCTCGGCAATGGCGGCCATTGCGTCGACAAAGCGGTCCAGGATCTCGCGCGTTTCCGTCTCCGTCGGCTCGATCAGCAGGCACTCGGGTACCAGCAGCGGGAAGTAGGTCGTCGGCGCGTGGAAGCCGTGATCGAGCAGCGCCTTGGCGAAGTCCATCGCGGTGACGTCCAGGGCTTTCGCTTCCCCCTTCAGCGTGATGATGAACTCGTGGCTCGCGCGCCGCTCCGGGAAGGCAAGCGTGAAGCCCTTGTCGGCAAGCCGCGCCATCAGGTAATTGGCATTGAGCGTCGCGAACTCCGCGACCCGGCGCATGCCCTCGTAGCCCAGCAGGCGCATGTAGACATACGCGCGCAGCAGTACGCCGGCATTGCCCATGAAACCGGACAGCCGGCCGATACTCTGCGGCAGGTCGTCCTCCTCGAGCCAGCGATAGCGCACCGCGCCGCCCTGCTCTTCTTTCGCTACGACAGGGATCGGCAGGAACGGCTGCAGGCGCTTGCCGACGCCGACGGCGCCCGAGCCCGGGCCGCCGCCGCCGTGCGGCGTCGAGAACGTCTTGTGCAGGTTCATGTGGATGACATCGAATTCCATGTCGCCCGGCCGCACCTTCGCGAGGATCGCGTTCAGGTTGGCGCCGTCGTAATACAGAAGCCCGCCGGCACCGTGCACGATTTCGGCGATCTCCTTGATATGGCGTTCGAACACGCCGAGCGTCGAAGGATTGGTCAGCATGATCCCGGCCGTGTTCGGCCCTACCGCCTGCTTCAGCGCCTCGATGTCGACATCCCCCTGGGCGTCGGTCGCCAGCTCGCGCACGACGCAGCCGCACATCGTGGCGGTCGCCGGATTGGTGCCGTGCGCCGCGTCCGGAACGATGACCTCGTTGCGGTGCCCTTCGCCCCGGGAAACGTGGTAGGCACGGATCATCGCCATGCCCGCGAGCTCGCCCTGGGCGCCGGCCATCGGCGTCAGCGACACGGCACGCATGCCGGTCACCGCTTTCAGCATCTCCTGCAGCTCGTACATGCAGGCGAGGAATCCCTGGCCGTGCTCCACGGAGCCGAGCGGGTGGCGGCCCAGGAAGCCCGGCAGCATCGCAAGCTGGTTGCAGGCGCGCGGGTTGTACTTCATCGTGCAGGAGCCGAGCGGATAGAAATGGGTGTCGATCGAGAAGTTCATCTGCGACAGGCGGGTAAAATGCCGCACCGCCTGCAGTTCGGACACTTCCGGCAGCAGCGGCCGGTCCGTGCGCCGGAGCTGCTCCGGGATGTCGGGCTGTGCGGCGCCTTCCGGCGCCTGCGCCGTCGCCCGCCGGCCCGCGCGGGACTTCTCGAAGATAAGCGGCTCGCGCATCTTCGCGAAGACCTCGTCCGTCATGCCTTTTCCTTCTTCATAATGTCTGCCAGCGCGCCGGCGTAGGTTTCGAGATCGGATTGTGTCTTCGTCTCCGTCGCGCACACGAGCAGCGTGTGTTCGGGATACTGCAGGGAGACATCGAGCCCGCCGAGAATGCCGCGCCCGGACAGCGCGGTGAGCACGGGCGCCACCGGCCGATCGAGACGCAGCGCAACCTCGTGGAAATGCGGCCCGTCGAACAGCGGCTCGACGCCGTCAATCGCCGTCAGCATGCCGGCGAGCTCGCGGGTGCGGGCGATCGACTCCGTGGCCACCGCCCGCAGGCCATCGTAGCCGAGCAGCGACATGTAGATTGTCGCCGCGGTCACCATCAGCCCCTGGTTGGTGCAGATGTTCGAGGTGGCCTTGGACCGGCGGATGTGCTGTTCCCGTGCCTGCAGCGTCAGGGTGTACCCTTCGGCACCGTCGAGGTCGGTCGTACGGCCGACGATGCGGCCCGGCATCTGCCGCACGTGCTGCTGCTTCGTCGCCATGAAGCCGAAGTACGGACCACCGGAGGACAGGGGGATGCCCAGCGGCTGGCCTTCGCCGCAGGCGATGTCGGCGCCGGCCTCGCCCCACGCACCAGGCGGCTTCAAAACAGCGAGCGAGGTCGGGTTGACGACGGCCACGACGAGCGCACCCCTGGCGTGCGCCCAGTCCGTCAGCCGGTCGACTTCCTCCAGGGTGCCCGGAAAGGCCGGCTGCTGGATGACCAATGACACCGGCGCATCGCCCGTGTCTTCGAGTTGCGTAAGGTCCGTGATGCCGCGCTTCGGATCATAGGCGAGGCGCTCGAACACGAGCCCCTGGTTGCCCGCGATGGCTTTCGCGACCTGCTCGTAACGCGCGTTCACACCGGAAGCCAGGAGCACGCGCGTGGACTTCGATCGCCGGTTCGCCCGCACCGCCATCAACGCGGCCTCCGCCAGCGCCGAGGCGCCGTCGTACAGCGACGCATTACTGACATCGAGTCCGGTCAGCGCGGTGATCATCGACTGGTACTCGTAGATCGTCTGCAGCGTGCCCTGGCTTGCTTCGGCCTGGTAGGGCGTGTACGCGGTGTAGAACTCACCGCGCGTCGCGATCTCCCAGACCGCCGCCGGAATGTGGTGCTCGTAGGCGCCGGCGCCGATGAAGCACAGGGCACCGCTGTCCTGGGCGGCACGGGCGCGCATCAGGCGCGACACCTGCATTTCGTTCAGGCTCCCGGGAATTCCTCCGAGGTTCTCGACCAGGAGGTCCTTCGGGATCTCGTCGAACAGCGCATCGATGTCCGGCACGCCGATGGCGGCGAGCATCTCGGCGACGTCGTCTTCCGTGTGCGGAATGAAGGGCATGCCGGGCTCAGGCGTCGAGCTGGTCGATGAATTCCTGGTACGCGTCGGGGTCCATGGTGTCGCCCGAATCCCCCTCCGGTTGCAGGCGCACGATCCAGCCCTCGCCGTAAGGATCGGAGTTGACCTTCTCCGGATCGTCGGCAAGCGCGGCATTGACCTCGATGACGGTGCCCGACAGGGGCGCATAAACGTCCGATGCCGCCTTGACGGACTCAACCACCGCCATTTCGCCGCCTTCCTCGACCTCGGCGCCCGTCTCGGGCAGCTCGATGTAGACAAGATCGCCGAGCGCCGCCTGCGCGTAGTCCGTGATCCCGACGGTCACGCTGCCGTCATCCTCCTTGCGCAGCCACTCGTGCTCCCGCGTGTACTGCAGATCGCCTGGCAATTCGCTCATGGTTCCACTCTCCCTGAAAGTGCTCAACCGGAATGGAGTCGAAGCGGGTGGTTGCTGTACAAACTCCCGTTCGACCCGTTTAAGGCTTCTCCTCGATGCGGACTTTACCCTTGCGCACGAAGGGCGGGTCGACTACGCGCGCGGCGAGCAGCCTGCCGCGCACTTCTACCTGCGCGGCCGTGTAGTCGCCGGCGGGCAGGCGCGCCAGGGCGATCGAGCGTCCGATCGTCGGCGAGAAGCCGCCGCTCGTGATCTCGCCGTCGGGCAGGCCCTCGACCACGACCCGCTGGCCGTTACGCAGCACGCCGCGGTCTTCCAGCAGCAGGCCGGTGAATTGCCGGCGCGATGCATCGGCGCGCATCCGCTCCGCCGCCGCGCGGCCGATAAAGTCCCGATCCCGCGGTTCCCACGCAACCGTCCAGCCGAGCCCGGATTCCAGCGGCGAGGTCGTCTCGTCCATGTCCGAGCCGTACAGGTTCAGGCCGGCTTCGAGACGCAGCGTGTCGCGCGCGCCGAGGCCGCAAGGGGCGGCGCCCGCGTCGGCGAGTCGGCGCCAGGCGTCCGGCGCCTCGGCGGCAGGCATCGCAATCTCGAACCCGTCCTCGCCGGTATAGCCGGTGCGCGCGACGAACCGTGATCCAACGTCGGCGGCGGTGAACGGCTTCAATGCGAGGGCGGCACCGCGCATGGCCTGGTCGCCGCCCGCCATCACGTCAGCCGCAAGCTCACGGGCGGCGGGACCCTGCACGGCGATTAGCGCGAGGTGATCGCGCTCGCGGATATCCACTTTGAAGGCTCCGGACTGCTCCGCCATCCACGCAAGGTCCTTGTCCCGTGTCGCGGCGTTGGCGACCAGGCGATAACGATCGGGCCCGAGGAAATAGGCGATCAGGTCGTCGACGACACCGCCTGCTTCATTCAGCATGCAGGTGTACAGCGCCTTGCCCGGTTCCACCAGCCTCGCGACGTCGTTCGCCAGCAGCCGGCGCAGGAATTCGCGCGCGCCCTCGCCTTGCACGTCGACGATGGTCATGTGCGACACGTCGAAGATGCCGGCATGCCTGCGCACGGCGTGATGTTCCTCGATCTGCGAGCCGTAGTGCAGCGGCATGTCCCAGCCGCCGAAATCGACGATGCGCGCGCCCGCGGCTACGTGGCTCGCGTGGAGCGGTGTTTTCAGTGCCACTGGACGCTGCCTTCGAACAACATTCGCGCTCTTTGGTTGCGACAAAAAAAAGCGGCCGGCGTACTGCTCAACGACAGTCCAACGGGCCGGCCGCCCCTCTGTCCGCATTACCTGAGAGATCACGCGGCATCTCGCCGCATACCCCTTCGGTGGGCCGGTTCCGGCCTCTCTCCAGAGCTGATCAGGGTGCGAAGTCCTTGTGCCTGAGCGTTTCCGGGCAAGTTGCGCCTTCGGCGCCTCGCTCCAGGCGAGGTCTCTTCCGCGCACCCTGTGGATCAGAGCGCGCATGATAAGCGAAGTTCCCGGGCGGTTGCTACCCGTGCGGCGCGCGCAGAAGCGCAGGCGGTCGCAACAGGTTGATGGGTGCAGCGGTCAGCCGCCTTCATCGAGCGGCAGGGAGCCCTGGGCATCGGAGGCGAACTCCCGGCGGGCGATGCGGGCGCGCTCCGCCGCGTCCGCATGCGGGTCGAAAATCTCGTCGATGCGCGCCAGCCGATGGCACAGGCCCGCGACGTTCGCGATCTGGATATTGAGGCCCGGCCGCGCGTTCATTTCCAGGATCATCGGTCCCAGGTCCTTGTCGATCACCATGTCGACGCCGACGTAGCCGAGGCCTGTCACCTCGCTGCCGCGCGCGGATGCCTGCAGGATGAAATCCCATTTCGGGATGTACAGGCCAGGGATGAGGGCACCGGTGTCCGGATGCTCGTCGACGACGTCGTTGCCCAGCACGCCTTTGAGGGTCCGGCCGCTGCTGATGTCGATGCCGGCCCCGACCGCACCCTTGTGCAGGTTCGCCTTGCCGTCGGAATTGCGCGTGGGCAGGCGCACCATCGACATCGCGGGATAGCCGCGGTAGACGATCACGCGTATGTCCGGCACGCCCTGGTAGCTCACTTCCGCGAACAGCGGATCGAAATGCACGCAATACTCGATCAGCGCGGTATCGGGATTGCCGCTCAGGCTGTATTGCCCGCCAACGATGTTCGAGATGTGATGCTCGATCTCGGCGGCCGTGATGAGCAGGCCGTTTGCCAGCCGGAAGCTGTCCACCTTGCGTTTGCTGCGGCCGGTGATCACGATGATGCCGTCCCCGCCGCTGCCGCGCGCCGGCTTCACGACGAAGCTGTCACGTCCCTCCACGATGCCCAGGAACCGGCGCACTTGCGCCTGGCTGCCGATCACGCCGTACAGCTCCGGGACCGGGATACCGGCTGCGACCGCGAGCTGCTTCGTCAGCTCCTTGTCGTCCACGCGCGGGTAAAAGCGGCGAGGATTGAGCCGCATGATCAGCTCGGAGTTGCGTTCGTTCAGCCCGAGCAGGCCTGCCTCACGCAGTTTTTTTCGAGTCCCGAGCAGCATCAGCGACCGGTGAGCGCCTTGAAGCGGGTCAGCTCGGAGAGGCGGTAGCCGGTATAGCGACCCAGCAGCAGCACGATCGCGAGACACACCAGGAGCAGTTCCGGAAACGCGAAGATCAGGTGCTCCAGCCAGTCGAGCCCCATCACGAGATAGGCGAGCACCGCGACCAGCATGCTGCCGAGACCCGCGCGCATCGCATCGCCCGGACCGCGCTCTTCCCACACCACCGACATCCGCTCGATGGTCATGGCGATGATCACCATGGGGAACAGCGCCACGGACAGACCGGTTTCCATGCCGAGCTGGTGCGCCACGATGCTGATGATCAGCATCAGGAGGACCACGACGATCAGTACCGCGGACAAGCGCGGCACAAGGAGCAGTCGCAATCGTTCGAGCAGGAAGCGGATACTGAGTCCAAGCGCCACCAGCACGGTGAACAGGATCACCCCCCACACGAGCTGTGTCTCGCGAAATGCGAGAGCGATCAGCACCGGCATGAACGTGCCGAAGGCATCGATGCCTACGAGGTTGCGCATGATGACCATGATCAGCGCGCCCACCGGGATCATCAGCAGCACGCCGTAAACGGCTTGTGTCTTGATCGGCAGGCTGAACAGCGAGAAATCGACCATCCGCGAGTCGAGGCGCTTCGCCCGGTGCTCGGTCAGCTCCATGGTATCGACGTAGTTTCGCTGCACTCCGAAGCTGACCTCCTTCCTGCTGCCTCCCTCCACCGTCACCAGGTCCTGGCTGCCGCGCCACCAGATCAGGAAATTGTCCGGCAGCCCCATCTCGCCCGTGCCGGGATTGAAATAGCGCCAGCGGTCGCCGTCGTGGATCTCCAGCCAGGGCACCGGCTCGACTTGCCGCTGGCCGCCCTGCAGCGGAATGCCGTGCACCATGCGCGCCGGAATGCGTTCCGAGTTGAGAACCAGGATAATGCGATTCACGAACTCGGCCCGCGTATTCACGTCCGACAGCAGCAGCTCGACATTCGGGTTGGGGCTCGGATCGTTCAACATCCGCAGCAGCACCGAGGTGAAAGACACCGCGTCCGCGGAGTGCTCGCGTACATCGGACACGATGACATCGACCGCGGTCCCCAGCGGCTCGTTGATCACCGGCGGGATCGGCAACGGCGGCGTGAGGTCCATCTGGTCGCTGTCCGGGTCTTCGTACACGATGATGCGGTAATAAAGTGTCTGGGTGCCATCCGCGCGGCGCACCGTCCATTGTGCCACGCGGTCCGCACCGACATAGTTGATCGCGAACGCATAGTTCCGCGACACCGAGTACTGGTTGAGCGTCGTGAAGCCGGGCGTCAGCGTCGGCACCTGCAACTCCACGAGAATCGAGCCGGGGCCGCTCTCGAAACGGATGGTCGCCTCCACCGTCCACGTCGGCGTCGCCTGGTCGGCGCTCAGCGGGAACCCGAGTACCTGCCACTTGTAGACGAAGGTCGCGAGGCCGATCACCGTCAGGATGGCGGCCAGTATCAGCACGTAGCGGTTGGTCATGCGGTCGGCGCCGGGATGGAGACTGCGATCAAATGGAGCCCCTTCAGGTTTGCTTCTTGTTTTCCGCGGTCGTGGCTGCTTGGCTGGGCGATTTTACACGCT
>CAZSKQ010000099.1:0-13264 GCA_964607425.1 uncultured Woeseiaceae bacterium
TCCTGCACCAGCCGCTCGAAAGCGCGGCCGCCGCGCATGGGATCCGCCACCGGGCGACCGAGGCGCGCCGATTCGGCGGCCAGCAGCCGGCGCGCCTCGGTTTCCGGCAGGTGCGAGGTGTTGAGCACCACGCCGCCGCATCGCAGTTGCGGATTGATGCGCCTCCCGAGCTGCAAGGTGAGCTCGATTGCTTCCTCGATACCCGGCAGCGGGTAATCCGGCAAACGCAGCAACGTGCGGCGCGCCGGATCGTGGCAAAGCACGATGACGTCGGGCTGGCTGCCGTGCAGGAGCCCGAGCGAGACGGCCGCGAACGAAGGGTGAAAAAGCGAGCCTTGCCCCTCGATGATGTCCCAGTGCTCGGGGCTTGCGTCCGGGCTCAGCAGCTCGGCCGCGCCGGTCACGAAATCGCTGACGACCGCGTCCATGGGGATGCCGCCGCCGGCGATGAGAATGCCGGTCTGGCCGGTCGCCCGGAAATCCGCATCGATCCCGCGCGCGCTGAAAGCCCGCTCCAGCGCGAGCGCGGTGTACTTCTTGCCCAGCGCGCAGTCGGTACCGACGGTCAGCAAGCGCTTGCCGCTGCGCTTGCGGCCCGTCGCGATCGGTATGCTGGCGGGCGGCCTGCGCACGTCAAAGAGGCGCCGCCCGTACTCCCGTGCCGCCGCGGCCAGTGCCGGCGTATCGGCCAGCCGCATGTGCATGCCCGAGATGAGGTCGAGCCCCGCGGCCAGCGCTGCCACCAGCGGCGGGATCCAGGCGTCCTGGATAGTGCCGCCGGCATTCACCACGCCGATAACCAGCGCGCGTGCGCCGCGCTCGACCGCCTCGGCCGGCGTGAGGAAGGGCAGCCCGACCGTAAACCCGCCGGGGGCGCAGGAGTATTCGCCGACACAGCGCTCGGGCGCCCAGTCCCTGAGCCCGAAAGCGGTCTTGGCGAAAGCCGGTTCGGTGACATCGCCGAGGAACAGCAGGTAAGGTTGCGGCAGCTCCACCGGTCCCGGGTTCCCGGGGGGACTCGCTTTTGCGATCACGCCGGCGGACAGCATTTTGAGCCCACCGAAGGCCGGCCGCCGAAGGCCGGCTCGCGGCTGTCGGTAATGTGCCACGTGGCATTACCGCAAGCGGTGTACTCGCCTCTGCTGCCGGGTTCTCTTTTTAAGACGAATGTCATCTTTCCCGGACATAATGATCCTGCAACGAGAATTTCACAAGCCCGGCCCCGGCGTGGAAGCCTCAGTAGCCGGTGTCGAAACCTATGAGGTGGAAGGCTAAAGCCACCCAGAGCACAGTCCCGAAGGCGAGCACCAGCACCAGGCTCCATAGCTTCGACGGCCAGCGGCGCACGCCGGTCCACACGCGCCAGGCGTGCCAGGCAGAGACCGCGAACGAACCCGCGAGGATAACGAGACTGAGTAGCTGCAGTACCAGCAGCCAGGAATCCAGGGTGCCGGAAAGCATCGCGAGGTCGGAGAACATGGCCGAGATCGTTACCATCCACGCAGCAATGACCGCGAGCGTCGCGACCGAGGCGATTCTTACCCAGCGATGAGCGCGGAGATCGGGCCCCGCGAACAGGGCGGGCTGGGCGTAGCGTCGGCGCACGATCGCCTTTACCGGCCACAGGAACGCCGTCAACAACAGCGCGAGCAGGCCTGCGTTCACGAGCGGCAGCAGCCAGCTCGAGGACTTCCACCAGTCCGCCGGTTCGAACACCAAAAACGGCGACGGCCCGTCGATGCTGAAACGCTGCACGGTGCCGTCGGTCACGACCGCGGCCAGCCGCGTCTCGCCGCCCTTCTCCAGCCACACGAAAGGCGCGATCTCCTGCCAGGTCGTCGGCTTGCCGGCGAAGTCGTCCCAGAACGGCACGCTGAGGGTGCCGTCTCCGTTGTCCATGACCTTGACCTGCCCGAGCAGGCCGAGAACGGACAGGAAGCTCGTTTCCGCGCGCCGTGAATTGACATAGTTGCCCGCCATCATCGCCGCGTGCCGGGCGGCGGATGCGGCATCCGTCGTGCCGGAGGGGCCGGGGCCCGGCAGGTAGCGATCGGCGAACGCCTGGTACAGGGCACTGCGGATCCTGCTCGTGGCGCCATTCTCGCCGGAGCTGTTCATTGCGAGGAACAGTCCGACTCCGTCGTCGATGAACAGGTTCAGCTCCGAATGGAACCACTGGGTATCGCCGGCGTGCCCGATCGCGTTGCGGCCGTTGACGTCGGTCTCATAGAACCCGAGCGCCATGCGGTGCAGCGGCGGGATCATGGTCAGCATGGTGCGGTGCATCTCGCGGACAGTCCGCGGCTCCAGGATCTGCGCCCCGCCGTAGGAGCCATGCTGCAAGTGCGCGAGCATGAACTTCGCCATGGCGGCGCCGCTCGCGGACAGGCTCCCGGCCGGTGCGGGATTCACGAGCTCGAATGCTTTCGCGCCGCCCCAGGCCGTGGCGTAGCCCGCCGACATCTGCCCCTCGAAGCGTTCCGGCAGCGGCTGGCGGAAGGTTGCGTTCACCATGCCGAGCGGCTCGAGTATATGGGCCTCGACATAGGCCTCGAACGACTGGCCCGAGACCAGCTCCACGATATAGCCCGCGAGGCCGGTAGCGTAGTTCGAGTACGCGGGCGTGGTGCCGGCGGGGAAAATACGCGCGGGCACCCAGCTCGCCAGCGACTCGCCGAGCGGCTGCAGGGTGTCCTCGTTCTCGAAGATGAGCGCCTTCAGCCGTTCCTCGAAGCCCGCGGTGTGGGTCATGATGTCGCGCAGCGTAACGGGCTCGCCCCGCGGCCCTTGCGGGATCTCGAAGTCGAGGTATTCATTGATGTCCGTATCGAGGTCGAGCCTGCCGTCCTCCACGAGCTGCATGACGGCCGTCCACGTGAAGAGCTTCGAAACCGAGCCGGGACGGAACAGCGTGGTGTCGGGATCGACGGGCGTGCCCTCCTCGACGTCCGCGAAGCCGTAGCCTTTCTGCAGCACCACGCCGCCGTCGCCGACCACCACCACCACGGCGCCCGCGATGCCGCCTTCGTCGAGCGCGTACGGCATCAAGCCGTCCAGCCACGCTCCGACATCGGCCGTGGTGAGCGGCGCCGCGCCCGCCATCGCGACCGGCAGCCTCTCGCGCTCCCTGTCCGGCACGAGCGGCTTTGCGGTGAGTTCTTCGGGCAGGTCCTCCGAGCCTTCCGGGAGCTCTGCCCCGGCGGGCCCCGCCAGCGCCCCCAGGAAAATGAAAGCGGCGAGAAGCGTGGGAGTGCGCATCTGTACTCCTTGAACGGTTGCAGTTCGGGCGCGCGCCGGTATTGTGCGTTGTGTAAGGTGCGGCGCGATTGAAGAGCATCCTGTGCAGGATACAATGCGCCTATCAGGAAAGTTGTCAAGAGCCACGCAACCATGACTGAAGATCGGCCGACGCTCGGAACGCTGCTGAAGAGCCTGCGGCTGCGACACGGCTGGACCTTGAAGGAAATGAGCGCGCGGACGGATATCCCGTTGTCCACGCTTTCCAAGGTCGAGCATGACCGCCTGACGCTGACCTATGACAAGCTGCTGCGCTTGAGCCAGCGGCTGAATATGCGCCTGTCGGAGCTGTTCGCCGAACCCGGGGACACCCCGGAGCCGGCCGTCACCGCGCGGCGCAGCATCGGCCGTATCAACGATGCCTTACGGGTCGAGACCCGCAACTACGATTACCATTACCTTTGCACGGAGCTCCGCAAGAAGCGGATGATCCCGCTTTTGACCCGCATCCGCGCGCACAGCGTCGAGGATTTCGGCGAGCTGGTGCGGCACTCCGGCGAGGAGTTCATCTACGTCATCGAAGGCGAGATCGTGGTCCACACCGAGTTTTACGATCCCGTGACGCTCGAGCAGGGCGCATCGATCTATCTCGACAGCAACATGGGCCATGCCTATATCGTTGCCGAGGGCTTCGACGAGGCGCTGATCCTCGGTGTCTGCTCGAGCGCCGACGAAGGCCTGATGGACTCCCTCATGAACCTGCGCTCCGAAGAAGAACGCGCCGTCGGCTGACCTTTACCTTGCACAGGCGCGCGTTTCGCGGACAAGGCCGAAGTCCGTCCGCCCGGCGTTGCCCGCAAGAGGCCGGGCGGGAGTACACCGGTACTTGGTCGTGCACCTGCGGCGCGGTATCGTGGGCGCCGATCTGGCGCCAGGGGAGTATGGGTGATATCAAGAACAGCGGGCCTGCTCGCGTGCTTCATCGCGGCCGCCGTATCCGCGGCGCCGGCCACCGACCCCATCGTGAACGCCGGCGCGCCGATGTACCCGACCGACGTTCGTTACGACGCTTCGGTTCCGGAGCCGGCGGACGTGCTCGGCCACGCGCTCGGAGCGGCACCCGTGCGGCATCACGAGCTGGTCGACTACATTACGGCGGTGGCGGAGAGCTCGGAGCGCATGACCGTCGAGGTCATCGGCTATTCGCACGAGCGCCGGCCCATCCTGTTCGTGGTGGTCACCTCGCCGGAAAACCACGCGCGGCTGGAAGAGATCCGTACACGCCACATCGCACTCACGGAACCCGCCAGCGGACAGGCGATCGAGCCTGGCATGCCGGTCGTAACCTGGCTCAACTACGGCGTGCACGGCGCCGAGGGCAGCGGCATGGATGCGGCGCTGCCGACGATCTATCACCTGGCGGCGGCGCAGGGGCCGGACATCGAGCGCGTCCTCGACGAAAGCATCATCCTCGTTACCGCCGTGTTCAATCCTGACGGGCACGCAAAGCGGATCGCCTGGCTCGATTCTTACGGAAGCGAGATCAAGATCGCGGATCCGCAGCACGCCGAGCACGACCTCGACTGGCAGTTCGCACGCACCAACCATTACTGGTTCGACCTCAACCGGCAGTGGCTGCCGGTCACGCAGCCGGAGCCGCGCGCGTGGATGAACAAGTGGCACGAATGGCGGCCCAACCTGACGGTCGATTACCACGAGATGGGCTCGGACTCGACCTACTACTTCCACCCGGGCGTGCCGACGCGCACGAACCCGCTCGTGACGGACGAGGGCAAGCGCCTCATGGAGGCGGTTGTAAGCGCGGCCGAGGAGTTCCTGGATTCCGAGGCGCGGCTGTATTTCCACGGCGAGAGCTTCGACAACTATTACATCGGCAAGGGTTCGACGTTTCCCTACGTCAACGGCGGTGCCGGCATACTTTTCGAGGCCGCGACCACGCTCGGCATCGAGATCGATACACCGAACGGTCTTCGCACCTACCGCGAAAACATCCGCAAGCACTTCCGCACCGGGCTCGCGAGCATCGAAGGCGCGCTCGACCTGCGCGACGAGCTCCTCGCCTACCAGAAGAACTTCTACGAATCGGCGCTGCAGGAGGCTGAGAACGCGGCCGTGCAGGCGTACGTTTTTGCCGCGCCCGAGGACCCGGCGCGGCTCTATTTCTTCCTCGACATGCTCGATTACCACCGCATCCGCGCGTATGAGCTGGCGCGCGAAATCACGGAGCGCGGAGTTACCTTCCGGCCGGGACAGGCGATGATCGTGCCGGTCACCCAGCCGCAGTACCGGCTCATCCGCGGCATCTTCGAGACGGCGCACGAGTTCGAGGACAAGACGTTCTACGACATCTCGACGTGGACGATGCCGCTCGCGTTCGACCTGCGGTACGCGCCCTTGTCCGGGCGCCGCTTCGATTCGAGCCTCGTGGGCGCCCCGGCAAAACCCGCACTGCCGATAGCGGAGCCGCCGGATGAAGCCGCGTATGCATATGCCTTCTCCTGGCACGGCTATTTCGCGCCGCGCGCGCTGAACCGCGTGCTGGAGGCGGAGCTCATGGCCAGGGTCGCCACCAAGCCCGTGACGGCGGTCACCACGCGCGGCCCCGTGGCGCTGCCGCGCGGCAGCATACTCGTGCCGTTCGACCGCCAGCGCATGGCGCCCGGGAAAATTCACGCCATCATGCGCACCATCGCCGCCGAAGACGGCATCTTCGTGCATGCCGTTGCATCGGGCGCGAGCGCGGACGGCACCGCCGGCGTCGATATGGGCGGCCCGTCGTTCCGGCCGCTGGTCGAACCCAGGGCGCTGCTCATCGTCGGCCGCGATATCGACCTGTACGGCGCCGGCGAGATCTGGCACCTGCTCGATTTCCGCATGCACATACCGCTCACCATCCGCCATCGCGACCGGCTGGGGAATTTCGACTGGAAACCCTACACGCATGTCATCTTCCCGGGCGGCGAATACGGGAGCAGGAATAAGCCGTACCGCCCCGATTACCTGCCGCGGCTGCGGCAATGGGTCAACGAAGGCGGCACGGTCATCGGGCAGCGCGAAGCCGCGCACTGGCTCAAAGCCCAGGTGCTGGATTTCATCGAGACGGAAGGCGACCCGCTCTCGCGGCCGGCAGGAGGCGAAGCCGCGGATGACACGCCGTCCGGGCACGATCCTTATCTCACGACCGGAGACGTCGAGCCCTACCGCTTCCCGTACGCGGAAAAGGAAGACCGCGATGCGCTGGAAGTCATCGGCGGCGCGATTTTCGCCGGCGACCTCGATATCACGCACCCGCTGGGCTTCGGTTATAGCGATCGCAACATTGCGTTGCCCAAGGACCTCAAGGACGTGCTCGAGCGGCCCGCCAACCCGTACGCCACGGTTATTGCTTACGCGACCCCTCCCGTCCTTTCAGGCTACGCCTCGGAAGCGAACCGGATCATGCTCGAAGGCACGGCCGCGCTGATCGCGGAACGCAAGGGCGAGGGCAGTGTGATTCTCTTTGCCGACGATCCGAACTTCCGTGCCTACTGGTACGGCACGAACAAGCTGTTCCTGAACGCGCTGTTCTTCTCCAAAGCCTTCGATCCCCCGCCGGAGCCGTGATGGTGAACGCCGCTACAGCAAAATCCATCGCAACAAACGTTGCCGGCACCGGGTCGACCGGTGATAAATTGCACGGAGCGATTGGCCCGGCCCTAAGGGGGAACTCCGGATGAAGCATGGTATGTGCATCTTTGTGGCGGCGGCGCTCTTCACCGCCTGCGGCGGCCCGGCCGGTGACCGGCCCGCCCCGAGCGCCGATGCCGCCGCAAGGCAGGGCGCCGCAGCCACCGATGCCGTCGCGCGCGAGACCGCGCGGCTGCAGGAATGGTTCGCTGCGCGCTGGGAAGAGCAGCTCGAATTCAGCCCGATCCAGGCGACCTTCCTCGGCAGGAAGGACAACTACGACAGGATCGACGACATGTCGGAAGCAGCGGAGGACGCCCAGCTCGAGTGGCGCCGCCGCACGACCGCGGAGATGCAGGAGTCGTTCGACTACGACCTCCTCACGGACGAAGCGCAGACCTCGTACGACGTCTGGGCCTACGAGCTCGAGCGTGCGGAGCGCGCGCTCCCGTTCAGGCGTCACCAGTACGTGTTCACGCAGATGCAGGGGCCCCAGGCGTTTTTGCCGCAGTTCCTCATCTCTTTCCACGAGGTCGGGGAACCGGCGGACATGGAAGCCTATATCGCCCGCATCGGCGGTATCTCGCGGGCTCTCGGGCAGCTCCTCGACCGTGCACAGGCCGCGGCGGAGCAGGGGATCCGCCCGCCGAGGTTCGCCTACGAAGGCGTGCTCACGCAGGCGCGCGCGCTCATCGAGGGCGCGCCGTTCGGCGACGGCGGCGACGCGCCGCTATGGGCCGACGCCAAGGCCAAGATCGACACGCTGCTCAAGGATGGCAAGATCGACGAAGCGCGGGCCGCGGAGCTTCAAGATGCGGCGCAACAGGCGCTGCTCGACAGTTTCGGGCCGGCGTACGAGGAGCTGATCGCCTGGTTCGAGGCCGACATGGCGAACACCGATGCCGAGGCCGCCGGCGTCGGTTCACTCCCGCGCGGCCTCGAGTTCTACGCCGAGCGTCTCGCCTATGCGACCACCACGGACATGACCGCCGACGAGATCCACGAATACGGACTCTCCGAGGTGGCACGCATCAAGGGCGAGATGGAGAAGATCAGGGAGCAGGTCGGCTTCGAAGGCACGCTGCAGGAGTTCTTCACTTTCCTGCGCGAGGATCCGCGCTTCTTCTTCCCGAACACGGACGCGGGCCGCGAGGGTTACCTGCAGGCAGCGCGCGAGCATCTCGACTTCATCGAGGCGCGCCTGCCGGAGTGGTTCGGCATGCTGCCCAAAGCCGACCTGGTGGTGAAGCGGGTCGAGGCATTCCGTGAGCAGCCGGGCGGCGCGCAGCACTATTTCCCGGGGGCGCCGGACGGCTCGCGTCCGGGCGTGTTCTATGCGCACCTGTCCGACATGAACGCCATGCCGAAGCACCAGCTCGAGGTCGTCGCCTATCACGAGGGCCTGCCGGGCCACCACATGCAGATCTCGATCGCGCAGGAGCTCCAAAGCGTGCCCGAGTTCCGGACCCAGAGCTTCTTCAACGCGTACGCGGAGGGCTGGGGCCTTTATGCCGAGCGCCTCGCGAAGGAGATGGGCGCCTACGAGGATCCGTATTCGGACTTCGGCCGCTTGTCGACCGAGATCTGGCGTGCGATCCGGCTGGTGGTCGACACCGGGATGCACGCGAAGGGCTGGTCCGAGGAGCAGGCGGTTCAATATTTCCTCGAGAACTCTTCGATGGCGGAAGGCGCCGTCCGCTCGGAAGTCCGCCGCTACCTCGCCTGGCCCGGGCAGGCCACCGCCTACAAGATCGGCATGATGAAAATCCTGGAGCTACGCGCGCGAGCCGAAGCCGCCCTGGGGGAGAAGTTCGACATTCGGGAATTCCACGATACCGTGCTCGGTGGCGGCGCCCTGCCCATGGGCATCCTCGAACGCCGGGTGGATGAATGGATCGCCGTCCGTAAGCAGGAGGGCGAGCCGAGCGCGGCAGCATTCGGGTCACAGTGGGAAAAAAGTCACAGCAATTTTCGTGGAACCGTTGTAGGGTCCACGGTTCAGTCCAGCCGCCGCACCTGCCATGACACGCCAGCCGTTCGTATTTCCTAGGTTTCGACCCGCCGCTATCCTTGCGCTGCTGCTCGCCACCGGGACGCCCGCGGCTTTGCAGGCGGCGGAAGCGGCGGACGTTCGTTCGCTGTTCGATTTCAGCCTGGAGGAGTTGTCGCAGGTGCGCGTGTTCTCGGCATCGCGGCACCTGGAGCCTACGCAGGGGTCCCCGAGTGCGATCTTCGTGCTCACCCGGGAAGACCTGCTGCGCTCCGGCGTGATTACGGTTCCCGAGGCGCTCAGGCTCGTGCCCGGGGTGCAGGTCGGGCGGGTCGATGCCAACAAGTACGCGGTCAGCATGCGCGGCTTCAACTCGCGCGAAGCAAACAAGCTGCTCGTGCTCGTGGACGGGCGCTCCATTTACGACCCGCTGTTCTCGGGCATGCTCTGGGAGTCGCACGACTTCATGCTGGAGGATATCGAACGCATCGAGGTCATTCGCGGACCGGGCGGCACCCTGTGGGGCGCGAATGCGTTCAACGGCGTGATCAACATCATCACCCGCAGTGCCGCCGACACGAACGGCACGTTCGGCATGGTGACTGTCGGCGAGGAGGAGCGTTACATCGCGGCACTGCGCCACGGCTGGGCGATGGGCACAGACCAGGACGCGCGCGTGTACGTAAAGGCGCGCGAGCGCGACGCCGGGTTCGCCGCTGCCTTCGAGCCCGCGGATTCCCTGCGCGACATCCGGGGCGGATTTCGCTGGGACCGGGCAGGCGGCGCAACGGACGAGCTGCGCCTTTCCGGCGATGTCTTCGATACCAGCGCGGGTATCCGGGAAACACCGGAGCAGGCGCACCGGGTGAGTCACTCGGGCCACAACCTGCTGGCGCAATGGTCGCGCAACAGGACCGACGAAAACGGCTGGCGCCTGCAGCTTTACTACGATCACGTCGATTACGAAAGCATCGGCTTCACGCAGGACCGCGACGCCTGGGATCTCGAGTTCCAGCAAAGCCTGAGCCCCACGGATCGCCACCTGGTCGTATGGGGCGCGACGTACAGGCGGGCGCGTGATCATACGCTCTCCTCGATCCCGGGGCTGGTCGACATCCTGCCGGCGCGCCGTGACGACACGATCGAATCGGTCTTCCTGCAGGATACCTTCAGCATCCTGCCGGAGCGGCTCAACCTGGTGCTCGGTATCAAGTACGAGCGCACCGACTATGCCGATCGCGCGTGGCTGCCGAACCTGCGGCTGGCGTGGACACCGTCCCCTGACCAGACCTGGTGGGCCGCCGTATCGGAGGCGACCCGCGTGCCCTCGCGCCTGGAAGCGGATCTCACGTTCCTCGGCTCGATCCGGATCGGCGATGAGCTCGAAGCCGAGAAGGTCCGGGCCTACGAGGCCGGCCACCGGCGGCTGCTGTCACCCGAACTGTGGTATGACGTCGCGCTCTTCTATAACGATTACAGCAACCTGGTGGCAACCGAAGCCGGCGCAATCCTGCGCAATCCGATGTACGGGTATACGAAGGGAGTCGAGGTTGCGCTGCGCTGGGAACCGATGGCGCGCGTGCGTACCGACCTGAGCTACACGTATCTCAGCATGGATCTCGAGCTCGAGCCGGGAAGCACCGCCAGTCCCGGCATTACAACGCTGAACGAGGGCGTCAATCCCCGTCACCAGTTCTCCGCCCGCGCGATGTTCGAACTCCACGAAGCGCTGGAGGTCGATGCCACGGTGCGTTACGTCGACGATCTCCCGTCGATTGGCGTGCCCGATTACACCGAGCTCGACCTGACACTGAACTGGAGACCGCACGACGACTGGCAATTCTCGCTGGTCGGCTCCAACCTGCTCGACTCCCACCATGCCGAGCAGGACTTCATATCCTCGGCAACCGGGCTTCGTACCGAGATCGAGCGCGGCGTGTACCTCCGGGCCGTGTGGCGCCGCTAGTCGCGCAGGCAATAAGCCTGCGATCGATCAGGGCTCGCGGTGCTGCGCGCTGGGCAGGCGCCAGCCGAAGCGAATCGCCATGAAGCGAAGACCGAAACAGAGCAGGGCACCGGCGAGCAGCATGGGCGCTTGCGGCAGCTCGAGCCCGACCCCGACAACGACCACGGCCGCGCCCGCCAGCGCCGCGACCGCATAGAACTCGGCGCGCAGCACGACCGGGACCTGCGCCACCAGCATGTCACGCAGCATGCCCCCGCCGATCCCGGTGAGCATGCCGAGCAAGACCGCGCTGACCGGGCCCAATCCGAAAGACAGCGCCTTCGAAGCGCCGGTGACGGCGAACAGCGCGAGGCCCGCTGCATCGAACATTTGCACGGGGTGATGCAGCCGTTCGATCATTGCGTAGCGGTAGAAGGTAACAAGCCCGGCAAGACAGGCCACGGCGAGATAACGCCAGTCCGAGAATGCCGCCGGGGGCACGGCGCCGATGAGGACGTCACGCGTGATACCTCCGGCGGTAGCAGCCGCGATCGAGAGCACCAGGATGCCGAACAGGTCGAGGCGCCGACGGACGCCGAGGGTAGCCCCGCTGATCGCAAACACGAACGTTCCGGCCAGGTCGAGCGCGACAATGTAGCTGTTCAATGTCAGTGTTCGTAAGCTTTTTCGCCGGCTGTGATGGACAGCGGCAGGCGGTTCTGCAAAGGCGGCAGCGGGCAGGTCGCGAAGTTGCTGAACGCGCAGGGCGGATTGTAGGCTTTGTTGAAATCGATCACGGTGCGCCCGTTCTCCGGCGGGGTGACGTACAGGTAGCGGCCGGCGCCGTAGGTGTCGTGGCCGGACGTCTCGTCGGCGAGCATGACGAACCAGTCCGTGCTCCCCTCTTCCAGCACGGGGTCCAGCCGGTACTCCTGTCCATGAACCTCGAACACCAGCGCACCCGGTGAAACCATCTCCACCTGCATACCCAGCACGTTCAGGATCGGGATGCGCTTCTCCGGTGCGTACGGGATGAATTCAGCGGTGAGGTGCCACCCGGCGTCGATGGGGAAATACTCAAGGCCGTGGAAGCCGGTGCGCGCCGGGGCCGCACTGTCCTTGACCCGCACGCCGAGCCGGCCTTCACGTTCGATGATGTGAAACCCGAGCGTGCCGATGCTCAGCACCGTCGGCTCCCCGCCGGTATCGGGCGCGAGGGCCAGGCTCGTTACCGGCCGCTCGTCGTGCCGCACCTGCGCGCCGGGCGCGGCGGTGAACGACACGGCCCCGTCCGTCAGCGTGAAAAACCCCGCCAGTGGCGGCAGGTTGGCATTGTCCAGGCGCAAATCCGCATCGGGACCGCGGCCGAAGCTCTGCCCGCCCGGTTCCAGCCACAGCAGCCCCACGAGCGACAGCCAGCCGTCCGGGCGCGTGAGGCTTGCGACGCGCTCGGAGCGCCAGGTCTCGACAGCCGCACGGTGCGCGGCCGGATCGACGGGTACGGCGTTGTCACAGGCGCTGAACAGCAGCGCAACCAGGACCAGCCCGCCGGTCGGCAGGGGCAGGTCGAAGAGAGGGTGGCGGATGCTTCTCATTGAGGAATTGTTCGCGCGGCGGCGTCCCTATAATGGCATCCGCGGCACCTGTATTCATCCCGCAAGCGCTCTACTCCGCAGCCCCCGTGGCCGGCAAGTCTACTCCTTGCCGGCGTCGTTTGCGGGGACCGCGATGGGGGGCGACAGATGCGTCGCGGTAAGTCGTGCCGCCGGCGCGGCGGCCGCTGCATCGCTGCAGCCGATGTCGAACAGTGTGACCAGGTAGCGGCCGGCCCGGCCGCGCAGGCGGGTCCCCACCCGGCCGTCCGCGCAGGTTTCCGCCATCGGGCGCCCGGCCGCGGACTTGCTGTCGAACGCGCTCACGGTCCTGACCTGCGTTCCGGCAACGCGCCTGTCCGCCTGCCACGGTGCACAGAGGATCTGCCGCACAGCCAGCACGTAACCGTTGTCACCCTGGGCCCCGCGATAGCCGACCATCACCTCGGCAGGCCCGCAATCGAATGTCCGGAGCGTGCCGTGGGTACCGCCCACGTACCCGGTGGAGCGGACGGCAGCACCAAGGGTGCCGTCCGCCTCCAGGACACGGCAGCGACCGGCAATACCCTCCATCCACCAGCCCTGCCGGCCGCTGATGCCAACCAGCACCTCCTGCGGATGGCAGGACAAATTGAACTCCGTGCCCTGGGCTGCCGCCTCCCCGGCGCAAGCGAGAAGCAGCAACCCGAGCACACACGCGGCCGCGGCCGATGACAGGATGCACCTCATGGAAGGGCACTTTGCACTCGCCGCGCCCACCGCGTCCTGAGGAAGAACTGAGTAAACCCTGAGAAAACGCTGACCGAAGCGCGC
>CAZSKQ010000100.1:0-12699 GCA_964607425.1 uncultured Woeseiaceae bacterium
GCCCGGTGGCGGATCCCATGCGCGGCGGCCGCGCTTTCGAGCGGCTGGTGCAGGAATGCCTCGAGGGGGTGCGGTTAGTCGCCGTTTCCCCGGTCGGGAAAGCGCGGGCCAAGACGGATCACACGACGCCCGAAGACGACAGCATCGATTGAATAGGCGCCTGGCCCAAGCAGGACGAGGGCAGTGCATACACCGGCGTGTGAGATCATTGTGAGCCCCAGGTGGCCGCGGATCGTGAGCACGTCAACGATTGCAACACCTGCGAGCATGAACGCAATGGTCCTTGTGCCGAACCCGGTCACCAAAACGAGTGCGATGACAGCGGAAAGAATCGTGGCCGAGCTCGAAATGACACCGAGTGGTAACCGTGCAAGCACAGGAAACGCAATCAATGCGCAGGAAACCCGTATAAGCGCCAGGGCGACGCCGGCTGCACCGTCGGGGTAACGAGACAGAAGTTTGATCATCGCGCCACGATACCGACAGCTTGCGCCCGGATTAACCCCCGATCCCGGGATGTCTCGATACCCCATTCGGGGGTACCATTGATCTGATTCCGAAGCAAATATATGCGTTGGCTCGTGGTCTTGGCAGGCGTATCACGGTACCGCGGGAGTGACTGTGCGGTCGATAAACGTGCTTCTCGCGGCTGCGATGCTCATCCCGGCCTGCACGGCGCTGGCAAATGACCAGCTGCGCCGCCTCTCGGATTACACGCACCAGAGCTGGACAGGAGATGAGGCACCGGCTCCGGTCCTGGCCATAGCGCAGGGTCGCAACGGCTTTTTGTGGCTTGCCACCGGCGAAGGGCTTTTTCGCTTCGATGGCATGAGCTTCGAACGGATGGAGCCGGAGGGGAGCGTAGCGCAAGACGACTACCCGACTACGGTGTTCGTGGCACGCAATGGCGATGTGTGGACGAACTTCAAAGGGTCGCGCCGCTTTGCGGTCTATCGCGCAGGGGCGTTGCGCTTTATTGACGCGCCCAGCGCACACTCCTGGATAATGACGATCGCCGAAGATGCAGACGGCGCGATCTGGGCCCTGACCGCCAACTTCGACGCCGAGGTGCTTCGCTTCAGGAACGGCCAATGGGAGCGCTTCGATGCGGCACGCGGCGTGCCGCGCGACAACGGTCTGAGCATGCTGGTAGCCGGTGACGGCGCGGTGTGGATTTCGCAAACAGGCAGCGTCTCACGGTTGGCCCCGGGAGGGACGCGCTTCGAGTTGTTCCGCAAGACACCGCGCGACAACGGACGGCTTTCGGTTGACCCGGACGGACGTATCTGGATTTCGGAAAGGCACGGGAGCTACCCGCTCACCGGGCACGGCGGGCGCGGCGCGCCGCCCGCCCTCCGCGCGCCTTATCCGACCGACGACGCGCAGATACGTGGCGCGCCCCGGTTTGATCATGCGGGAAACCTTTGGATCGCGACTCGTTACAACGGTGTGCAACGTGTCGCGGCGGCCGATCCCCGGGGACTACCCGCGCGCGGTGATGCAAAGTCACTCGTGGAAACCTTTCGCAGCAGCGTCGGGCTTTCCTCCGATGGGACGAACCAGATTTTTGAAGACCGCGAAGGGAATATCTGGATCGGCACGATGAAGGGCCTCGACAAGTTCCGGCCTGCAACGGTGCGGTTCGAGCCCACCCTCACCTCGCCCGCCGCGTTCGGCGACAAGCTGATGGCGGCAGCCGACGGCAGCGTCTATATCGGTGAGGCGAGAACCATCTATCGTGTCAAACCCGGAGGCGAACCCGAGCCCATTTTGCAAGGCATTGTGGAGCCGCAGAGCATTTGCGAGGCACCGGATGGCGCGCTCTGGATTGTGTTCTCGAGTGACATTGTCGTGTGGAACAAAGGGCATATCCTGAAAAAAATTGAACGGCCCAACACGGTCGGGATTTCCTACGACTGTGCGTTCGACGAGCATGGCGATTTCTGGTACTCGGCGCATAGCGGCGGTTTGAACCGCTACCGCAATGGAAAATGGGAGGAGGTACTCAGGCCCGTGGAGGGCGACGAGTCCCGGCCGATCGAGGCCGGACCGTCGGTGCCGACAACGATGGAAAGGGACGCGCGGGGGCACCTGGTCGTCCAGTTCGGCCGTCAACTGGCATGGACCGGCGGGCCCGAGCTTCGATTCACGCCGCTCGATTTTGGCGCGAGCGAGCCCAAGGTGCTGACCCTTTATGGCGCTCCGAATGGCGACATGTTCGTGGCCGGGGCCTTCGGGCTCACGCGGTATCGCGACGGTCATAGCCAGACGATCTGGGCTGAGCGCGCGTCGGAGAGCAACCGGATCAGCGGCGTCGTGCAGACGCCTGGCGGCGAAACGTGGCTTGCTTACCCGAAGAAACTGGTGCGTATCGGCGCGTCGACGCTGGAACGTGCGTTCAAGACACACGAATTCCCGCCGCCTGCATTATCGCTCGGCGTCGGCAACGGCTTGACAAGCCCGCCGCATTCTCACAGCCAGCGCACAATGGTGCGCGGCGGTGACGGGCGGCTGTGGATCGCGACTGAAACCGGCACTTTGTGGATGGATCCCGAACGCATTGAGCGCGATCCCCTGCCACCGGGCGTCACGATCCGATCCCTCACGGTTGACGACCACGTTTATCGGGACCCGATTTCTCTCGAGCTTCCGGCCGCGCCGTCCAACATCGAGATCGACTATGCGGTGCTGAGCCTTGCCGACCCGAAGCACGTGAAGGTTCGCTACAGGCTTGAAGGCTTCGACCGGGCGTGGATCGTTCCCGGCACGAGACGGCAAGCGTTCTACACCAATCTTCCGCCCGGGAATTACCGCTTTCGCGTAATCAGTGCGAACGAAGACGGCGTCTGGAACCGTACTGGCGCCGAGGTTAGGTTCGAGATTCCGCCCACCTTCCTGCAATCACGCTGGTTCTTCGCGCTGTGCTTCGCCCTGGCGCTGGCCATACTCTGGCTGTTGTACCGGCTGCGCATGGTGCAAGTGGCCCGTGGAATTCGAAGTCGTCTCGAAGAACGCCTGGGCGAACGCGAGCGCATTGCCCGCGAGCTGCACGACACGCTGTTGCAAAGCGTACAGGGCCTTATCTTGCGCTTTCAATCCGTGGCTAACAGGATGCCCCCCGAAGATCCATCCCGAACGCTGCTGGAATCCGCTCTCAAGCGCGCCGATGACATCATAGTCGACGGGCGCAACCGCGTGCAGGATCTCAGGACCGATGACAGGCCGGCCGACCTGCTGGCCATTCTGCGAGAACTCGTAGCCTCAGCGGAGTTCGATCCGCCAATACCGATCCGTGCCGTCGTGGAAGGCAAGCCCTGCCCGGTTCATCCCCTCGTTTCGGCCGAGATCAGGCGCATAGCGGGTGAAGCGCTGTTCAACGTCGCGCGCCACGCCCGGGCAAGCTCGGTTGATGCTGCAATTACCTTCGGCGAACGACACCTGGACGTCCAGATTCGTGACGACGGCATCGGCATCAGTGAGCCGGTGCTGAGGATGGGTCACAAGGAAGGGCATTTCGGCTTCATCGGGATGCGCGAACGAGCGGAGCGCATAGGGGGCACGCTTACGATCGACAGTCGCGTCAGCAAGGGCACCGACGTAATACTGAAGGTCCCGGCGAGGCTCGCCTACGTCTACCAGGCGACCGGCTGGCGTTCTCGATTTTCCTGGGGAAACTGGCACCGGAGGAGCACTGATGGCTGACGCCGTGCAAGGGACGATCCGCATTCTTGTCGTTGACGATCATCCGGTGCTCCGTGAAGGCGTCGCGGCAATACTCGAAACCCAGCCCGACATGGTTCTTGTCGGCGAGGCGTGCGATGGCAGAGAGGCGGTGTCGCGCTTCCGCGAATTGCAACCGGACGTCACGCTCATGGACTTGCAGATGCCCGGGATGGGCGGCGTCGAAGCCATCAAAGCCATTCGCGCCGAATATCCCGACGCCCGTATCCTCGTGCTCACGACCTATGACGGCGATGTGCAGGCAGTCCGCGCGCTCAAGGCGGGCGCGATCGGGTATCTCCTGAAGAGCAGCCTGCGCACCGAGATGCTCAGTGCCATCTACGATGTGCATCGTGGCCGTAGTCATATCCACCGCGTCGTTGCCGACGAGATCGCTTCGCACGTTACCAGTGAATCGCTTAGCGAACGCGAAGTGACGATCCTGCGGCTCATTGCAACAGGAATGACCAACAAGCAGGTCGCGAGGGAAATAGGCTTGGCGGAAGAAACCGTTAAAGCACACCTCAAGACCATATTCGCCAAGCTGGACGTGGCAGACAGAACGCATGCTGTCACGGTAGCGGCCAAGCGCGGCATCATCAAACTCTGAGGTCCGCGCACACTTCGTTCAGCATTGTGAACGACGTTTGCTTGCGGACCTACTGTCGGGCCGGCAAGTCCAGGCAGGAAACCATGCGTTGATCGCTGCGCCGATTTGTTATGGCGCGCGGCGAGCTGCCCTGTAAGACCACTGGGGTCACGCGCAGTCGTGCGCTTGCCCGACTGGCGATCACCTCTGCTTCGCCACTCGACACCAGCTTGTCCAAAGCATACGCGCGCACCGGCCGCAGCAGCCGGTAGCGGATGACACCGTCTTCTGTAGCGGTGATCGACAGGAGCGCCATGGCGACCAGGTGCTCGATGGCGCGCACGAGCCGTGACTCGTCCATGCCTCTCTCGCTCGCGACTGCCAGCGCCGCATTCATCGTGAAGGGGCCGACGAAGATCGACAGCCTCCGAAGCACGGCCTGCTCGCCCGCGGAAAGCAACCTGTAATTCGAATCGAGCAAGGCGTCGAGCGTTTGCGTGAACAGCCTGATTGCCGGAAAGGCGTTTGTTTCGCGTCCAAGCTCCGCGTGCGCGCCAGCAAGCGCCGGACGCTCCCGACTTCCCGGCACGCTGATCGGCGCGACGAAGCTGTAGCCCTGCCCGGGCACGTTAGCGATGTATCGAACATCCTTCCCACTGTCACCAAGGCCCTTGCGCAGATTGGCGATTTGAACCCTGAGGTTGCCGGTATCCACCACGAGTCCACGCCAGCCACGCGAGATCAGTTGCCGGTGACTCACGACTGCGCCGGCATGCTCGACCAGCGCAATCAGGATATCGAGAGCCCGGCTGCCCAGGCAGACCGCTGCTCCGTCTCGCTCGAGCACTCGTGCCACGGGATAAAGACGGAACGGCCCGAAAGACACGAAATCGATTGCACTGTTTGCGAAGAACGCCGCGCCCATCGAAGAATCCATCGCCTGCTCCCGATATGCCACTCACTGCAAGTCTGCCGGAGCCGGGCATGGCGCGCATCACCCGAGATGGTGCATTTTTACCTACCCTTTCGGGTAGCAATGCCGGGAACCGCCGGACGCCTGGCAGCGCAGGCAATGCGTCCGGGCCGATAATAGGCGAGCTCGAAACTGCTGCTGTGCTGCTGGCCAGCTTCGGCGTCACAAACGGCGGGGACAACGCCCGTTAACCTTGGCGGGGCCGTGGAAGAATTCAGGGTGAAAAGAGCACGCTTCATCACAACGGCCCCGATGCCCTGCCTCCCGTCATCCTGGTTGCGACAGGGGGAGCGACGTCCGGAAACTCCGCAGGTAAAACCGGAGCAACACCGATGTCCTTGATCAGTACAACCAGGAATTTTGCGGGCATTGTGCTGCTCGCATTCCGTCCAACCGTGTGCAGATCGTCCGGGCCTTCGTAGTATGTCTGTCCCGGGGTCAGCGTCACGCGCTTGCCTCCCTCTACCTGCATGACGATCGAGCCCTCCAGTACGTAAACGAAGGCATGCCCACGGTGTCGATGCACGGGGTCGCCACCGCCAGGCGGGTACTCGACGGTGATCATCAATGCCTCCTTGCCGGGTAGGTCCTGCAGCTGCTTTGAAAACAGGGAGGCGAGGATGGACGGCTGGAGTTCACCAGGTTCCTGTGCCGTCACCGCCGCCGCGGCGAAGACCAGCAGGAGCGCGAAATGCCTGAAAGCTACCATGACCCTGCCTCCGTAGTGCCGCCGATAAGTGCGATTTTCATGTCTTTCTCCCGGGTGCTTTTGCTGCCAGTCACGGCCGGTTCGAACCGGCCCGTCAATGGCGTGAGCATCGAAAATCCACAAGGCGGTGTCTTGCCGGGTTTGGTGATCACTTGCACCGGACTGAGATGCTTGCGGTACCCGGCGCCGATGTTTATGCGGTGTTTAACGCGCCTTAACGCGGCTGAACTTGTAACGAAAAAGGAGGGACGCGAGAGTGATCGTGATGAAGAACCGTCCACATAGCTCCATCGGAGAAACGGCACTTCGCTCCTGACCGCAAGGAACACAAACAATGAAAAGCGGAGAGCTGGCAGTTCCGAGGAAAGAGGAGACTGACATGGTCACAATAGAAATGATGCCCGAATCCCACACCCCGACTTGCTTGCTTGGCGGTGTTCGCGTTCCCGACACGGAACCCATCGCCCAGGCCATTGCATACGCTCGCGAGTACACGGAGCCATTCTTGTTCAATCACGTCATGCGTTCCTGGCTTTTCGCGGCAACTCTCGCTGAAATCTACCGCACTCCGCATGATGCCGAGGTACTGGCGATTGCCACAATTCTGCACGACCTTGGCTTGTCGTATACCTTCAACGGCCCGCGGCGCTTCGAAGTGGAAGGAGCGGATGCCGCACGCGACTTCGCCCATGACCTGGGAATCGACGGCGGCCGCGCACAGCTGATCTGGGATGGTGTCGCCCTCAATTCCACGCCTTCGCTCGCGTTGCACAAAGAGGCCGAGGTCGCGCTTTGTTCAGCCGGCACCGTTCTGGACTGGTCCGGCCAGGGTATAGAGAAGCTGACCAGGGACCAGTTGGGGAAGATCCTGGACGCATATCCCAGGCTGGATATGAAGCAGCGGTTCACGCACGCAATTTGTGGAATTGTCACTTCCCGCCCGCACACGACCTACGACAACTTCACCCGCGATTTCGGGGAACGCTTCGTGCCGGAATATCACGCTCCATCCACGGTGGACTATCTGCAGAACGCCCCATTCGCCGAGTAAGCGCGGTTGAACACCGGCGATAGCATGACGTTCGCAATAACCGGGAATTCACTCGTGGCAACGTCGAACCCAGTCGCACCGAACCGCTTCCCGCATCCAACCACCGCGGTACGATTAAGCGAGTTCATGCCGGGTGCGCCTGTTGTCGACAGTGTGCCGGCGGGTTGGGCAAACCTGGTAATCAGAGCGTACAGCCTTGCACCCGGAGAAGTATGCTTGCCGCCGGTGCCCGATCCGCGCATTACCATACACATGTCGCCATGCGCCCACGTCGTCGAACGGTCGTTTGGCAGCGCCTTCTCCACAGCCAGGATCGATGTCGATTGCTTCTCGTACGTACCCCCGAACCACGGTGTTACCTGGCGTTGGAGCGATAACGTCGAAGTTCTGCAGATTCAAATCGCACATGGGTTCATTCGACAATACCTGCAAAGACAAACTGGGATTGAAGATCTTGAAAAGGTCGACCGGTTCGGCTTCCATGATCCGCTGATGGCGCAAATAGGGCGCGCGTGCCTGGCCGAACTGCAAACCCGTAACCCCCGGCCAGACGCCCTCTACATTGACTCGTTTGCGGCACTGCTTTCAGCGCGGCTGGTTCACCGGCATGTCCCCGTACACCCCGATGATCCAACACACCAGGAACGCCCCGACAACAAAGGCGTCGACGCGGCAATTTCCTACATCCGCGGTAACCTGGACAAGGAGTTGCACCTGCTCCAGTTAGCGAATATCGCAAACATGAGCGTATATCATTTTATCCGCCAGTTTCGCAGGGTGACCGGTACGACGCCCCATAAGTATGTTCTCGATCATCGGATAAGCCTCGCTCAGGCGATGCTCCGGAGGAACGCTCTTTCAATTATCGACATCGGGGAAAAGAGCGGATTCTCCAGCCATAGTCATTTCGCCAATACATTCCGGCGTCTTGTCGGAACCACTCCCACGGCCTACCGCCGCGGCAAAATCGGCCACCGCTCTACAGACCCAGGCGGCTCCAGTCGATCCGGTGCGAGCCTGTAGCTGCTATTTCGCTACAAACAGCATGCACCACCCGTCGGCCGCAATGTCTCCCTGAACCACTTTGCACTGGCCCCGGGAGGAACCCTGGCCCGGTGGTATGTAGTAGATGCATTCGCTGCACCGTTGCCGATTTTTCGGCGTGTCCTGGTACTTCACCGCATCCCTTGGCGCTTTCGGGTTCTCTGCAGCGTAGCCGCGGTTGGCAACCGACCAGCCTGGCAGTGCCGCAACGCCGGTGATGATTGCAGCGCGCTTGAGAAATCCGCGTCGGGACGATTTATCAACCGAATGTTTGTTCACACGTGGCCTCCTTTCTTATCAAGACAACACAGTAAGCAAGTACGTTGAAGCAGCATCGCGTTTACGCGACGTGCAAGTCTTGTCGAAAAACGTGCTCCGTGTGAACCCCCGATCGAGTGTGGTTGCGTAGCAATTATTTCCAATCAATCGAGCAAGTTTTCGATAGAGATCACGAGCGGCACGTCCTAAAGTTTTGCAAGCATCCACTATAAGGAGCTGCAAGATGAAACGGTTCGGCACCTCTCTCTCGCGCGGCTTGATCTCGGGCTTTGTCGTGTTCGTTGTGTTCGCCGTCGCGATGTTATGGCTACCCGGAAGGCCGGGCTACGCCGCGGAAGCTTCGGCAGACCAGGCTGTGGGAAAGGCTATTTACGACGCCCGTTGTGCCACCTGCCACGGACCCGGGGGACGCGGCACACCGGACCGGATTCCCGCTATCGGACCGCCGTTGAACGGCAATCCTTTTGTCACCTACGGTACTTCGGTGGCCCTTCAGCAAGTAATTCGAAACGGCAGGACTGGCTGGAAAGGACGTTATGACGAGTACCCGAATATGCCCTCTTTCGACGCAACAATGATCGCCGATCTGCGTCCGCTCATTGCCTACTTGAAAGGTGAAATGCAAGAAGCCTCGCAACAGTCGCCAATCGACAGCGAGTAACGTTTTCATTGTCGGGATTTTGCAAGGCCCCGAGGAGACAACAATGACAAAGCCGAATCGAATGACCCCGGTCGTGGCCATCATGTTCTTCGCCGCAACCATCATCATCCTGGTAAGCGCGTTCTTTCCACGTTCCGCCGGAGCCGTGCCGGGCTATGCCCGACAAACCGGCCTTGATTGCAATTCATGCCATGTTGGTTTCAATCCCGTACCGCTATTCACGCGTACGGGGCGGCTCTTCCTGCTTCGGGGGTATACACAGCCTGATTCAATACAGGGGGAGCTTCGTCAAACCGGCTTCGATGCCGAGGGCGAAGAAACGCCCGAGTATGGCGGTAATTATCTCGCACTGAACTGGAAGGATTTCCTCTCGGCGCGCTTCGTCAGCTCGCTGGTTTCCGACGGAGCCGGTGTTGATGGAGAAGACAGGCCAACCACATCGACTATCGGCAGCCGGATCGCACTATTCTTCACCGGACCCATCACGGACTGGCTGGGAATCTGGACGGAAATCGGCTACATCGGCAACCAGGCGCTCGTTTCGGTCAGCGAACCGACTGCCGGTAACAAGACAAACAAGAATTACTTCGCATACGATGAAATCCGCTTGACCGCCAGTTGGATGGTCGGGAAAGACGATTTCTTTGGCTTCGTTGCGGGCAACGAGTCGCCCGATGCACACACGGAATTCGTGTTTCCGCTCTACCAGTTGCGGCCGTGGGGATATGGACAGGGCGGCGTCGGTAATGCGTTCTCCACCTCGACCTTTACTACCTATGGATTCTGGAATAATCGTTGGCTGACGCAGTATTCAATCAGCACAGGCGATCTGGATCCGTCCTGGAGCAACGGCCACAACGACTACATCGCAATCGGCTATAACGGCCTGCCGGGAACGGGAGAGCAGTTCCGCCGCCATGGCAATGATCTTTGGCTGCTGGCTGAATACATGACGGGAGAAAATCAAGGCTCCCAGGTCAACAGTTTCAAGACCAGTTTGCTTTGCCCCGGGGACTGTCCGCCTGGCGTAAGTGATCGGAATTTCTCCATCACCAACAGCTTGGGGTACCAGGGTGAAACGATAGCCGATCTCGCGCAGTTCAATGGAACCGGCATAGAGCTGGTATCCGACTTCGATGCATTGAGACTCGCTGTTCACTCGATTGTGGCGGACTGGGGACCGCATTCCTGGTACCAGAGCCTGGCCTATATCCGGAACGAGCAGGACTATATCAGCGGAGCCAGCTCCGAGCGTTCCGCGATCGGTTACCAGCTTCGCTACTTCTATAACCGTACATACGGGCTCTCCTTCTACGCGAACAAGGACTTCAGCTACGACTACCGGGATCGGCTGGGTGTCAACCATGAGGCCTACACGCACCTTAACTGGGGCCTGGGTTTCCTTTGGGCTCCCGCTATGAACATGAACTTCCTGGCAAGCTACAGCCCGAGCCACACGACGGTGCTCGATCGGGACAACTATCAGGATGATGGCCGATCGTTCAGCATCACCCTGGACTACCTCTTCTGATCGGTCGCAGAGCGGCTCCTGCAGCGTGAAGCACCGGAATGACACTCCGCGCCAGCACGTTCGGACCGCCTACTCCGGTGTGGCGTGGGCACCCCGTAACAACGACACGCCTGTGACGGCCGACAGCACCGATGCTGCAAACACCGCGATCTTCGCGGCCGTGAAATCCGCCTCGAGCGGGAACGCCTGGGCAGCAATGAACAGCGACATAGTGAAACCGATGCCGCCCAGCGCCCCGGCCCCGGCCAGTTGCCGCCAGGAATACTCGGGCGGCTTGGTCGCGAGGCCGGTGGCGACCGCAAGCAGCGCGGCCAGGGTGATACCGAGCGGCTTGCCCACGACAAGTCCGGTCATGATGGCGAGCACGAGCGAGGCATGGCCGCCGAGCACGTCGGCGGTCATCGCGACGCCGGCATTAGCCAGTGCGAAGATCGGCAGCACAATATAGCTCGAGCGCGCACCTGCATGCCGCAGGAGCCGGTCGGCGGGCGATTCGAGCCGATCGTGAATCAAGTCCAGCGCCCACATCGCGGGGAGCGAAGGACCGTTGCGCAAAACATCGCCGCCTTTCTGTGCCTCTGCCGCAATAATGGCATCGGCCTGCGCGGACAATGTGCGCAGGTTGGCCGGCGGGCGGGTCGGTATGAACAGCGCGAGCATGACGCCGGCCAGCGTGGGGTGCAGCCCACCCTTGTACACGCAGAACCAGAGCACCGCGCCGAGGAGCGCGTACGGCGTCACGCGGTAGATGTGCCAGCGATCGAACAGCGCCAGCAACGTAGTAATAGCCGCGGCCGCCCCGAGATACTCGAAGTCCAGGCTACCCGAATAGAACAAGGCGACCACAACGATAGCGCCGATGTCGTCGACGATAGCGGCGGCCGTAAGGAAGATGCGGAGCTCGACCGGCACGCGTGCCCCCATCAGGGCAATCAGCGCGACCGCAAAAGCCGTGTCCGTGGCCATGGGCACGCCCCAGCCCCGCGCCCAGGCACCGTCGGGAAGGATCAGCATGTAGATGAGGGCCGGGACCAACATGCCGCCGATGGCAGCCGCGATGGGCAGCGCCGCGGATCGTCTCCCGGCGAGATGGCCGACCGTGAACTCGCGCTTGATTTCGAGCCCGACGACCAGGAAAAAGATCGACAACAGACCGTCGTCAATCCAATCCGGCAATGACATTCCGAATGCTGTGCCACCAAGGCGGAGCTCGAGAGGCTGCTCCCAGAACGACTGAAAGGCGGGACCGAACGGGGAATTCGCGATCGCCACCGCGAGCACTGCGGCGAGCAGCAGCAGGACGCCCGCCGACGGACCCCAGCTCGCGAAATCGAGAGCCGCCGAGCGTACGCGATGGCCGAGCGTGTTGAGCATCGCATCGGAAAGCGAGATTTCGTCCCACGGCCCATCGTACAGGCGCCCGTTGATGAAGAAGGATGGCGTGAAGCGCACGCCACTGGCTTGCGCGCTTCTTTCGTCGTCGTCGACGCGTTCGCGTGCATGTCGCTCGGACGCTGCCGCCTCCATGGGACTTTTCCGGTCCAGTTCCAGTTCGGCGGCAACTGAGACGAGATCGTCTTCGGTCAGGATGGTCGAGCGGGTCATCAGGTCGATGTGCGCGCGCCAGAAGTGCTCTTCATCACCGGCGCGTTCGGCGAGCTCGGCGGCGCGACGGGCGATGTCGCTGCCCGTCAGCGGCCGGTGCCGGAACACGTAGGATATACGGTCGCCGAATCGATCGCGGACGGCGGCAACCTGTTCGTTCGCCGAGCGGCAGTGCGGGCAGGCATAGCTGCCGTACTCCACGAGCGAGATTCGGGCGGCAGCGTCCCCGAGTATATGGTCACGTGTCGGATCGACGGGTTGCGAAAGGCGGCTGCCGGATTTCGTTCGCAGCATTCGTATCGCTCCGTCAGGTCAAGCAGCGCTATACGGCAGCGAATACTCCTGCCATATGGCGCCAGCATTCGTTATGCCCAGCGCGGCTGTCTTGATGGTTTTGGCGATCACTTGCACCGTATTGACATTGCAACTTCGTGCAAGGCTTTTCGCCAGGCGAAAGCGTCGATCAATCTTCTATAAGCAAGCCCACATCGGTGTGCAGTGCGGCGAGCCCCCGATCGAAAGTCACGAGTCTTCCAC
>CAZSKQ010000101.1:0-12387 GCA_964607425.1 uncultured Woeseiaceae bacterium
TCGATCCCAATTTCCTGCGCTACTACTACGCGGCCAAGCTCGGCCCGGGCATGGACGATATAGACCTCAACCTCGAGGATTTCGTGGCCCGCGTCAATTCGGACCTGGTCGGCAAACTGGTCAATATCGCCAGCCGCTGCGCGGGTTTCATCAGCCGGCATTTCGGCGGGCAGCTCGCCGATCGCCTCGACGACCCGGCGCTGTTCCGGGAATTCGCGGCCGAGGCGGATGCGATCGCGTCCTGTTACGAGGATCGCGAGTACTCGAAAGCCATGCGCGCCATCATGTTGCTGGCCGATCGCGCCAACCGCTACATCGAGGCCAAGAAGCCGTGGGTCATGGCCAAAGAGGAGGCGCGGCTGCCCGAAGTTCAGGCCGTGTGCACGCAGGGGCTCAACCTGTTCCGGTCGCTCGCGATCTGGCTCGACCCGGCCCTGCCGGGGCTCGCGGAACGCGCCCGGTCACTGTTCGGCGAGGACGCCTGGCAGTGGCAGGCGGCGGAAACTCCGCTCCTCGGGCGGCGTATCGCCGAATACAAGCCTCTTCTCACGAGGCTGCAGGCAAGCGACGTCGAGGCGATGGTCGAGCAATCGAAGGAAACCTGAGGCCGTGGCCGACCTCTTCCTGATACTCGTCGCTACCGTACTGGTGAACAATTTCGTTCTGGTCCGGTTCCTGGGGCTGTGTCCGTTCATGGGCGTGTCCCGGAACCTGGAAGCGGCTACAGGCATGGCCCTCGCTACCGGTTTCGTGCTGACGCTGTCGTCCGCATCGAGCTTTCTTTTGCACCGGTACGTGCTGGTGCCGCTCGACATCGAGTACCTGCGGACGCTCAGCTTCATCCTGGTCATCGCCGCTAGCGTGCAGTTCACCGAAATGATGGTGCGGCGGTTGAGCCCGCTGCTGCACCAGGTGCTCGGCATCTATATCCCGCTGATCGCCACCAACTGCGCCGTGCTCGGCGTCGCGCTGCTCAACGTGCAAGAGGCGCACGGCTTCGTCGAGTCGGTGGTTTTCGGCTTCGGGGCATCGCTTGGCTTCGCGCTCGTGCTGGTGCTGTTCGCCTCGATCCGTGAGAAAATGGCCGCTGCGGACGTCCCGGCGCCGTTTCGCGGTACCGCCATTGCGCTCATGACCGCCGGGTTCATGTCCCTCGCCTTCATGGGCTTTTCCGGAATGGCGCGCGGCTGACACGACATGTGGGTTCCCGTCCTCACCGCCGTTCTCACGATGGGCGGTATTGCGCTCGGGGCCGGGCTCGTGCTCGGGTTCGCGTCAAGCCGGCTGCCGGGACGAAGCGATGCGCTGGTCGACCAGGTCAACGATCTCCTGCCGCAAACACAGTGCGCCCAATGCGGCTTTGCCGGCTGTCGGCCCTATGCAGCGGCCATTGTCGAGGACGACGCCGCGATCAATCTCTGCCCGCCGGGCGGCAACGAGACCGTGCAGCGCCTGGCGGAACTCCTCGACCGCGAGCCGCTCCCGCTGGCGGAGGAAGCGGCCTCACCGTCCGTGATCGCGGTCATTGACGAGTCTGCCTGCATCGGCTGCACCTGGTGCCGGGAAGCCTGCCCGGTCGATGCGATCAGCGGCGCACACCGCTACCTGCACACGGTCATCGCACGCGAGTGCACAGGCTGCGGACTGTGCCTGCCACGCTGCCCGGTGGACTGCATCAGCTTGAGCGCGGCATGAACGCCGCGCCGACAGTCGATCTCGGCAAGTGGTACGGCGGTCTGCGGCTGCCGGCGGAAAAAGCCCAATCGACGAGCCGGCCGATTCGTGAAATGCCTGCCCCTGCCCAGCTCGTGCTGCCGCTGGCGCAGCATTCCGGCGAGCCCGCGGAGCCGGTGGTCGGGATCGGCGACCAGGTGCTCAAGGGACAGCTCGTCGCGCGGGCGGATGGCATCCTGAGCGCGCCGGTGCACGCCTCGTCATCCGGGAAAGTCGTGGCCATCGAGCCCTGGCCCGTGTCGCGGCGCTTCGGCGAACCCGCGCCCTGCATCGTCATCGAATGCGATGGCCGCGATGCCGCGGTCGATATGGCCGCATCGGCTGTCGAGTTCGAGAAGATGGACCCGGAAGCCCTCCTCGAGCGCATTCTCCACGGCGGCATTGTCGGGCTGGGCGGCGCCGTGTTTCCAACCGCGCAGAAGCTCATGCAGGCGCGTAGCATGCCCCTGGATACGCTGGTGCTGAACGGTGTCGAGTGCGAGCCCTATATCTGCTGCGATGACATGCTGATGCGCGAGCACGCAGCCGACGTGCTCGGGGGCGGCCGCATCCTGCTGCACGCGCTCGCCGTGAACCGCTGCGTGATCGTGATCGAAAGCGACAAACCGGAGGCGATCCACGCCATGACGGAGGCACTGCGCGATTCGGGTGATGAGCGCTTCGTGCTGAAGATCGTGCCGTCGATCTATCCTTCCGGCGGCGAGGACCAGACCGTGCAGCTCGTTACCGGCCTCGAGGTGCCTAGCGGCGGCCTGCCCACGGATATCGGCTGTCTCGTGCAGAACGTCGGCACGGCGGCGGCAATCTGGCACTGGATCTGCGAAGGCGAGCCGCTGATCTCGCGAGTGACGACCGTCACCGGCAATGGCGTTGCCGAACCGATGAACGTCCGCGCCCGCATCGGTACGGCGCTGTCCGAGGTAATCGAATTCGCCGGCGGCTACATCGGGGCGCCGCAGCAGCTGATTATCGGCGGTCCGATGACCGGCAAATCCATCAGCACCGATCGCGTGCCGCTGGTGAAAGCCACGAATTGCGTACTGGTGCTCTCGGAGCCGGTGCCGCTCGAGGACGAGAAGGCCTGCATTCGCTGCGGGGAGTGCGCCGCGGTCTGCCCCGTGGTGCTGCAACCGCAGGAACTGTACTGGTTCGCCGTTGCCGATAACGAGGACAAACTCCGCGCTCTCGGTTTGCGCGATTGCATCGAGTGCGGCTGCTGCGATCTCGTCTGCCCCAGCCACATACCGTTGACGGCCTACTTCCGCCGGGCAAAGGCGCGTATTCTCGAACTCGCCGCCGAGAAAGAGCGCGCCGAGCGCGCCCGCCGCCGCTTCGAGTCGCGCACCGAGCGGCTGAACATCGAAGAGCAGAAGCGCCGCGATGAGCTGGCGCAGCAGAAGCGTTCCGCGATCAGCGCCCGGCCCGAAGATATCCGGGCGATGGTACAACGCTCGCGCGAGAAGCACCGGGTCACCCGCAAGCCGGAGGACTGAGCGCGATGGAGTTCAAGCGCCGCGAGGCGCCGTACGGCAAGCCGCCGAACGACGTCGGCGGGACCATGCGCCAGGTGCTGTACGCGCTCGTTCCCGCGGGGCTCGCCTACGTCTGGTTTTTCGGCCCGGGCTTCATCCTGAACCTGTTCTTCGCGGCGCTGTTTTGCGCGGCCGGCGAACTGTTCATGCGGCGCGTGCGCGGCAAGCCCATCGAGCCTGCACTGCTCGATTTCAGCGCGATGGTCACTGCGGCGTTGCTCGCGTTTTCGCTCCCGCCGCTGACCCCGTGGTGGGTGACGGGGACGGCGGCGCTGTTCGCCATTATCGGCGCGAAGCACCTGTACGGCGGGCTCGGCTACAACGTGTTCAACCCGGCAATGGCGGGCTACGTCGTCGTACTCATCGCGTTTCCCGTTTACATGAGCATGTGGCCCGCGCCACGGATCGGCGACATCGATTACCATTACATGTCGTTCTACGAGACGGCTCGGTACACGCTGACCGGGTCGCTGCCCGCGTACCTGGACTGGGACGCCATCACGCGGGCGACACCGCTCAATACGGTGAAAACCGGCATCGCCGAGATGGAGGCGTTCCGCGAAATCTACAGCAATCCGCTGATGGGCGACTTCGGGGGCCGCGGCTGGGAGTGGATCGGCAACTTCATCGCGATTGGCGGCGGCTGGCTGCTGCTGCAGAAAGTCATTCGCTGGCAGATCCCCGCCGGCGTGCTTGCCGGAGTCCTGCTGCCCTCGGGGCTCGTGTACTTCCTCGGCACCGGTGTGCACCCGAGCCCGGGCTTCCACCTGTTCAGCGGCGGCACGATTCTCTGCGCCTTCTTCATCGCCACCGATCCCATCACCGCGGCGACCAGCCCGCGGGGACGCCTTGTCTACGGCTTCGGCATCGGGCTCCTGATCTACGCGATACGGCGCTGGGGCAGCTATGCCGACGGGGTGGCGTTCGCCGTGCTCCTGATGAACATGGCGGCGCCGGCCATCGATCACCTGACGCGGCCGCGCATCATCGGCCACCTGAAGCACGGGGACAGCGCCAGATGAGCCAGGGTCCGGGCGCCTGGCGCAGCGGGCTCACGCTCGGCGCGCTCGCGGCAATCTGCACCGCGCTGGTGGCGATCACCTGGCACCTCACCGCGCCGCGCATCGCGGAGAACGAGCAGGCGGCGCTGGAACGGAGCCTCGAGCCCACGCTCTCCGGCGTGTTCTATGACAACGTTGCCACTGAGTCGCTGCTGGTCATCCCGCCGCCGCATGAGCTGCCGGGTACGGAACCGGTGCCCGTCTACCGCGTGTACTCGGAGCAGGCGCCCGTTGCGGCAGTGTTCGTGGTTACCGAGCCGGGCGGCTACGCCGGGCCGATCAAGCTCCTGATAGGGATCGAATACTCCGGCGAGGTCACCGGCGTGCGAGTGCTGGAGCACAGCGAGACACCCGGGCTCGGCGACCTGATCGAGGCTTCGAGGACGAACTGGCTGCAGCAATTCCCCGACACTTCCCTCCTCGAGCCGCCGCGCGGCAAATGGGCGGTCAAGCGCGATGGCGGTGCCTTCGACCAGATAACCGGCGCGACTGTCACGACACGGGCGGTCGTCCGGGCAATCAAGCAGACCTTGTTATACTTCGAGGGCCACCGCGACTTCATCTTCGGAGCCGCGGGCGAGGAGTCGAAGGCAGGGGGCGGGACGCCGGAGGAGCAGAAAGAGTGAGCGCGGACGGCAGCACGGGAGGGATCCTGGCCAAAGGCCTGTGGGACGACAACCCGGGGCTGGTGCAACTGCTGGGGCTCTGCCCGCTGCTCGCGATCACCACGAGCTTCGTCAACGGCCTGGGGCTCGGGCTGGCGACCACCCTCGTACTGGCCTGCTCCAACCTGCTGGTATCGGCGAGCCGGCGCTGGATCATCAACGAGATTCGCATCCCGATCTACGTCCTGATCATTGCGAGCCTCGTCACCTGCATCGAGCTGCTGTTCAAGGCATACTTCCCCGCGCTGGACGCATCGCTCGGCATTTTCATCCCGCTGATCGTGACGAACTGCGCCGTAACCGCGCGCGCGGAGGTGTTCGCCTCGCGCAATCCCATCGTCCCGAGCATCGCCGACGGCGCCGCAATGGGTCTCGGTTTCGCGCTGCTCCTCGTGGCACTCGGCACCTTCCGCGAGCTGCTGGGGCACGGCACGGTGTTCTACCGGCTGGACATGCTGTTCGGCGGCGATCCGTTTCACGGCCTGGTGATCGTCGACGGCGGGTTCCTGCTGGCCATCCTGCCGCCGGGCGCCTTTTTCAGCCTTGCCCTCGCCGTCGCGGGCAAAAACGCGCTCGACCGCCGCCGCCGCCAGCACGTCGGCGCGATCGCGCGGCAATCGATCTGACCTCCGTCCATTGAACAACGAAAAGCGCACCGCGATTTTCCGCCGCTTCCGCGAGGCCAATCCGCACCCGGACACGGAGCTCGCGTACTCGACGCCGTTCGAGCTGCTGGTCTCGGTCATCCTCTCGGCACAGGCCACCGACGTCGGCGTGAACAAGGCGACGGCACGGCTTTACCCGCATGCCAATACGCCGCAGGCCATCCTCGACCTCGGGGTGGAAGGGCTGAAGGACTACATCCGGACGATCGGGCTCTTCAACAGCAAGGCGGAGAACATCATCAACACCTGCCGCATCCTGGTGGAGCAGCACGGCGGGGAAGTGCCGCGAACGCGCGAGGAGCTGGAAAAATTGCCGGGCGTCGGCCGCAAGACCGCGAACGTCATCCTCAACACGGCGTTCGGCGAGCCGACCATCGCGGTGGATACGCACATTTTCCGGGTAGCGAACCGCACGGGACTCGCGAAAGGCAAGACTCCGCTAGAAGTGGAAAAGCGCCTGCTGAAAACGACGCCGGAGGAGTTCCGCAAGAATGCGCACCACTGGCTGATCCTGCACGGCCGCTACGTGTGCAAGGCACGCCGGCCGGAATGCTACCGCTGCCTGATCGTGGACCTGTGCGAATACCGCCCGAAGACGCCCGCCCCCCTGGACGAAGGGCGCGGCCCGCGGCGGAGGCGCACCGTCACGTGATCTTCGGCCACGACCGGACCGAGCTCCGGCAGATGTACGGTGACGCCTGGCGCAAATTCCAGGCGGGCGAGCTCCTGAGCCCGCTGGAAGCCCAGATCGTGCAGGTGATCGAGGATCACCCGGAGTACCGGGCCGCGGTGCTGGACGAGGACGTGGAGCGGGCTTACACGCCCGAGCAAGGGAGCACGAACCCGTTCCTGCACATGGGGCTGCACCTCGCCCTGCGCGACCAGGTCGCGACCGACCGTCCGCCGGGGATTCGCGAGGTCTTCACGAAGCTCGCCGCCCGCGCCGGCGACCGCCTGGAGGCCGAGCACCGCGCCATCGACTGCCTGGCCGAAACGCTGTGGGAGGCCCAGCGGGCAAACGCCCTCCCCGACGAGCAGGCTTACCTCGAGCGGCTGCGGCGGCTGATGTGAGTAATATCCAGGCACCGGCTCGGACCCGGGTTCTTCACCGGTGCCCGTAGGAGCGCGCCCTACGCGCGATGCCACCGATCGCCAATCATGGCATCGCGCGCGGTGCGCGCTTCCTACAGGCCGGTTCGCGACAGTCCGCGCCGGACGCGTCGCTCCGTCTGCCGGGCCTCGATTTCGAACGGGCTGTTCCGGTAGCCGTGGCGGAGATATGACAGGATGAAGCTGAGCCAGGTCGCGCCCCGCCGGTACTGGCCGACGTGCGCCAACTCGTGGGCAAGCAGCGCGAGGCCCTCGATCGTGTCGGTGCGGCACGCGCCCGGGCGCAGGTAGATGCGGTTGCCGCGGGTGACCGCCACGAACCGCGCCGGCAGGTACAGCGGCACGCGGTCTTCACGAAGCCTTGCGTTGTCGAGGTCCTGCCTCGGAATGCACGCGGCGAGGGCCGCTTTCTCGCGTTCGGTGAGGGCCCGGCCTGGCGGTCTCATTTCGCAACGGCAGCCCGTACGGCGGCCTCCTCCCGTCTCCCGCTATTTTTTGCGCGGCATATAGAGATCGGTGAGGGTGCCTTCGTACGCTTCGGCGGCGAACATCACCGTCTCCGACAGGGTCGGGTGCGGGTGGATCGTCAGCGCGACGTCGGCCGCGTCGGCACCCATCTCAACCGCGAGCGAGATCTCCGTGATCAGGTCGCCGGCGGAAGGGCCGACGATGCCGCCGCCGAGCACACGGCCCGTAGCCGGGTCGAACAGGAGCTTGGTGAAGCCCTCCGGCCGGCCGAGTGACAGCGCGCGGCCACTGGCACTCCAGGGAATCTGCTTTTTCGTGTAATCGATCCCGTCGCGCTTTGCGTCGGTTTCCGTGAGCCCGGTCCACGCGATCTCCGGATCGGTGTACGCGACCGACGGAATCACCCGTGCGTCGAACGCGCTCTTCTCGCCCGCGGCGACCTCGGCCGCGACCTTGCCCTCGTGGCTCGCCTTGTGCGCGAGCATCGGGCCGCCGGCGAGATCGCCGATGGCGAAGATGTTCGGTACGTTCGTGCGCTGCTGCTTGTCCACCTCGATGATGCCGTCATCACCGACCCGCACGCCCGCCTCCTCTGCGTCCAGCCGGTCGCCGTTGGCGCGGCGGCCAACCGCCACCAGCACGCGATCGTAGAGCTCCTTGTCCGGTGCGTTCTCGCCCTCGAACGTGACCTCGATACCCGGCACCGTCGGGCGCATGCCGGTGACCCTGGTTTGCAGCAGTATCGCTTCGTAACGCGGTTCGATGAATTTGCGGAACGGGCGCACGAGGTCCGGATCGGTGCCGGGCATCAGGCTATCCGTGAGCTCGACCACGCTTACCCTGCTGCCGAGCGCGTTGTACACGCAGGCCATTTCCAGGCCGATAATGCCGCCGCCAATCACCAGCAGGCGCTTCGGTAACGGATCGAGCTCGAGCGCGCCGGTCGAATCGACGATGCGTGGATCATCAGGCGTGTTGGGCAGCTTCGCGCTTTCCGAGCCCGCGGCGATGATGCAATTGCCGAACTCGATGGTTTCCCCGTTGTCGAGGGCCAGGCGATTCGCCGAGAGGAATTTCGCCGTGCCCTGGATGACCGTCACCTTGCGCTGGCGGGCCAGCTGTGCCAGGCCGCCGGTCAGGCGGCCGACGACGCCGTTCTTCCATTCGCCCAGCTTCGCCGCGTCGATACGCGGCTTGCCGAAGTGAATGCCGTGCTCCGCCATGGCGGCCGCGTCGTCAATCACCTTGGCCGCGTGCAGCAGGGCCTTGGACGGAATGCAGCCGACGTTCAGGCACACACCGCCGAGCATGGGCCAGCGCTCGACGAGAATCACTTTCTGGCCGAGGTCGGCGGCCCGGAACGCGGCTGTATAGCCACCTGGCCCCGCGCCGATGACCACCAGGTCGGCACCGTGTGTTGCGTCGGACGCGGGACGCGAGACCGCGGGACCCGGGGCCGCCGCTGTCGATGCCGCCGGGCGGGCGGGAGCCTCCTCATCGCCTGCCGCCGGCGCGGCAGCGATCTCCTCCTCGCCCGTCTCGATCGTGGCAATGGGATCCCCGGCGGAAACCTTGTCGCCGACTTTGACGTCCAGCGACAGGATCTTGCCCGCCTGCGTGGCCGGCACGTCCATCGAGGCTTTTTCCGTTTCCAGCGTGATCAGCGAATCGTCGACTGCCACGGTATCGCCCGCACCGACCAGCACCTCGATCACTTCGACGCCGGAGAAGTCGCCGAGGTCGGGCACGACGAGCCGTACGGTTCCCATCAGGGCACGGCCTCGAGCAGCGCGTCGACGTCGCCGAGCCTTTGCGCGAGAAAGGTGGTGAAGCGCACGGCATAGGCACCGTCGATCACCCGATGATCGTAGGACAGTGACAGCGGCAGCATGAGGCGCGGCTTGAACTCAGACCCGTTCCAGACCGGCTGCATCGTCGAACGCGATACACCGAGGATGGCCACCTCCGGCGCGTTGACGATGGGAGTAAAGAACCTGCCGCCGATGCTGCCGAGGCTCGTAATCGTGAAGCTCGCACCCTGGATCTGGTCGAGTTTGAGTTTGCCCTCGCGCGCCGCCTGCGACAGCGTTCCGAGCTCTTCCGCCAGCTCGTAAACGTCCTTCTTGTCGGCATCGCGGATCACCGGCACGACGAGACCCTGCTCCGTGTCCACGGCGAAACCCAGGTGGTTGTAGTGCTTCATCACGAGGGTCTGGCCGTCATCGCCGAGCGACGCATTCGCCTTGGGAAACTCCCGCAAGGTCGCGACCACCGCTCTCATGACAAACGCCACCGGCGTGAGATTGATGCCGCGCTCCTTCGCCTCGCCTTTCAGCTCCTGGCGTTTTGCCTCGAGCTCCGTGATGTCGGCGAGCTCGTGCTGGGTCACGTGCGGCAGGTTGATCCAGCTCGCTTGCAACCGCGGTCCCGCGATCTTCTGGATGCGCGTGAGCGGGGTAAGCTCCACCTCGCCGAACTTCCGGAAATCCACGCGTGGCACGTTCGGCAGGGCGGCCGTTCCCTGGTCGCCGGTCAGGAAAGCCTTCACCCAGGCTTTCACGTCGTCCTGGAGCACGCGGTTTTTCGGCCCGCTGCCCTTCACGCGGATGAGATCGACCCCGAGCTCGCGCGCCAGCTTGCGCACCGACGGGCTCGCGTGCGCCTGTGCGAACCCGGCTTCGTCGATAGCGGGCAGGCGCCGTCGCTCGGCCGGGGGTTGTGCGCGATCCGGCTGCGACCGGGGCTCCGGCGCGGGGCCGGCATCGGCATCCGGTTTGCGTGGGGCGTCCTCTTCCCGCACCGGCGCCTCTTTTTCGGCCGCGGTATCCCCGGGCTCGGCCAGGACGATCGCAATGCGGTGGCCTTCGGAAACGCGGTCGCCTACCGCCACCTCCACCGACTCGATGCGTCCCGCGGCGGTGGCCGGAACGTCCATCGCGGCTTTCTCGGTTTCCAGCGTGATCAGCGGATCGTCGACCTTGACCTCGTCCCCGTCCTGCACGTGTACCTCGATGACCTCGACGTCGGTGAAATCGCCGATATCGGGCACCTCCAGCGGCAGGCGCTTCGGCCCGCCTTCGGGGCTCTCGCGCCGCTCGACCCGCGGCTCCGCGGCGCCGCCGGATTCCGTTTCCGCGGCTTTCGGCGCTTCTGCTGGTGCTTCCCCGCGCCCCGCGCCGGAATCCTGCGCGGCCGCCGGCGCCTCGACCTTCATGCGGCCGATCACGTCACCTGCCGATACCTTGTCGCCGGTCGTGACCGTCATCTCCTCGATGACGCCCGCGTCCGTGGCCGGCACATCCATCGCCGCTTTCTCGGTCTCGAGCGTGATGAGCCCGTCCTCCGGCTCGACGGTATCGCCCGCTTTCACGAGCACCTCGATGACCTCGACTTCGGAAAAATCGCCGAGGTCCGGAACCTTGATATCGATGATGTCCGCCATCGCCCGCCCCCGCTCAGAGCCGGACCGGAGCCGGCTTCTCCGGGTCGATGTCGTACTTTTCAATCGCCTCCGCCACCACTTTCGCCTCGATGGCGCCCTCTTCCGCCAGCGCCGCGAGCGCATTGACGGCAATGTAGCTGCGATCGACCTCGAAATGCCGGCGCAGCGCCTCCCGTGCGTCGCTGCGGCCGAAGCCGTCGGTACCGAGGGCAACGAAGTGGCCCGGCACCCACTTGCGGATCTGGTCGGGCACGATCTTCATGTAATCGGTGGCCGCCACGAACGGGCCGTCGCGCTCCGCGAGACACTGCTCGACGTAGCTCTTCCTGCGCGCCTTGCCGGGGTTCAGCCGGTTGGCGCGATCTGTCTCCAGCGCCTCGCGCCGCAGCTCGTTGAAACTCGTCACCGACCAGATGTCGGACGGAATGTCGAAGTCCCTCTCGAGCAGCTCCGCGGCCGCGATTACCTCGCGCAGGATGGTGCCGGAGCCCATGAGCTGCACGCGCGCGCGCGCCTGCCGCCCCTCTTGCAGCAGGTACATACCCTTGAGGATGCCCTCCTCGACGCCCTCCGGCAGCGGCGGCTGCGCGTAGTTCTCGTTCATCACGGTGATGTAATAGAAAACGCTCTCCTGCTCGCTGATCATCCGCCGCAGGCCCTCGCGGACGATCACGGCGACTTCGTAGGCGTAGGTCGGATCGTAGGTGACACAGTTCGGCACGCAGGAGTAAAGCACGTGACTGTGCCCGTCCTGGTGCTGCAGGCCCTCGCCCGCGAGCGTCGTGCGCCCGGCGGTGCCGCCGATGAGAAAGCCGCGCGTGCGCATGTCGCCGCCCGCCCAGATGAAGTCGCCCACGCGCTGGTAGCCGAACATCGAGTAGTAGATGTAGAACGGCACCATCTGGATATCGTGATTGCTGTAGGCGGTGCCGGCCGCGAGCCAGGAGCAGACGGAGCCCGCTTCCGTGATGCCTTCCTCCAGGATCTGCCCCTTCTTGTCTTCCTTGTAGAACATGAGTTGCTCGGCATCCTGTGGTGTGTAGAGCTGGCCCATGGAAGAGTAGATGCCGACCTGGCGGAACATGCCCTCCATGCCGAAAGTGCGCGCCTCGTCCGGCACGATTGGCACGATGTGCGGACCGAACTCCTTGTCGCGCAGCAGCGCGGTCAGGAGCCGCACGAACGCCATGGTGGTCGAGACCTCGCGATCGCCGGTACCCTCGAACTGCGTCTTGAACGCGTCGATGGAAGGCACCGCGAGCGGCTTCGGTTTGGAGCGGCGTTGCGGCAGGTAACCGCCGAGCGCCTTGCGCCGCTCCTGCAGGTATTCGATTTCCTCGCTGTCCGGCCGTGGCTTGCAGTACGGAACGTCGTCCTCGATTGCCTTGTCGGAGATCGGGATATTGAAGCGATCGCGAAATTCCTTCAGGGCGTCGACGTCGAGCTTCTTCTGCTGGTGAGCGATGTTCTGGCCTTCGCCCGCCGCACCCATGCCGAAGCCCTTGACGGTTTTCGCGAGTATGATCGTCGGCTGGCCCTTGTGCCGCACGGCGCTGTGGTATGCGGCGTGCACCTTGATCGCATCGTGCCCGCCGCGGTTCAAATGCCAGATCTCCTCGTCCGACATGTCGGCGACCATCGCCTTCGTCTCGGGATAGCGGCCGAAGAAGTGCTCGCGCACGTAGGCGCCGCCCTTCGATTTGAAGTTCT
>CAZSKQ010000102.1:0-8247 GCA_964607425.1 uncultured Woeseiaceae bacterium
GAAGAGCGGCGAACGCGCCATTCTGGTTCATGCGGCAGCCGGTGGAGCCCCGGATTCCATAGAACGAGAGGAGTTTGTCGAGCTTGCAACCTCGGCGGGCGCCGAGATCGTGGGCCAGCTCGTAAGCGCACGCCGGACTCCCGATTCCCGCTACTTCGTCGGCAAGGGCAAAGCCGAGGAACTCTTGCGCCTGGTGCACGGGGAAAGCGCCGATCTCGTTATTTCGAGCGCCTCGCTGACGCCGGCACAGGAACGTAACCTGGAGCAGAAGCTTCGCTGCCGGGTGCTGGACCGCAACGGCCTGATCCTCGACATTTTCGCGCAGCGTGCCCGGAGTTTCGAGGGCAAGCTGCAGGTGGAGCTTGCGCAATTGCGCCACCTGTCCACGCGGCTCGTGCGCGGCTGGACCCACCTGGAGCGCCAGAAGGGCGGCATCGGGCTGCGCGGTCCCGGCGAGACCCAGCTCGAGACCGACCGCCGTCTCATCGGCAAGCGCATTCGCCAGCTCAAAACGCGCCTCGAGCAGGTGGACAGCCGGCGCGAAATGAACCGGCAGAATCGCCTGCGCGCCGAGGTGCCGACGGTGGCCATCGTCGGCTATACGAATGCCGGCAAGTCCACGCTGTTCAACCGGCTCACCGAGGCGGGGGTCTACGTCGAGGACCAGCTGTTCGCGACGCTGGACCCCACGCTCCGGCACCTGTCCCTGCCGGACGGCACGGACACCGTGCTCGCGGATACCGTAGGTTTCGTCCGTGACCTGCCGCACGAGCTCATCGCCGCGTTCCGCTCGACCCTGCAGGAAGCGCGGCAAGCGGACCTGATTCTGCACCTGATCGACGCCAGCGACCCGCATCGCTGGCAGCGCATTCGCCAGGTGAATGCCGTACTGCGGGAACTCGATGCCGAACGGGTGCCGCAGATCCGCGTGTACAACAAGATAGACCTGCTCGAGCACCGCCCGCGCCGGAGCGGCGCCTCCATGCCCGGCAATCGTTCGGTCTGGCTCTCGGCGCGTACCGGCGAGGGCATCGAGGCCCTGCTCGAGGCTGTTCAGGATCGTCTGCGCCGCAAGAAAGTACGGGGTATGATGCGCCTGCAACCCGGACAGGGCCGCCAACGCGCGTTGCTTTTCGAGATGGGCGCGGTAGCGCAGGAATTCCCCGTCGATGACGGCGGGTGGGTACTGGAGCTTTGCATGGGTGAGCGCGAGTTCCAGCGCTTCGTCAAGCGTGAGAACCTGCCCGCCGACATTCTCGAGCAATCCGCCGCGGGTGAGTCGCGCGTCGCTACACACCGATAGGTATTACATGGCCTGGAACGACCCTGAAAACGGCAAAGACGGCTGGAAGAAGAGCGGCGAGCAGCCGAACGATCTGGACCGCATCGTACAGAACTGGCAACGCCGCCTTGCAAGCCTGTTCGGCGGCGGTGGGCGCGGATCCGGCAGTTCGTCGGGCAGCGGGGCCCCTGGCGCTTCGGGCGCCTGGATTCTCATCGGGTTGCTCATCGCGGGTTGGGCGCTCACGGGGCTTTACCGCGTCGACGAGGCGGAACGCGGCGTCGTGCAGCGCTTCGGCGCCTACACCATCACCGCCATGCCCGGGCTGCACTGGCACCTTCCGTACCCGATCGAGACGGTCGATATCGTGAACATCAGCGAGGTGTCCGATTACTCGTTCCATACGGAGATGCTGACGGCCGACGAAGCCTACATTTACATCGAGATGGTGGTGCAATTCCGCCGCAGCGATCCCGTCAAGTACAGCTTCGAGGTCGTGGAACCGGAAGAGACGCTGCGCGAGGTCACCGAAAGCGCCCTGCGCGAGGTGGTCGGGACCAACACCATTGCCGACCTGGTCGACGAGCAGCGTGGCCAGATTGCGCCGCAGACCCGGCAGATCCTGCAGTCCACGCTGGAGCAATACGGCGCGGGCATCGCCGTGACATCGCTCTCCCTCGAAGCGCTGGATTATCCCGAAGCGGTGCAGGCCGCGGTGGATGATGCGCAAAAGGCGCGCAACGACCGCGATCGCTACATCCTGGAAGCGGATACCTATGCGCAACGACTCATCCCGATAGCGGGCGGCGAGGCATCGCGCATCGTGCAGGATGCGGAAGCCTATCGCGATCGGGTCATCGCACAGGCTGAAGGCGATACTTCCCGGTTCCTCGCGGTGCTGGCGGAGTACCGGCAGGCGCCGCGGGTTACCCGGGATCGCATGTACATCGATGCACTGGAGAACGTCTACGGCACAGCAAGCAAGGTGATTCTCGACGCGGAAGGCAGCGGCAACCTGCTTTACCTGCCGGTCGGCGAATTGATCGAGCAGGCGGAGCGGGCGCGCGCAAGAGCCCCGGACGGGAGCCAGGCGCCGCCGCCGCCGGACGTGTCGGAACAGGCGGCCGCGGAGCAGGCGGCCCGCGACCGGAGGATGCGGCAATGACCAATGACAAGCTGGCGTTTCTCGTCGTGGCGGGCATCGTGCTGGTCGCGCTCGGGCTCTCCGCTTTCACCGTCAACGAGCGTGAGCTCGCAATCAAGTTGCAGGTCGGCGAGGTCGTGCAGGCGCACTATGAACCCGGGCTGCATTTCAAAATCCCGGTGTTCCAGTCCGTACGCACATTCCCGAGCCGGATCCTGACCATCAGCGACCAGCCGGAGCGCATTTTTACCAAGGAGCGGCTCGCGCTGCAGGTCGACTACTTCGTAAAGTGGCGCATAGTCGATGCGGTCCAGTATTACACGTCGACCGGCGGCTCCCAGCAGGTGGCGATCAATCGCCTGTCGCAGATCATCCGCGATGCGATCGTCACGGAAATGGGCGAGCGCACGGTCCAGGAAGCAATTTCCGTCGAGCGCGCCGAGCTGATGCGCGACATGCTGGCGACGGCGTCCGAAACCGCGGAGGGTCTTGGCGTGCACCTGGTCGACGTGCGCCTGAAACAGGTGGAGTTTCCGCCCGACGTTCGCGACTCGGTCTACCGCCAGATGCGCGAAGAGCGCGTACGCGTGGCGACGCAGCGGCGAGCGGAAGGCCGGGAGATCGCCGAGGAGCGCAAAGCGCGCGCCGACAGGGAGCGGACCGTGATTCTCGCGAATGCGAACCGCGAGGCGCAGCAGATCCGGGGCGCGGGGGACGCCACGGCGGCGAACATCTACGCCGAGGCTTACAACCAGGACCCGGAATTTTATTCCTTTTACCGGAGCATCAACGCCTACCAGGAGGCGGTTGGCGAGGCGGGCGACATCCTGGTGATCGAGCCCGATAACGAATTTTTCCGCTACCTCAACCAGTCGGACGGCGGCCGGCAGTAGACACCGGCGTCCGCCGGCGGTCGGCGGTAGCGTGAGTATCCATGTGGCAGGACATACTGACGGCGTTCGCGCTTTACCTGATCATTGAAGGCATGATTCCTTTTGTCGGGCCGCAGCGCTTTCGCAGGACCATGGAACAGATCGGTAAGTTGAGCGACAACAACCTGCGCTCTATCGGTCTCGTGGCCATGGGCGCGGGGCTGCTGCTGTTGTTCATCGTGAGATCGTAGCTCCAGCATGGTAAGGGTATGGGCAGGAACGTAGTCGTCATCGGCACCCAGTGGGGTGACGAGGGCAAGGGCAAGATCGTCGACCTCCTGACCGAGCGGGCGGCGGCCGTCGTGCGCTTCCAGGGCGGGCATAACGCCGGCCACACGCTCGTTATCGGCGGGCACAAGACCATCCTGCACCTGATACCGTCCGGCATCCTGCGCGAAGGTGTCAGCTGCCTGATCGGCAACGGCGTCGTGCTGTCGCTGGAGGCGCTGATCCGGGAAGCGGAGTCCCTGGCGGCCAATGGCGTGCCCGTCTACGAGCGGCTCAAGATCAGCCCCGCATGCCCGCTGATCCTGCCGAGCCACGTAGCCCTGGACATTGCCCGTGAAAAGGCCAAGGGTGCGGCGGCCATCGGCACCACCGGGCGCGGCATCGGGCCGGCCTACGAGGACAAGGTCTCGCGCCGTGCCCTGCGGGTTTCCGACCTGTTCGCGCGCGAGAAATTCGCCGCGAAGCTTGGGGAGGTTCTCGATTTCCATAATTTCCTGCTGCGCAACTATTTCCGCGTGGAGCCCGTCGACTTCGCGAAGACGCTGGATGCGGCCCTGCAGGCCGCGGAAGCCATCAGGCCGATCACGGCGGATGTCACCCAGATCCTCAAGGACTTTACCGTTGCCGGCGAGAGCATCCTGTTCGAAGGGGCACAAGGCTCGTTTCTCGATATCGATCACGGCACCTATCCCTTTGTCACGTCGTCCAACACGGTGGCGGCGGCGGCCAGCACGGGCACGGGGCTCGGGCCGCGAAATCTCGATTACGTGCTCGGTGTCGTGAAGGCGTATACCACGCGGGTCGGGGCGGGGCCGTTCCCGACCGAGCTGTTCAACGACCAGGGGGAACACCTGGCGACTGTCGGCGCCGAGTTCGGTGCGACTACCGGGCGCCCGCGCCGCTGCGGCTGGTTCGACGCGGCCGCGCTCAAGCGCTCGATCGTCAACAGCAGCGTCTCGGGGCTCTGCGTCACGAAGCTCGACGTGCTGGACGGGCTGGAGAATATCCGCATCTGTGTCGGTTACGAGCTCGACGGCAAGCCGATCTCCGGCCTGCCGGTCATGGTCGACCGCTTTGCGGAGTATCAGCCGGTATACGAGGAAATGCCGGGCTGGAAAAGTTCGACGGTCGGCATTACGCGCTACGAAGAGCTGCCGGAGAACGCGCGCCGCTACCTCGAACGCATCCAGGAAGTGGCGGGCGTGCCGCTCGATATCATCTCGACCGGCCCGGACCGCGAGGAGACGATCGTCCTCCGCCACCCCTTCGACTGATTCGATCCGGCACCGATTGCGGCCGATGTCACGTTGCGTCGGCGCATCGGATCCGGCGCCTCAGTCCTGCCGCTGCCGACAGCGAAGCGAGAGCGAGCCAACCCAATCCTCCGCTTCCGCCGCCTTCCGGCGCGGGTGCCGGCGGCGGCGCCGGCGCGATCACCAGCGGCTCCGAGATGGTCACCGTTGCCGTCGCGCTGCCCGCGATTGTCGCACCTACCGGATTGCCCAGTTGGATCTCGAACGTCTCCTCGCCCTCGGTGCCGTCATCGGCCGCAATGTCGAAGACCAGGTTTTTCGGCCTGCCGTCGCCGGCGTCCCAGGACACCGTGCCGCTCGTGCTGCCGTCGAAGTCGCTTCCGGCCCCGGCGCTGCCGCCCGCGAGCGCGTAATCGACGCTCGCGGCGGCACTCGCGCTGCCGCCCCGATGCAGGACCAGGATCGCCTTGCCGAAGCCGCCTTCGAGCACCTCGACGGCGCTCTCGAAAAAGCCGACGGTTGCGGGTGACGCCGGATCGCCCACGTAGACGCTGGCAACGTTTACGTCACCCAGGCTTGCGCCGCCCTTTGGGTCGACGAGCCGCACGAAGAGACGCTCCAGGCCTTCCTCCGCGCCGTCGTTCAGCAGCGGAATGTCGATCGTGCGCGCGGAAGCATCGCCTGCCGGCCAGTCGAGCCGTCCCGCGGCGAGCTGGAAATCGGCTGCGTCAACGGTCGCTTCCAGAATCTCGAAGCCGACGCTCACGGCTCCCGTGGTGCCGCCTGTGCGTTGCACGGCCAGCCGCGCGGACTGGCCCTCGTCGGCAGCCACGGTGGCTGCCGCGAAACCGAGCCGGCCTTGGGGCGTGTCGCGCGTGCCGTCCCGCGCCAGGAACAACCCGAAGTCGATGTCGTTGACCGCGATCGTGCCGCTTTCGAAGAACGGGTAGACGCCCCAGGCGCCCTGGAACCCGGTGCTGTCGGAAGGCGGATAGGTATCCAGCCAGCCGACCGTCGCCGGCGCGGTCGGGTCGCTGATGTCGAGTATGGTGAGGCCGCGGCTGTAGTTCGAGACGTAGTAGCGGTTGCCGCGCACGTAGCCGTTGTGGTCGATCGCTTTCGTCGGGCCTTCCCAGGTCCCGACCTGCTCCGGCGTGTTCAGGTCCGCGAGCGAGAACACGCGCACGGTCGTGTTGAAGCCCAGTCGCTGCTCGTCCAGCTCGTCGTGCGCGAACAGGAACTGGCGGTCCTCCGACCACCAGCCGGAATGGGTATAGCGACTGTTGTCGTAGAGTGTCTGGCTCACTTTATGCGGGTTGGCCGGATCGGTGATATCCCACACGTCGATGCTGTCTTCGCTGAAATCCACCAATACCTCGCAAAGATCGCCGGCGTTGGGGCAGGAGCTCCGGCGCGCGTCGCGGATTACGATGGAGGTGGCATCGTGCATGTACGCGGAGGTGGTATCGGGCGCGTTGGCACCGCCGACGAAGGCGGGTGCCGCGGGATCCGCCAGCGAATAGCTTCGGTATTGTCCGCTGCCTATGTTGGAGCCGGCGATGACGAGCACCGGCACCTGCCCGGTGACGGCCAGCCCGGTGCTGTAGTCCGCACCGGCGAGGTACAAGTTGTGCGCGCTCAGGAAGTCGCCGTCGTAATCGACTTTCGCAATTGAGTGGGGCAGGCCGGAGAGGTCGATCACGACGAGCTGGTCGGCAACGGCGTCCGCGGTCACGTACGCGTACGCGCGCCAACGATCCTGCGCGCCATCAAAGAACTGGTAGACCTTGATATCACGCCAGGTTGTTCGCTCGCCCCGGATGAAACCGACCTCGACGGGAGCCGTCGGGTCGGTGACGTCGATGACCGCCGTGCCGGTATCGAAGCCGGCGATCGCGTACTCGCGGCCGGTGTTGAGATCGACAAAACCCCACACGTCGTTGCCGGCCGCGGGCCGCGCCCGCAGGTCGTTGAAGGCGACATGGCCCAGCAGGTCGACAGCATCGCAGGGCAGGTCGCCCGCCATGCCGTCGATGCACCCGGCAGCTGCGGCGCCGGCTTGCAACCGCCCGTATACCGCGAGCATTTCGCCGGCTTTGGCCGCTTGCTCCGCCTGCCTGCCTTTGGTGTCGGCGATCACGTTGAACCCACGGTTCTCGAGCAAGGTTCGGTACTCGTGGGGCACGCCGGTGAGCGTGGTGGTGCCGTGACCGGGTCGCTCGAAAGCGTCCGCCCGGGCATAGCCGCCGGCAACCTTTACGGAATTGCTGACGAGATGAAACAGCACCTCGGGCTTCTCCACGGCGTAAGCGCCCGCGGCCACGCGGATCTCGGCACCCTTGCCGGCCATGGACAGGGCATACGCGAGCGTGCGGCAGGGCGTGCGTGCGTCCCGGCAGTCGCCCTGGTCCGCGCCGTTCCCGGCCACGAACAGCGGATGGTGCACGCTGTGCGCCTGCGCATTCTGGAAGGAAGCAAACGCCAGGAAGGCGAGTGCCAGTGCTGCGTTGCGGAAGTGAGTGCGATCAGCCATCGAACACCACCTTCAAGTGCAAACAGTTGCCGGCGCAACGATCGCGGCGATTCAATCGCCCGACCCGGATTGTACAATGAATCTTTTTGCGCGAGAGAGTGTTGCAGCTTGCCGGGTGAAAAAGGGCCGCTCCGCTTCCGGGCAGGGCCGGGGGCATATGGCGACATCAGGAAGCGGGGTTTCTCGGAGGAACGGATCGGTACCATCGCCGGGGCGTCCGGCGGGGCCAAATGGCTGGTCCTGAGCCAGCTCGACCGCGTCATCATCGAACGTGTAGTGCCGAAGCTGACGGGGCCGGTACACCTGCTGGGCTCCTCGATCGGTGCCTGGCGCTTCGCCTGCTACGCCCAGGCATCGCCGCTCGCGGCGCTCGAGCGCTTCGAAGCCGCCTACCTCGGGCAGAGTTACAGCGCGCGGCCGACGGCCGCCGAAGTCACCCGCAAGAGCCGCGAGATTCTTACCTGTGTGCTGGGGGAAACCGGCACTGCCGAGATCGTGGGGCATCCGCGGTTCCGCTCGCACATCCTGACCGTGCGCAGCCGCCTGTTGACGACCAGCGATTACCGGCCGGCGCTGTGGTCCGGGCTGCTCGCGGCGGGCCTCGCGAATGCCGTCAGCCGGCGGAGTCTCGGAATGTTCTTCGCGCGCAGCCTCTTTTACGATCCGCGCGATTTGCCCCCGTTCTACAACGCGACCGGTTTCCCGCTCGAACGCATCGCGCTGGCGCCCGACAACCTCGTGGACGCGATCATTGCCTCGGGTTCGATCCCGATGGTGCTGACGGGGGTTCGCGACATTCCCGGTGCGCCGGCAGGTGTCTACCGCGACGGTGGCATCATCGACTACCACCTCGACCTGCCCCTCGGAGAACCGGA
>CAZSKQ010000102.1:8347-12226 GCA_964607425.1 uncultured Woeseiaceae bacterium
TCGCTGTCCTTCCAGCCGCGCAGCATCGTGAGGCTGCGCTCGTTGACGACCAGCCAGCCATCACCGGACTGTTCCTCGACTTCCCAGCCCGGCACGGCGATGACCGTGCGGACTTTGAGCGGCAGCTTCAGCGCCTTTTTCAACTGGCGCTCGAGCAGGTTCGACTGCTCGACATACGGTGTCAGCATGATCCGGTGTCTCCCCGGCGCGAACAGCAACTGCCCGCCGAGCGCCCGGGCGTGGTTGTGCCGTCCGGGCCGGCGGGCGATTACGTAGATCGCGTAAATGCCGTGCAGGCCAGCCAGGACGTTGTCGATGAAGCCCGCGCCACAGGGTACCTCGTGGAACACGCGATTCAAGTTGCCGCTCAGCTTGTGCAGGCCCTGGCCGATTGCGATGTTGGCGTCGCGCACGAATTCGAGCCGGCGCTTTGCCACCATGCCGCGCACGAACCGGGTGCCGGCCAGGCCCGCGGCGGCCGCGAGGCTCGCCGCGGCGAGCACGAGCTGCCATAGCGCGAGTCCGTGAAAGCGGGCCGCCGGCGCCAGGACGTAGGCAAACGGGAACAGGATGATGAACACGCCGGCCGCGGCCAGCAGGATAGATTGCTTGCGGCGCAGGTTTTCGAGCTGGTCGCGGAAGCGCTGGGCGGCTTCCGGCATGATGCAGGCGGCGAAGCGCCCCGCGCCGGAACGCCCTCGCACCAGGGCAAGTCCGGAACGGGCGAGCAGCGCGAAGACAAAGGAACCCGCGACCGCGACGGCGGCCGCCCCGCTGATGGCCTCGAAATTCATCCGGCGAATCCCTGCTGGAGATACTCCCGGCTCAGGTTAGCGGTATCGGCGGGACCGTCCTGTGATACGGATCACAGCGCCGCTATCGATGCAGTGCCAAATGTGAATGCCGACACAACGCGAGTGCGGATGCCCTGTTAGGGTACCGGATTCAATCCGCGCAACGGAGTGCAGCGTGCGTACAGGAAGCTGTGGAATCGTGTTCTGCCTGGCCCTGGTCGTCCTCGGCGGGTGTGCGAGCATGAGCGCGGCGGAATGTGCCATGAGTGACTGGCGTGCCGTCGGTTTCGAGGACGGCTCGCTGGGCTACACGGCCGATCGCCTGGGCAACCATCGCCGTGCCTGCGCGAAACACGGTTACGCGCCGGATTTTGCGGCCTACCAGGCGGGCCGGGAAGAGGGCCTCGAGCTCTATTGCCAGCCGTCGCGCGGCTTCAGCGTCGGCTCCGGCGGAGGCTACTACCAGGGCGTGTGCCCGGCGCGGCTGGAAGCCGGGTTCCTCGACGGCTACCGCGCGGGCGCCGAGCTCCATACCCTGCGCTCGAACGTGAATGCCGCGAACAACCGCATCCACTCGAACGAGCAGGACCTGCAGCGCACCCGGGAACTCATCCGCTCCAAGGAAGCAGCGCTGATCGACAGCGCCACCACCACCGAGGATCGCATCCTGCTGCTCGCCGACCTCAAGGAATTGTCCGAGCGGGCAGGTGAGCTGGAAACGGAAATGGACCTCCTGATCGACGAGCGCGCCCGTCACGAGGAACGGCTCGCGGCCTACCAGGCAACGCTCGCGCACTCGGGCTATTGAGCACAAAGCGGGCGCCGTCCGGCGCTCGCTCTCCGGTTCGCCGGTGGCGGGTCGTGCTACGATCCGCAGCCGACTTGTCTTTCGCAGCGGACCCGGAGCAGCAATTGCATGGAATGGGTGACCCTCCCCCAAGCCTGGGTGGCGCTGGCTACGCTGACGGCGCTGGAGATCGTCCTCGGCGTCGACAACATCATCTTTATCTCGATACTCGTCGGCCGCCTTCCGGAAGAGGTTCGCCAGCGGGCGCGCATCGTCGGCCTGAGCATCGCCATGGGGATGCGCATTCTCCTGTTGCTCATGATCACCTGGATCATGCGGCTCCAGCGGGACCTGTTCGAGGTGGCCGGCATGGGGATCTCGGGCCGCGACATCATCCTGATCGCCGGCGGCCTGTTCCTGATTGCGAAATCGACCGTTGAGATCCATCACGCCGTCGAAGGTGAAAAGCCGGAGCAGGTAAAACAGAAGGTAGCGGCTACCTTCGGCAGCGTGATCCTGCAGATCGGCACGATCGACCTCGTCTTTTCGCTCGACTCCGTCATCACGGCCGTCGGCATGGCCGATCACGTGCCGGTGATGATTATCGCGATCGTGCTGGCGGTGCTGATGATGATGTTCGCCGCGCGCCCGATCGGCGATTTTGTCGACCGGCGCCCGACGGTCAAGATGCTGGCGCTCAATTTCCTGGTGCTGATCGGTTTCGCGCTCGTCGCCGAGGGCATCGATTTCCATATTCCGAAGGGATACATATACTTCGCGATGGCATTCTCTGTGATGGTTGAAATGCTCAACCTGCGCGTCAGGCGCCGGAGCGAGCCGGCAGAGCGACGGGAGACGACGGTGGAGTCCGAGGGCACAGCGCGCATGGGAGATAAACGATGATCCGGCGTTTCGCGACCGAGCAGGGGCGACTGCTGCCGGTCGGGGGTGACGATGTCGGCGGACGGCGCGTCGTCTGGTACGACCTCTTCCAGCCCACGCCGGAAGAAGAAACGATCCTGGAGAAAAGGCTTGGCGTAAACGTTCCCACGCGCGAGGAGATGGAGGAGATCGAGGTCTCCAGCCGCCTGTACTACGATGACGGCGCCATTTTCATGACCGCAACCCTGCCGGCCAGGACCGACGCCGACCTGCCGGAAATGTCGCCCGTGACCTTCGTTATCGCCAGAAATACGCTGGTGACGATTCGTTATCACGCGCCGCAGGCATTCCACAATTTTCCCATCCTGGCGGAAAAAATCTCGATGGGCTGCGAGAGCGCCGAATCCGTGATGGTGGCGCTGCTGGAAGTCGTTATCGATCGCCTCGCGGATATTCTCGAACGAGCGGGGCGCGACATCGACCGGATTTCTCACGGCATTTTCCAGCGGGACAATGACGGAAAGGCAAAAAGCCGTGACTTCGAGCACGTCCTGCAGGACATCGGTCTCAAAGGCGACCTGATCTCCAACGTGCGCGACAGCCTTGCCACGCTGGCGCGCATCTTCGGGTTCTTCGGGCAGTACACGCTGGAGAGGAAAATCGAGCGTGACGTGCGCACGCGCCTGAAGACGCTGACGCGCGATGCCGGCTCGCTGACCGACCATGCCAATTTCCTGTCGCAGAAAACCACGTTCCTGCTGGATGCGACGCTCGGTATGATCAACATCGAGCAGAATGCCACCATCAAGATTTTCTCGGTCGCGGCGGTCGTCTTCCTGCCGCCAACGCTGATCGCCTCGGTTTACGGCATGAACTACAAGCATATGCCGGAGCTGGACTGGATATTCGGGTACCCGTTCGCGCTGGGGCTGATGGTGGCGTCGGCGGTGCTGCCGTATCTTTATTTCAAGCGGCGGGACTGGCTGTAGGTCCCGGTCAACGCGCTACCACTGCGTGGCGCTCAACCCGCTGCCACCGCGCAGCGCCCGACGCCCTGCCACCGCACGGCCGCTCACCGCGCTGCCACCGCACGGCCGCTCACCGCGCTGCCACCGCGCACCGCTCACCGCGCTGCCACCGCACACCGCTCACCGCGCTGCCACCGCACGGCCGCTCACCGCGCTGCCACCGCGCACCGCTCACCGCGCTGCCACCGCACACCGCTCACCGCGCTGCCACCGCACGCCGCTCACCGCGCTGCCACCGCGCACCGCGCGGCCACCGCGCACGTAGGAGCCCGCCATGCGGGCGACCGCTACGCCATTCACCGAAGTCTTTTAGGCACCAGCCGCTCCGGGCGGAGGAGAGCGATGCGTGGCCCGCTCACCTGGCAGGCCGAAGCCCCGGCGGAGGGGC
>CAZSKQ010000103.1:0-11734 GCA_964607425.1 uncultured Woeseiaceae bacterium
ATGCGGGCGACCGGAAGAGGCCGTGACCTGTAGGAGCGCGCATTGCGCGCGATGCACGTTTGTCCGCCCAGGCCCCGCGCGCGGTGCGCGCTCCTGCATTCCGATCGAAATCCCCTTCGCGGGCGCTCGGTGGTGGGTTCCCGGGTTCGGCCAACGGTGGAGTCGAAGGCAGCGGCCGTGCTAGGGCTTACGCTCCGCCGCCGCGGCCTCGAAGGTGGGCTGGTTGGCGACCAGGTCGGCGCGGCTGAGCAGGAAGAGCCCGTGGCCGCCGAACTCGAGGTCGGGCCAGAGGAAGGGGACCGCCGGGAAGCGGGCTTCGAGCGCGTCGCGGCTGTTGCCGACCTCCGCGGCGAGGAGACCGTCATCGGCGAGGAACGAGGCGGCATCCGCCAGGATGGTGAGGGTGGCGTCGAGGCCGTCGCTGCCGGAGGCGAGGCCACCACGGGGCTCGTGGCGGTATTCGGGCGGCAGCGTCCGCATCCCGGCGGCATCGACGTAGGGCGGGTTGGCGACGATGAGCTCGTAGCGGGGCGCCGGGTGCTCGACTTTCAGCCGCTCGAAGAAATCGGACCGAAGGAGGCGCACGCGCGCTTCCAGGCGGTGGCGGGCGACGTTGATCGCGGCCACGTCCAGGGCGTCGCCGGAAACATCGACTGCATCGACCTCGGCGTCCGGGAAGGCGTGCGCCAGGGCGATCGCGATGCAGCCGCTGCCGGTCCCGAGGTCGAGGGCGCGGCGCAGGCGACCGGAGGGCAGCCACGGTTGGAAGCGCTTGCCGATCAGCTCGGCGAACGGCGAGCGCGGCACCAGCACGCGCTCATCGACGTAGAGTTCCTGCCCCGCGAACCATGCTTGCCGAACGAGATAGGCGACCGGCACGCGTTTTGCGATGCGCCGCTCCGCCAGCGCCTGGAGCTCGGCAACTTCCGCCGGCGCCAGCCGGCGCGCATAGTGCGCTTCGGCGTCATCATGGCTCAAGCCAAGCTTTGCGAACACGAGATACGCGGCTTCGTCCAGCGCGTTGTCCGTGCCGTGGCCGTAGGCGAGCTCCGCGGCTTCGAAACGCGCGGCTGTAGCGCGGATGAAATCCGCAACGGTGGGCGCGTCGGTAGAGGCAGGATCCTTCATGCCGGTGCAATGTAGCACGCGCCGCGAAGTCGTTATGCCGTGAAAGCGTTGCTAGAATGGCCGGCCTATGTCCCGCATCCTGAGACTATCCGTGTTCGCGGCCGCGGCTGTGGCAGCCTGCGCGTGGCTCGCCGGCTGCGGCGCGGATGAGCCCCAGTCGCCGCGAGCCGCGACCGTGCTGGCCGAGCCGCGCCCGCTGCCGGAATTTTCGCTGACCGATCACGACGGCAGGCCCTTCGATGCCGCGCGGTTGCACGGCCGCACTACCCTCCTCTTCTTCGGCTTTACCCACTGTCCGGATATCTGCCCGGCAACGCTCGCGCAGCTCGCGGCCGTACGGCGACAGCTTGCGGCGGCCGGCAGCGAGCCGCCGCAGATCGTGCTGGTTACGGTCGATCCGGAGCGCGACACGCCCGAGGTGCTGGGGCGCTACGTGCAACACTTCGGCGAAGGTATCGTGGGGGTGACCGGCCCGACTTCAGAGATCCGCGCGCTCGCCGAACCGCTGGGCCTGCATTTCGAGCAGGTCCCGCTGGGTGACAGCTACACGATGGGCCATTCCACCGCGGTGCTGATGGTCGGGCCGGACGGATCGCTGCGCGCGCTTTTCAGCGCACCGCACGACACGGATGCCTTCGTGCACGATCTGCCGATCCTGATGGCCCGGGAATGAGGCACGCGTGTGCGCTCGCCCCGCTGCTGCTGGTGCTGGCCGCCTGCGGCGTGCCGGATAGCGGGCCATTGACGGCGTCCGACGTCCGGATACTCGCGCCGTTGCCGGGCCAGCAAGCCGTCGCCGCCTACCTCACGCTGCAGAACGAGAGCCCGGAACCCCTGGTGATCGCGCGCGTCACGAGCCGCGAGTTTGCAGGCGTGCAAATGCACGCGATGGTGTCGACCCGGGGCATGGCGGTGATGACCCCGCTGGATGCGATCACGATTGCCGAGGATTCCGCGGTCGAGTTCGCCCCCGGCGGGCGCCACGTGATGCTTACCGAGCCGGTGCGGCCGCTGGCGCCGGGCGACCCGGTCACGGTCGAATTCCACTACGGTGGAGACCGCTCGCTCGTCGTGCAGGCGCCGCTGCAACCGCGCCCGGCGGGTAGCGAGTGATGCGGAGGGCGGCCGCCACGCTGGCAGCGCAATCGTTCCTGCTCCTGCAACGAATCCTGCCCAAGCATCTCCTCACGGCGCTGCTGCGCCGGCTTGCCGGCGTGCGCTACCCGCCCGTCAAGGACTTCCTCATCCGCACGTTCATTCGCGCCTACGACGTCGATGTCGAGGAGATCGCCGCCCCTGTACCGCGCGGCTTCGCCGACTTCAACGCCTTCTTCACGCGCGCGCTGGCCGACGGCGCGCGCGAAGTGGACATGTCGGCTGCTTCCGTCGTGTCGCCCGTGGACGGCATTACGAGCGCAGCGGGGAGCATCGACCACGGCAGCCTCGTGCAGGCGAAAGGCCGCCATTACCGATTGCACGACCTGCTCGCGACGGATCTGGCCGACGCGCAACTCTTCGCCAACGGTGAATTCGCGACGTTCTACCTCGCGCCGTACCACTACCATCGCGTGCACAGTCCCCTCGCAGCGGAAGTGACCGCGGCGCGCTACGTACCCGGCAGCCTGTACAGCGTGAACGACTGGACGGTGCGCGCGCTGCCGCGGCTTTTCACCCGCAACGAACGCCTCGTCTGTCACTTCCGCACGGCGGCGGGGCCGATGATCGTGATCCTTGTCGGCGCGCTCAACGTCGGCAGCATCACGACGCGCTGGACCGGTACCGTCCGCCCGCGGAAGACAGGCGTCGTGGAAGACCTGGGACTGGACCCCGGGGTGTCGCCCCTGGTCGAAAAAGGGGGCCTCATCGGCTGGTTCAACATGGGATCGACGGTGATCGTGCTGCTGCCGCCGGCGACCTGCACCTGGCGCGACGATCTCGTTTACGGGCGGCAGGTGCGGGTGGGCGAGCCGATCGGTCGCCTCCGGAAGGCATGAGCTGGCGCCCTTCCTGCGACCCGGAGACAGGGCGGCTGCGCGCGCGCATGCTGGCGGCGGCGCGCGAATTCTTTGCGGCGCGCGGCGTGCTCGAGGTGGAAACGCCGGTGTTTTCACGGGCCGCGATCAGCGACCCGAACATCGAGAGCATCGCCGCCATCATGCGGCGGGATCCGGAGCATCTCGTGTACCTGCGCACCTCGCCCGAGTTCTGCATGAAGCGGCTGCTCGCCGCCGGCTGGCCCGATATCTTCGAGCTCGGCAAGGTGTTCCGTGCCGGCGAAGCGGGCGCGCGCCACCAGCCCGAGTTCACGATGGCGGAGTGGTACCGCCTCGGATTCGGCCTGAGCGACATCGTGCGCGATACCACCGCGTTCATCGCGGCCTTGCTGGACGCGCGGCACCTCCGCGGCCCCGTCGACGACATCGATTACCGCGACGCGTTCCTGCGCTACGCCAGTCTCGACCCGGTAGCGGCGCCGATTCCGGCCCTGGCGGCAGCATCCGGTGCCGATGCGCGCCTGGAGGCCGCGCTGGGCGAGCGGCGCGACGACTGGCTGGACCTGGTGCTCGCAACGTGCGTTGCGCCGCGGTTCGCGACCGACCGGCTGACCGTGCTCCGGCATTATCCGCTGAGCCAGGCCGCGCTGGCGCGGGCCTGCCCCGCCGACCCGTCGGTCGCCGATCGCTTCGAAGTGTTCTTCGGGTCGCTGGAGCTGGCGAACGGCTTCGTGGAATTGCAGGATGCGCGGGAGCAGTCCGCGCGCTTCGAGGCGGACCAGGCACGGCGCCACGCGGAGGGCAAGCCGGTGCGGCCGCGCGACGAGCGCCTGCTCGCCGCGCTGGCCCACGGCCTCCCGGCCTGTGCCGGCGTCGCGGTGGGCTTCGACCGCCTCGTAATGATCAACGCCCTGGCGGATGATATCCGCCGGGTGCAGACGTTTGCTTATGAGGAGGACGCATGACGGACCGGCACGCAATCGACTACGAGCTGCTGCGGCGCCAGCTCGAGTCGCTGGTCGCCGCCGAGCCCGACCCGCTCGCGAACACCGCCAACTTCGTCGGGCTGCTCTATCACGCGCTGCCGGACATCAACTGGCTGGGCGTCTACGTGCAGCGGGGCGGTGACCTGGTGCTGGGGCCGTTCCAGGGCCAGCCCGCCTGTGTGCGGCTGCCCGCGGGCCGGGGCGTCTGCGGCGCTGCGGCGAGCCGCCGGGAGACCCTGCGGGTGCACGACGTGAACGAGTTTCCCGACCATATCGCCTGCGATCCGGTGTCGCGCTCGGAACTGGTGGTGCCGCTCATCGTCGGTAAGCGCGTGCTCGGGGTGCTGGACATCGACAGCCCTTACGTCGGGCGTTTCAGTGCTCGGGACGAAGAAGGCCTCGAGAAGCTCTGCGCGGCATTCCTGGCCGACCTGGCGGGAAAAATCGCCGCCGACGGATTTATTTGACCCGGGACACGTATTCACCCGAACGGGTATCGACGCGGATCACCTCGCCCTGCTCGACGAACAGCGGCACCCGCACCACCGCCCCGGTGGCAAGCTTCGCCGGCTTCACACCGCCGCTGGCGGTGTCGCCGCGTACACCGGGATCCGTCTCGACGATCTCCAGTTCCACGAAATTCGGCGGCGAGACCAAAAGCGGCACGTTGTTCCACAAGGTCACCTGGCACATTTCCTGGCCGAGCAGCCAGTCTTTGGCTTCGGCGACGGCCTTCTCATCGGCGGCGTACTGCTCGAAGGTGTCCGGCACCATGAAATGCCAGAATTCGCCGTCGTTATAGAGGTACTGCATATCGGTGTCGTGGACGTCCGCGGCCTCCACGCTTTCGCCCGACTTGAAGGTACGGTCGATCGTCCGGCCCGTTTTGAGGTTCCTGATGCGCACGCGGTTGAACGCCTGCCCCTTGCCGGGCTTGACGAACTCGTTCTCGACGATCACGCAGGGATCGCCATCCATGAGGATCTTGAGCCCGGAGCGGAACTCCGCGGTGCTGTAACTGGCCATCGCGCGATAATACCGAAAACTTGCGCCGCAGGAGCGCGCATTGCGCGCGAATCCCCGGGCACCGCCCCGTGGCAGCGCGCAATGCGCGCTCCTGCGGGATAAATTTGATCCGCATCACAGATTGGCCGGCGGCCACCGACTACTCTGGAGCGGCGGGTCCGCGCTTGCCCACCTTCAAGTAAATCAACCGCTTCCGGTTCCACCGGATACCGGGGAATGTCATTGGACGACCGACAGAGTATCTCAATCGCAGTTTTGACCCGATCGCAGGACGACGTCGAGCTCGTCAACAGGACGCTTCGCGATGCCGGACATGCCGCCCATTGCCACTGGGTACCGAATCCCGAAAAGCTAGACCAGGCACTCGATGATCGCGCGATCGAGCTGATCGTCGTCAACAAGGACAGCTATTCCGACACCCTGCGCCAGGTCGTCGAGCAAAAGGACGCCTACGCTCCCGAGGTGCCGGTCATCGCGGTCAGCAAGACCGTCGACGAGGCCGCGATCCTGGACGCGATGAAACAGGGCGCCTGCGACCTCGTCTCCATTGGCAAAAAGGCGCGGCTGCAGGCTGTCGTGACGCGCGAACTGCGTGCCTTCCGCGTTGAACAGGCGCTCAATTCAACCATCGGCTCCGCGACTGAATATCGCAGGCAGCTGGACGATTACATGCAGGGATCGTCGACCGCGATCGCCTACGCGCAGGAAGGCATCGTCACCAATGTGAATAACGCATGGCTCGACATGTTTCGCATCGGTGACAAGCAGGAAGTGGTCGGCCTTCCGCTCATGGATATGTTCGAGCCGGAAAGCCAGGCGGCCATCAAGGGTGCGATCGTCGCCACCACCAAGGGCAAGTGGCAGCGCGGAGAAAAGCTGCAGGTGAAGGCCCGGCTGGGGCAGAACGAGTCGTCCGCACTGGAGACAGATTTCCAGCTCGTCGATTTCGAAGACGGCCCCCACGTGCAGATCCGCATCGCACCCCCTGAAAAAACAGAGGAAGAGCCGACCAGGCTGGTACACGAGGCGCTGAAGCGGGACCCGACGACGCTGTTCTTCCATCGCAGCCAGTTGCTGGAAAAGATCGCGAAGCGCCTCGACCGTAAGCCAAAATCGGGACTGCACCTCCTTGCGTATATCAAGCCTGACCATTTTTCGGAGCTCAAAAACGTCATCGGCATCCTTCCCACCGAGGATGTCCTGTCGCAGTTCGCCGAAGAGGTGCGCAAGAGGATGCACCCGCGGGATGTCGCCGGCCGTTTCGAGGGCACCGTTATCATGGTGCTGCTGGAACGCGGCAACGAGCGCGACGGCGAGGTCTGGGCGAAGCACCTGGTTGAGCACATCCGCAATTTCGATTTCAAGGTCGGCGACCAAACCGTCAACCTCGCCTGCACAATCGGCATCTGTGCCGTCAGCGGCGTTTACTCGAGCCTTGAAGAGCTGGTGGCGGCGGTCGCCGATGCACACGCAAAAGGCAAGAAGAACGGCGGCAACTGTGCATTTCTCACCGATTCCACGGATGCGGACACCCGGCTGCGCAAGTACGACGAGATATGGGTGCGCTATATCAAGTCGGCGCTGATGGAGAATCGCTTCCGGCTGGCGCAGCTGCCGATCGCGGGGCTTCGCAGCGACTCGATGCAGATGTACGACATGCTGGTGCGCATGCTGGACGAACAGGGCCAGGCCGTGCTGCCGTCCGATTTCCTGCCGGCGGCCGAGCGCAACAATTTGATGAAGACGATCGACCGCTGGATCCTTACGGCCTCCATGGATTTCTGTCTCGAGAACGGCGCGGATCGGGTGTTCGTGCGCTTGTCACGGCAGTCGCTGCAGGACGCAACTCTGACCGATTGGATGCAGAAGGAATTCGCCAAACGGAAGCTTTCGCCTGCGAAGATCTGCGTCCAGTTCCCGGAACAGGAAGCTGCAAAGTACATCAAGCAGACGAAACAGGTTGTGGAGGAGTTCCGCAAGCTCGGACTCGCGTTCGCGCTCGAGCACTACGGCATCGACAAGAACCGGTTCCAGATCCTCGACATCCTGCGTCCCGATTATGTGAAGATCGACGGCGAGCTGATGCATACGCTGACCACCGACACGCAAATGCAGGAGAACGTGCGCCAGGTGACCGAAGCCGCGGACGAGCGGAAAATCCAGACAATCGCCGAACGCGTCGAGAACGCCAACGCGATGGCGGTGCTGTTCCAGCTCGGCGTGCACTTCATGCAGGGGCACTACGTGCACGAGCCCGAGGTCGTCCTGCAGGAGCCGCCTGGCGTTTCGCAGACCACCCTGGATGCGATAAACAGCGCCTGAGCCGACCGCGCCCCCGGCAGCGGGGAAGCGCGTAACGTCCCCCCGCAATGTGCGCCAGGTCACAGTTTCGCCATCCACGGGGCTCGCGAGCCGCGGCGCGATGGCGAAATCCGGAACGGGTTCGTTTATCCCGTCCGGCCAGGCACCTATGCTGTCGGCATTGCTCTTCTGCCTGTGGAGAAACCGCCAGTGAGCGCAGCATTGCGTGCCGGAAACAACAATTACGCACCGGTATCCCCCAAGGACACCCGTTCGAAGCTGAAGACCGGACTCGCGCGCGGCTCGCGCCTGGTCCTGCCCGCCGTGGCCGCGCTTGGCATCGGCGCCCCCGTCTCCGCGTTCGAGCTCGGCCAGCTCGAGATCCATTCGACGCTCGGGCAGCCGCTGCGCGCGAGCATTGCGTATGCGCTGAACCCGGGCGAGGAGATCGGTAGCTACTGCATTTACGTGAGCCCCGGCCGTTCGGCAAGCGGCTTCCCGTCCGCCGGCCCGACCTCGGCGATCGTGGAGAACGGCTCGATCCGCCTGCTGGGCAACCGCCCTGTCAGCGACCCGCTGCTCGCGCTCCAGCTGACGGTCGACTGCCCCTACGCCGCACACCTGAGCCGCGAATACATCGCGTTCGTCAGTCCGGCGGCAGCTGCCGCCAACCGGCCGCGTACACCGGTGCGCACGGCTCCGCCGGCGGCCGAGCCTGGGCCCCTGGCGCGCGAACCTGTCACGCCGCTCCCGATCGCCGCCGGCACAAGCTATCGAGTGCGGCCCGGCGATACGCTGTCCGGCATTGCAGAGCGCATCGACGGCCGGAGCGTCAGCATCTGGCAGGCCGTGGATGCCCTGTTCGCCGCCAACCCGAACGCCTTCATCGGCGGCAACCGCGATTTCCTGAAAGCCGGGGCGGAGCTGCGCATCCCGGACGCACTCTACGGCACGGCTCGCGGCGCGGAAGCCGCGCCCTTGATTTCGCCCGGCATGCGGCCGGCGGCGGCCGCCGGAGCGGAAGCGGCATCGGCGCCTTACACCGGCTACGGCCGCGAGGCCGGGCGCATCGAGAGCGAGCGCGCCGCGGCCGCGGAACCCGTCACGACGGCCCCGGCCGCCGTCGCCCAAAGTAGCGCCCCAGGGCCGGGCACCGCCGCCGCGCCGGCCGCCGCCGACGCAAAGACGGATGACATCCGGCCCACGGATGCACCCTTTGCCGAGCCCGCGGAAGCGGCACCCGCGGCGGCCGTGTTGCCGGAGGGCCGACCGGGCGCAACGTTCGAAGCGCCCCTGCGCCGCGTGCCCGCCGCGGGCCCGGGCGCCTGGTCGTGGCTGATCTGGCTGGGCGGCACCGGCATCGCGCTGATCCTCGCCTTGCTGATCGGCCGGCCGCTGCGCAAACGTTTCGGGAGCGAGTTCGAACGCCCGTTCCCCGACGCCAACCGCGACCGCGAGAGTCTTCCTCCGCCGGTGGTCGTTACGCCGGAGCCGGCGCCGGAGAGCGGGCTGGAGGTCGATTTCCACCTCGACGAAGCCGACGCGGACGCGCGCCTCATTCGCGTGGACGTCGATGTCGAAGACGGCAGCGGCTTCCAGGACAGCGGTGAGATAGATGTCGCGCAGGATTTCGGTTTCAGCGCGTCCGACGGCATCGAGCTCGGCCTCGACGTGGAATTCCCGGAGGAACCGGCAACCGCGGTCGAAGCGGACACGAGCATCATCCCGTCAATCCGCCGCGAGAGCGGGATGGTCGTGGAAAGGGAGATCCCGCCCGGCAGCGAGGAAACCGGCACCTATGACGTGTCGATGATCGTGGATGCAACACAACAGCCGCTCGGCGAGGGCGACGACACGACGCGGGACCTGCACGCAATCGAGCTCGATGCCGACGAGGCCGGCCCGGAAGAGGATCCGCTCACCCTCAGCCGCGAAATGGACTACAAGATCCTGGAGCAGGATTACCAGGACGAATTGACGGCGACCCAGGCACTGGATGCCGAGCTCGCGGACGCCGCGCGCGACCTGGCCCGGCGCCTGGACACCGGGGTACCGGCGTCGCCGGATGGATCCACGGCGGAGCCGGCGCTCACCGACGAGGGCACGGTACCGCACCCGGCCGCCGTCGCACTGGCGGAGGCAGACACGGTGGAAATGCCTGCCCGGGGCGGGGAGCCCCTGGACGACACCGACGTCAACGAGGAGCTGCCCTCGGCAATGAACGACGCCACGGCGGAAATGGAAGTCGAATCGGCGACCGTCGATACCAGGAAAATGAAGGTGTCCTGAAGAACGGGCTGCAGGAGCGCGCCATGCGCGCGACGGCTCCTGCGCGCAACCGTGCCGTCGCGCGCATGGCGCGCTCCTACATTTCCGGGGCCAGGCGCGCCACTTTGCGCCAGCCTTTTGGCAACAGCGAGCCGCGTAGCGCGCGGTCGCCGTAGTAATCGTCGAGATCGTTCCACTTCAGCGTCATGGTGCGCGAGCCCGTATCCACCTTGAGGTTCCCCTCCTCCGGCACGACCGCGATGGCCACGAGCCTTTCCTCCCCCGACTGGTACTTCTTCCCCGGGATATTAATGAGCTTGTTGCCGCGGCCCTTCGCTAGCTCCGGCAGCTCCTCCATCTCGAACACGAGCAACCGCCCGCTCGAGCTCGCGGCCGCGATCAGGCATTCGGTATCCGGCGGCACCGCCGCGGGCACGACGACTCGCCCGCCGGTCGGCACGCGCAGCACCGACTTGCCGGCCCTGTTGCGCGACACCAGGTCGCCGAGCGCCGCGACGAAGCCGTAGCCCGCGTCACTCGCGAGGACGAACTTCGATTCCGGTTCCCCGATCATCGTGCCGCAGAACTCCGCGCCATCCGGCGGGTTGAAGCGCCCGGACAATGGTTCGCCCTGGCCGCGTGCCGAGGGCAGCGTGTGCGCGCTCACGCTGTACACGCGGCCCGTGCTGTCGATGAACATGGCGAGCTGGTTGCTGCGGCCGTGCGCCGCCGCCAGGAATTCATCCCCGCTCTTGTAGCTGAGAGCGAGTGGGTCGACGTCGTGACCTTTCGCGGCGCGGGCCCAGCCGCGCTTCGACAGCACGACGGTGACCGGCTCGCTCGCGACGAGCTCGGTTTCGTCGATCGCATGCGCCGCTTCGCGCTCCACGAGTTCTGTACGTCGCGCGTCGCCGTAAGCTTCCGCGTCCTCCAGGATCTCGCGCTTGATGAGCGCCTTCAGCTTCGCCGAGCTCTTCAGTGTCTGCTCCAGGGAATCGCGCTCTTCGTTCAGCTCGTCCTGCTCCGCCCTGAGCTTCGTCTCCTCGAGCTTTGCCAGGTGGCGCAAGCGCAGGTTTAGAATCGCTTCCGCCTGCGCTTCCGACAGCCTGAACCTGTGCATCAGCTTGGGTTTCGGCTCGTCCTCCCGGCGGATGATCGCGATCACCTCATCGAGATTGAGATAGGCCACGAGCAGGCCATCGAGGATGTGCAGGCGATCCTTCACGATCTGCAGCCGGTGCTGCAGGCGGCGCTTTACCGTGTCGGTGCGGAAGGCGAGCCATTCGCGCAGCAGTTCGACGAGGGCGAAGGTGCGCGGCCGCCCGTCCCGCCCGACGATATTCATGTTGACCCGCACGGTACGTTCGAGCGCCGTCGTCGCAAACAGGTGCGACATGAGCTGATCGGGGTCGACTTTCGAGGACTTCGGCGAGATAACGAGCCGGATCGGTTCCTCGTGGTCCGATTCGTCGCGCAGGTCGTCGACCAGCGGCAGCTTCTTGCTGCGCATCTGCGCGGCAATCTGTTCCAGCACCTTGCTGCCCGACACCTGGTAGGGCAACGAGGTGATCACAATATCGCCGTTCTCCCGCCTGTATGACGCGCGCAGGCGCAGGGTGCCGTTGCCGGTTTTGTAAATCTGCCTGATCTCGTCGCGCGCCGTGATCAGCTCACCGCCGGTCGGGAAATCCGGACCCTTGATGTGCTTCATGAGCTGCGCGACGGTGGCGTCGGGCTTCTCGAGCAAGTGCACCAGGGCGCTCGCGACCTCCTCCAGGTTATGCGGCGGGATGTCGGTGGACAGGCCAACAGCAATGCCCGTCGTGCCGTTCAGGAGCACGTTCGGCAGGCGTGCCGGCAGCACCACCGGTTCGTCCAGCGTGCCGTCGAAATTCGGCACCCAGTCGACCGTGCCCTGCGCGAGTTCCGCGAGCAGGCTCTTCGCATAAGGCATCAGCCGCGATTCGGTGTAGCGCATCGCGGCAAACGATTTCGGGTCGTCTGTCGAGCCGAAGTTGCCCTGCCCGTCCA
>CAZSKQ010000104.1:0-11616 GCA_964607425.1 uncultured Woeseiaceae bacterium
GTCGTCGTCTCCGGGCTGCCGAACATCACGCCGATCTTCATGCGGATCTGGTTGATGAAGATGACCATCGCGTTCGAGCGCTTGATGTTGCCGGTGAGCTTGCGCAGTGCCTGCGACATGAGCCGCGCCTGCAGGCCCATGTGCGAATCGCCCATCTCGCCCTCGATTTCGGCCTTGGGCGTGAGTGCCGCGACGGAGTCGACCACGATGACATCTATCGCGCCCGAGCGCACCAGCATGTCGGTGATCTCGAGGGCCTGCTCGCCGGTGTCCGGCTGCGAGACCAGCAGCTCGTCTACGTTGACGCCGAGCTTCTCGGCGTACGCCGGGTCGAGCGCGTGCTCCGCGTCGACGAACGCCGCGGTGCCGCCCAGCTTCTGTGCTTCGGCGATGACCTGCAGGGTGAGGGTCGTCTTGCCGGAGGATTCCGGGCCGTAGATTTCCACGACGCGCCCGCGCGGCAGCCCGCCGACCCCGAGGGCCGCATCGAGGCCGATCGAGCCGCTGGAGATGCATTCGATGTCCCTGGCCGGACCGCCGTCGCCGAGGCGCATGACAGAGCCCTTGCCGAATTGCTTCTCGATCTGCCCGAGCGCCTGCGCGAGTGCCTTCTTGCGATTCTCATCCATGCTGGTGTCGTTCCGGTTGGGTCGAGGGGGAAGCCGCGATTATTTCACAAATCGGCACGCTCGGGCAGGCGCTTGCCGCGCGAGAATCGGGCCGATCCGTCGAGAATTCCGCTGCAGGAGCCCGCCATGCGGGCGACCAATACAAGGCCGATCGGAGGCGCGTTGGCTGCGGCGGCCGGAAAACGGGGATGCAAACGTGCGTTTTGTTGGCGGGTGTCGGTCGCCCGCATGGCGGGCTCCTACGGGGGTGTCGGTCGCCCGCATGGCGGGCTCCTACGGGGTGTCGGTCGCCCGCATGGCGGGCTCCTACGGGGGCCAGATCGGGCGGTAGATCGTGCCCGTGGGGGACGGCAGCGACTCCACCAGCGTAAAGCCCGTCCACTGGAGGTCGAGCGGGCGCACCAGGGGCTTTTTCTCGAAGCTCCTTGCGCGTCGTGCGACGGTGATGTGCGGGCGGTAGGCGCGATCCTCCAGGTCGCAGTCGAACGCCTCCAGCAGTGCGCGCAGCGAGCCGGCCAGCGCTTCCAGCGGCGGGGGTGTCGCCAGCGGCAGCAGGGCCGCGATCTTCGGGCGGGGCCAGAACGCCAGGCGATCGAAGCGCAAGCGCATGGGCTCGCAGGCGACCTCCCCGGCCGCCGCTTCGAGGAATGGAAGCTGCTCCTCCGGGAAGTTGCCGATGTAGACCACCGTGACATGCCAGTTGCGCCGGTCCACGGGCGTGCCTTCGACCGATGTCAGCACCGGGCGCACTGCGTCTCTCAGGAGCTCCCGCTGGCGGTCGGTGGGCCACAGCGCGAAAAACAGCCGCCGGTCAGCCACGCGCCTGCCGTGTTCGAAGTCCTTCCAGCGCCAGGCGCACGCATTCCGCCCGGATGGCGGTGCGATCCCCGGCGAGGTGATGCAGGACGGCTTCCGTACCGCGGCCGCGGCGCCCCCAGGCGAACCAGACGGTGCCAACCGGCTTTTCCGCCGTGCCGCCGCCGGGCCCCGCCACACCGCTCACCGCCACCGCGAAATCGGCGCCGGCGAGCTCGAGGGCGCCCTCCGCCATCTCGCGCACCACCGCCTCGCTGACGGCGCCGTGCTCGCGCAGGGTCGCCGCACGTACGCCGAGCAGGGACTCCTTCGCCTCGTTGCTATAGCTCACCATGCCATAGCCGAAACAGCCGGAGCTGCCGGGAACCGCGGTCAGCGCCTTGGCGATCCAGCCGCCGGTGCAGGATTCCGCGGTCGCGACCGTCTGGCCGGCGGCCGAGAGTTGCCGCACCAGCGCCGTGGCAAGTTCTTCGATCGTCTCAGTCCGGGTCATGCAAAATCGCCTCGTACAGACGAATGTGCCGGTCCACCATCGCTGCGATCGAAAACTCGCGGCGCATACGCTCGCGCCCGGCTTCGGCGAAGCGTTTCCGCCGCTCGGCATCGCCCGCCATTGTGAGGATGGCGCCTGCCAGCGCCGCGGGATTTTTCAGTGTCACGAGTATGCCGGTCTCGCCGTCGGCGACGGCCTCCCGCGAGCCGGCCACGTCGAATGCTACCACCGGAACGCCGGCGGCTGCCGCCTTCAGCATGATGACGCCCAGCCCTTCCCGCAGCGCCGGGTGAACCAGCAGGTCGAAGGCACCGAGGTAATCGTCCAGGTTGTCGCGAAAACCGGCGAAGGACACGCTGTCGCCCAGTTCCAGCGCGGCGGCCTGCGCCTCGAGATCCGCCCGGAGGCGGCCCTGCCCGAACACGACCAGGCGCACGTTGCGCGCCCGGCGCTTCAAGGCCGCCATGGCCTCCAGCAGGTGGCGATGGCCCTTGCGCGGGATGAGTTGGCCGCCGGCGGCGATTGCCAGCTCATCGCCCGCAATGCCGAATTCTGTCGCCAGCAGGCCGCGATCCGCCGGCCGCTGGAAACGCCGCCAATCGACGGCGCTCCGGATGACGGCCAGTTTCTCGCCAGGCAGGCCGGACTGCCGCAGCACGGCCGCGACGTTGTCCGAGATCGCGATGACTTTTGCGTATGGCCAATATCGCAGGCGTGCCCGCCACTTCGGGTCCGGGTGATCCACGCGCCGGGAAAGCACGGCGGGCACCCTTGCCGCCGCTGCCGCCAGGCCGCCGAGAAAGTCGGCGCCGCGCCGGCTATGGCAATGCAGCACGTCCGGCTTCTCACGGCCGATGATCCGGCAGAGCCTCCAGGCGAAGGCGATATCGACGTCGCCGGCACAATCCAGGTTGCAGACCTGCACGCCGAGCCGCCGGGCCGCGGCGTCGATTTCCGTCCCCGGCAGGCAGGCCAGCACATTGTCCGCGCCCGCGGCGGCAAGTCCCTCGAGCAGCCAGGCGACCTGCTGTGCGCCGCCATAGAAGTGCCGGCCGGTTTCGACGTGGAGGACCTTCATGGATTCTTGTCCGCTCGCCGTTGTCCGCGCCTAGCTATCGGACTCCGCGAGCGTATGCACATCGATTCCCAGCCGTTTCAGGCGCGCGCGCAGTACGGGCCATTCTTCCTTCATAAACTTTGCGCGCTCACGCCGCAGGAGCACCTTGCGGGCACCCTTGGCAACAATGAGTCCTTCGCCCCGCAGCCGCTCGATGATCCCTTCGCGGGCCAGTTCCTTGTAAGCCTTCGCCGCAGTGAGCGGATTGACCTGGTAGTCGCTGGCGAGCTGCCGCACCGATGGCAGCATGTCACCCTCGCGATAGGTCTGATCGAGGATCAGTGCGACCGCCTGCTCCAGCAGCTGCCGATAGATCGGCTGGTCTTCGTTCCACTGATGTGGCGGCTTTGTTTTCATCGCAATGTGTTCGACGTACCCAGGCTCGGTGTCGGGGATTCGACAGTGAATTCCGTTGAGCGATCCGGCGCAATGCGCCCTGCGGCGCCATGATACCTTGACCGGGACGCTCCAGTAGTGTATTGGTAGAGTACTGTATTATAGTAGTAATACAGTAGGCAGAGCGCGGCAACCGCCCAGTGGCTGCCGGACACACGACAACTCGCTACCAGGAGCCGCATGGAACTGCCCTGGCACAGGACGCCGCGGGAGGAGCCCCGCGAGGCACTGCCCTTGTCGGCAATGGATCGGCCGCTCGAGCGCCGGCTGTTCACGCGAACGCGGGCGATGGTCGCCGCATGCGTGCCGCTCATGGTTGCCGTCGGCTCGTTCGGCTACGTTCGCTACGGCCTGGAGCAAACAGCAAGCGTGAGCCGCGACCGCGTGGTGCTTGCTACCGTGGAGCGGGGCGAATTCCTGGAGTACATTCCCCTCATCGGTATCGTCGAGCCGCTCGAGACCGTCTATCTCGTAGCGATCGACGGCGGTCAGGTTACGGAGATTATCGCGGAGGAAGGCGCGATGGTCACGGCTGGCCAGCCGCTGCTGCGGCTCAGCAATGCGGATTTGCAGCTGCAGCTCATTAACAGCGAGGCGCAGCTGATGGAGCAGTTCGATCGGCTGACGTCTACCAAGCTTCAGTTCAAGCAGTCCGGCCTCACCTATACGCGCGAGCTGATCGACGCCAGTTTCCAGACTGCGCAGGCGCAACAGCAACTGAAGCGACTCATGGAGCTCGCCGACAGCGGCGTCGTCAAGCGTGCCGAGCTCGAGGACCAGCAGCTGGAGCTCGAGCGTCGGAAGAGCATTGAGAGCGAAATTGCGCGCGCAAAGGAGCAGCACGAATCTCTGCGCGGGCAAGAGATCCGCCAGCTCGAGCAATCGATCGAGAGCCTCAACCGCTACCTGGAAGTGGCGCGGCAGACCCTCAACCAGCTCGTCATTACCGCACCTTTCGAGGGGCAACTGACGGTACTCGATGCTCACCTGGGGGAATACAAGCAACCGGGGCAGCGTATCGGCCAGGTCGATCGGATCGACGCATTCAAGGTCACGGCAATGATCGACGAGCACTACCTGCCGCGCGTGTCGGTTGGTCAAACCGCAACCGCGCAGATCGACGGCGGCACCTATACATTCGAGCTCTCGAAAATTTATCCGGAAGTGCGCAACCGGCAGTTCAAGGTCGACTTGACAGTGCCGCCTGGCATTCTCGACACTCCGAGGCGTGGCCAGAGCCTGCAGTTGCGCCTGCAGCTGAGCGGCGCCAGTGAGAGCCTGGTGGTTGCGAACGGTGCCTTCTACGACGACAGCGGCGGTGTCTGGGCATTTGTCCTGCCGCCGCAGGGCACGACCGCGCAGCGCCGCCCGGTCACGCTCGGCAGGCGTAACCCGGAGCAGGTCGAAGTGTTGGGGGGGGTATCGCCGGGCGAACGGCTCATTGTCTCCAGCTACGATTCGTTTCAGGGCGCCGAGCGCGTCGAGCTCACCGGTGAGTGAGCTTGTGTGTGCGCACGGGTCGGTATTGGCCAGCACAACCACAGCAGGGGGCAGGTCGGGATGATCAGACTCTCCAAAGTTCGCAAGCTCTATCGCACCGTCGATGTCGAGACCACTGCGCTGAAAGACGTCAGTCTCGAGATCCGTCAAGGAGAATTCGTCGCGGTCATGGGGCCGTCAGGCTGCGGCAAATCGACGCTCCTCAACATCGTCGGCCTGATCGACTCGCCAAGCAGCGGCGCCTACATGCTCGATGGCGCAAGCGTGTCGGCCTACTCCGAGAGCCAGCTGACGAAGCTCCGCAACCAGGCGGTCGGCTTCATCTTCCAGAGTTTCAATCTCATCGACGAGCTCACGGTCTACCAGAACGTGGAGTTGCCCCTGCTCTATCGCGGCGTGCCCCGCGCTGAGCGTAGCTCGCGTGTGCGCGAAGTGCTGGAGCTCGTCGGCCTGCCGGCGCGTGCACGGCACAAGCCTTCGCAGCTCTCGGGCGGACAACAGCAGCGCGTAGCCGTAGCCCGTGCGGTCATCGGCGATCCGAAGCTGATCGTGGCCGACGAGCCGACCGGCAATCTCGACACCAGGAACGGCGATGATGTCATGGACATGCTGGGCACGCTCAACGAGCAGGGCGCGACCATCCTGATGGTCACACACTCGCCGAGTCACGCGGCGCGTGCGCATCGCATCATCAACCTGCTCGATGGACAGGTCATGCCGGATGCGGTTGCGGCCGAGGCCATTTGACGGAGAGCGCTCATGGTCCTGAACTACCTGCGTATGGCATACAACACGTTCGGGCAGCTGAAAGCCGCCTCGCTCATGCACGTCCTGGGCCTGGCCATCGGCCTCGCCTGCGCCGTCGTCAGCTATCAATTCATCGAGGACCTGCGCAGCTCCGACCTGCAGTTTCCCAAAGCGCCGCGAACCTACGCTCTCACGCAGAAGCTGTGGATCGGCAACTCATCCACCGCGATTCCGGCGTTTCCGCGCGCCGCGGCACCCGCGGCCGAGTATTTGAGAGCCGATTTTCCGCAGCTCGAAGCCGTTGCGCGCGCCCTGCCGACCGGGCGCATGGTTGTCTCCAGCGGCGAGCGCAACGCCTTTCTCTATACAGCGCTCGTCGATGCTGAATTCCTGCGCATTTTCGACATGCAGTTTGTGGCTGGCGATCCGCAGCAGGCACTCGCTGCCAGCAACAGCGCGGTCATTACCGAAGCCGCTGCGAGACGGCTGTTCGGCTCGAGTGATGCCCTCGGGCGCGCCATCTCGGCCGGTGACAATGATGTGGTGATCACCGGCGTTATTGCGGCAGTCCCGCAGCCCTCCCACATGGGCGATTCGCCGCAATCGTTGTTGCGGTTCGACATTCTCATGCCGTTGCCGCCTGCGCAGCTCAATGCCGGAACAGGGGATTGGACGGACACCAGGTATCTGACGTACGTGCTCCTGCCCGAAAGCGGCTTGGGTGTCGACGCATTCAACGCCGCCCTGCAGACTTTCGGCCCGCGGCACATGCCGGAAGGCCAGGGTCGAAGCGAATTCGCCGCGGTGCCCGTGTCGTCGATACGCCTGAGCGCGCTCGATGCCCTGGCGCCTACCGGGCTGTCGGTCGTAACGAGTGTTTTGCTGCTCAACGGCCTGGTGCTGGCAATCGCCTGCTTCAACTATGCCAATTTAGCCACAGCGCTCGCGCTGCGGCGTTCGCGCGAGATCGCCATGCGCAAGGTGCTCGGGGCACATCGGCGGCACGTCGTCGTGCAATGCCTCTTTGACGCGGCGCTCGTGGGGCTGGTCGCGATAGTCGCAGCGCTGGTCCTCGCCGCCGTGATGATCCCACTGCTGAATGCCGGCCTCGACCTGCACCTGCAATCATTGCGATTGATCGAGCCTGGCTTTTGGCTGTTGCTCGTATTTCTGGTTGCAGCCGTGGCGCTGCTGGCCGGGACTTATCCGGCGATCGTGCTGTCGATGTTGCGTCCCGCGAGGGCCTTGCAGGGCGGGTCCGCGCGCTCTGGCCGGCGCTACGTGCCGACGCTGCTGGTTGGCTTGCAATTCGCCATCACTGGATTCCTGCTCATCCTTGCGCTGGTGGCACAGGACCAGAACCGCACGTTGACGCGTTCCGTCACGGACAGCACCAGGGACCCCGCGCTCGTCATCACGACACGTATCGGCGAGGCCGGCATCGATATGCAGACCCTGCGCACGGAGTTGCTGCGGTCACCATCCATTCGCTCCGTCAGTGCAACCGACGAGTTGCCGTGGCAAAGCGGCGGCGGCTGGCATTTCCTCGTCACAAGCCAACCGGAGGCGGCGGCGAAGCCGATCGAGGTCTCGGCCAATCGTATCTGGTACAACTTCTTCGACACACTCGACCTGGGAATACTCGCCGGCCGCACATTCAGTCGGCAATTCGCGGACGATACGGACATCCCGGCTATCATCCAGGGACGCACTCAACCCCTGTCGGTAATAGTCGATCGCGATCTCGCCGCGCGCTTCGGCTGGGCGAGCCCGGCAGAGGCTGTCGGCAAGCTCATCTATCGTCCGAGCCCCGGCGTCGGCGCGGCACAATTGACTCTGCAGATCGTCGGGGTCGTGGAGAACGGCTATCCGCGGCTCACCGGCTCGGGCGCCGAAACCAATCTCTTCTTCCTGATGCCGACCCTGGTGAACTACGCGGTCGTCCGCATCGCTCCTCAGGACGTGCAGGCAGCACTCTCCCATATCCGCGCGACATGGGAGGTCCTGGCGCCGCAGGCGCCGCTGGAGCTGCGTTTCGTGGACGAGCTTTTCGCACAGGCCTATGCGACGTTCTCGGCCGTTGGCGCCGTGGCGGCAGGCCTAGCGGCGTTCGCGTTCATTATCTCGCTGATGGGACTGTTTGCGATGGCAATCTATGTCACGACGGAGCGATTGCGCGAGATCGGGGTGCGCAAGACTTTGGGGGCGAGCCCGCTGCGCATTTTCCAGATGCTGTTGGCCGATTTCTCCAAGCCCATCGTTGTGGCCAACCTGCTCGCGTGGCCGTTCGCCTACTACGCGGCCGAAGCGTACCTGAGCATGTTCCTCGAACGCACGGACACATCGCTGCTGCCGTTCGTTCTGAGCCTGCTCATCACGCTGCTGATCGCATGGATTACGGTCGCCGGACAAGCGCGGCGCGCCGCGCGCATGCAACCAGCCAGGATCTTGCGACTGCAATAGGCAGGCTGCAGTCCGAGTATCAGGTCGCCGACAGGCTGCGGAGTTGCTCGGTGAACCCCTCCGCCAGGGCGGAAATCGTCTCGCGGCAATGCAAGCTACGGCTGTAGATCCAATGCATGCCGAGCGTGCCGCCGCCCGCCGTAATCACGAGATCTATGAGGTGATTTCGCCGGAAATCCCGGGGCGCGCCGTCTTCGGGATCGAAGACGTGGGGGGTCGGTCCCAGGAGCGGACCCCTTTGGCCCTGTCCGCCCCAGTTGTTCAGGCATATCTCCGGCAACGGCGCCAGCGCGGCATCGTCCAGCACCCACTTGCCGATGCCGTACGCCAACCCGTCCGCGGGAAGCGTACGCAGACGCTGTTTGACTTGCTGCAGTAACCCGCTCGCGTCGCTGCGGCCGCGAGCCTCCAGCATTACGGGCAGCGGTGTCGAGAACCAGCCGACTGTGCGGCCGACGTTCAGTCCCGCAAAGCAGCTCGATCGGCCGGCGGAAAACAGATCGATCGCCACGGCGGGTTTTCCGCTCCACTCGAGCAGTGTCGCCGCAAGAGCCGCGACATACGCTTCACTCGACTGCGCGCGCTGCGTGCGCGGCATGCCGGCAAGCAGCCATTCGGCCTCAGTTCCGACAAGTGTCCGGCTCAGGGTCTCGTCGGAGCCGAGCGAATATTGCGCCTCAGCATAATCGACAGGGATCCGACCACAATCTTGCCAGCGTGGCGTTCGCCACGTCTCCAGATCCGCCTGCAGCTTGGCAGAGCATGCATAGTTCTCGATACGCTGAGCCCACGCCCTGAACGACGTCGCCGCGCGAGGGAGTACGGGTTGCCGCCCTGCCTTCAGCTGCGAGTAGGCGGTTTGAATGTCCTCGATCAATATCTGCATGGACCATGGATCGCATACCAGGTGATGCGCGACTAGCAGGAACTGCTGGGCACGCCCTGCGCCGCGCTCGATCAGCACAGCATGCAGAAGCGGCGGCTCGGCAGCAGTGATTTTGCGGCGCGCGGCCGTACCGACGTCGCGAAAGGCGGCCGCCTCCTCCGCCTCCGCCACGTTTGAAAGGTCGGCGACCGCGAAGCACTTGTCGTAGTGCAGCCGCTCGCGAGCTACCGCCCATTGCGTCAGAACCCGGTCAACCGTGAACCGGGTCGCAAGAGCATCGTGGTGCGCCGCCACGTGCGCCACCGCGTCGGCGAGCAAGGCAGCAACCAGGGGCTCCTTCGCCTCGAAAGCGGCTTCGATCGTGAACCGATCCAGGTGCTCCGGCCAGAGCCGCGCGAACATACGCTGGATCGGCGTCAGGGGCACAGGCCCCTCGGCCGCTTCTTCCTGCTCCTGCTGCGAGCGAAGAGGTAACTGCGGCAGCCCGTTCGCGAGCTCGGCGATGGTCTGGCGCTCGAACAGGTCGGTGGCTGCAAGCGGCAGCCCTGCGCACGCCGCACTGTCGACGACTTGCATGGCCGTCAGCGAGTTGCCGCCGAGCTCGAAAAAATTGTCCATTGCACCTACGCGCTCCAGCCCGAGCACATCGGCCCAGATCTGCGCCAGCAGTTGCTCGATCGGAGTGCGCGGCGCGACGTGCTGCCCGACTTTACTCGCCGACAAATCGGGCTCCGGAAGCCGCTCGCGATCGACCTTGCCGTTCTCCATGAGCGGCAGGTCCGCGATCGGGACGAAGATGGCAGGTACCATGTGCTCGGGAAGGCTGCGTTTCAGGAAGCTGCGCAGGTCGCCTGGATGCGGAACCGCCGCGCCAGGCGCGGCAACGACGTATGCGATCAGGCGCTTCTCGCCTCTATCCTGCCTCGCAGTCACAACGGCACGCTGTAAATCGGAATGTGCGAGCAACGCCGCTTCGATCTCCGCAGGCTCGATGCGAAAGCCGCGGATCTTCACCTGCTGGTCCGCGCGTCCGAGATACTCCAGGTTCCGGTCTGCCCGGTATCTCACTCGATCTCCCGTGCGATACATGCGGCTTCCGGGCGGTCCGAACGGATTGGCAATGAACCGCTCCGCCGTTTTTGCCCCGTTGCCTTGATATCCCCGTGCTACCCCCGCGCCGGCCACGTACAGCTCACCGGTGACTCCCACGGGCGTTGGCTCCAGTGCCGCGTCGAGGACGTACACCTGGGTTGCCGTAATGGGCCGACCGATGGGAACCGAGACGGCGCAGTCGCTGATACGGTCGGGAATGGCGTAAGTGCAGGAGAACGTTACGCACTCTGTAGGGCCGTAGCCGTTGATGAGCTTTTGCCCGGGAAGCTCGCGACATGCCCGGCGCACGTGCGCCACCGAGAGCGCCTCGCCGCCGACGAGCAGCTGACGAATGCCCTGCAGCGCATCGACTGAGCGATCGACAATGCTGTTGAACAAAGCGGCAGTCAACCAGGCGGTATCGATGCCACAGCGGCTCACCCAGTGCCGGATCGACTGCACGGTCGGCAGCGCATCTTTGAGGATCACGAGCTGGCCGCCATTGAGCAGCGCACCCCAGATCTCGAAGGTCGCAGCATCGAAAGTCACCGGTGCGGCCCCCAGGATGCAGGGGCGGTCGTCCAGGCTCACGTACTCCGCATTCTTCACCAGCCGCAGGATCGCGCCATGCTGGACAGCCACACCTTTCGGTTCTCCCGTCGAGCCGGACGTATATAAGATGTATGCCAGGTGCTGTGGATGCATTCGGGGCGCCGGCGAGACCGCTGTATCCGGGAAGTCGGTGGCCCCCTCGAGCGTAGCGACTACTGGCGCGGTCTCGAATAGATGGATCCACCGCTGCCGGGTCAATACGACCCGAGCGCGTGCCTGTCGCAACATGAACGCCAGCCGCTGCATGGGATAAGCCGGATCCAGCGGCAGGTAGGCACCGCCCGCCTTCAGGATTGCGAGCAGCGCCACGACCGTGTCGGCCGAACGCTCCAGGTACAGACCGACGACGCATTCTGGACCTACGCCCAGGTGGCGCAGGTAGTGAGCCAGCCGATTGCTGCGTCGATCCAGCTCCGCGTAGGACAACTGTTCGTCTTCGCAAATCACCGCTACGAGGTCCGACGAGAGTTGCACCTGCTGTGTGAACACATCATGTACGCAGCGATCGTCCGGATACGACTGCTGCGTTCGGTTCCACTCTGTGAGGAGCTGGTAGCGCTCGGCTTCGCTCAACAGGCTCAGCTCGCTGAGCGGTGCCTGCGGGTGGCTTGCGACCTGCTGCAGCAGGTGCAGATAGTGGCCCACGAGCCGATCGATCGTTGCCGCGTCGTACAAATCGACCGCGTACTCGATCCAGCCGGCAAGATGCCCATCCAGCTGAAACATGCTCAGCGTCAGGTCAAACTTCGTAATCACGTCCTTGAGATCTACCGGCCGCACCGTCAGGCCGAACATCCTGGTGCTCGACGCCGGTGTGTTCTGCATCACGAACATGACCTGGAACAGGGCCTGCCGCGACAGGTCG
>CAZSKQ010000105.1:0-11615 GCA_964607425.1 uncultured Woeseiaceae bacterium
GCGGCACTTGTCTTGCTGCCGTTGTGCCGCCATAGTGCCGCCCATGTCTCCGGAACTGGAATGCGCGCGCGAGGCCGCGCGAGCTGCCGCCGCGATCAGCCGACGTTACTACCGCGGCAACCTCGAGGTACGCACCAAGGCGGACCGTACGCCGGTAACGCGCGCCGACATCGAATGCGAGGAGGCCATCCGCAGGATTCTCCTCGAACGATTCCCGGAGCATGGCTTTCACGGCGAGGAAAGCGGACAAACGCGCGTGGACGCGGAGGCTCTCTGGCTCGTCGATCCGATCGATGGAACCAAGAGCTTTGTTCGCGGCTATCCTTTTTTCTCTACGCAGATCGCGCTGATGCGTGGCGGCGTGCCGGTGCTCGGTGTATCGAGCGGGGCGCTGTTCGAGGAACTCGCCTGGGCGGAAGCCGGGGAGGGCGCGTGGCTCAACGGCGAGCGGTTGCAGGTCAGCGATGTCACCGACCTCGAGCGTGCCGCGTTGTCCACCGGCAACCTGAAATCGCTCGCGGCCGGTAGCGGCTGGCCGCGCTTCGGCGAAATCGTCGCTTCGGTCGACCGTATCCGCGGCTATGGTGATTTTTATCATTACCACCTGCTCGCTGCCGGCAAGATCGATGCCGTGGTCGAATCCGACGTCGGGATACTCGACATAGCCGCGTTAGCGGTGATCGTGCAGGAAGCCGGTGGTGTTTTCACCGACCTGAACGGCCGGCCGGTAGGGCTCGGGACACGCTCGGTGCTGGCGGCATCAACCGATGCCTTGCACGGTGAGCTGCTGGGGCGGCTGCAAGGCTTCGTCCACTGACCGGGCCCGTCAGCGCGCAGGGACCGGGCTCTTACGAGGCGCCCGGTTCGCCGGGGATGAACAGCGCGCGGTCGCGCCACGGCAGCGTTTCCATCGGTACGGCGTACAGCTCGCTCAAGCGGCTTTCCGTCAGCACCGATGCCGTCGGCCCGAGCGCCCAGCGGCCGTCGCCGTAGAGCAGCAGGCAGCGCTCTGCGAAGCGCACGGCGAGGTTGATGTCGTGCAGGGTGGCGACCACCGTCATACCGGCACGCGCCTTGTCGGCAAACAGCCGCAGCACCTCGAGCTGGTGCTGGGGGTCGAGTTGGTTGGTCGGCTCGTCCAGCAGGTACACATCCGGATCCTGCGTCAGCACCTGTGCAATGGCGGCGCGACGGCGTTCTCCCCCCGAAAGGGTCGCGATGTCGCGATCGGCGAACGGCACGAGACCGACGCGATCGAGCGCGGCGCGCGCGGTGTGACGGTCGCGGGCCGTCTCCCAGCCGAGCGGCCCGACGTGCGGATGCCGCCCGACCAGCACGGTCTCCAGTACGGTGGCCGGGAACGCGTCGTCGACGGATTGCGGCAGCAGCGCGAGCTCCCGGGCGACCCGGGATCGCTTGTATGCGGTGAGCGGCCGGCCGCGCAGCAGCACCTGCCCCGATTGCGGCGCGCGCAGGCCGGCGAGCGTCAGCAGGGTCAGGGTTTTGCCCGCGCCGTTTTGCCCCAGCACCGCGAGAAAGTCGCCCGCCTCGAGCACGAGGTCGAGCCCGTCGACCAGTCGTCTCCCGGGCACCGCCACGTCCAGGCCCCGGCAGGCAAGGGCGGCACTGTCTGCTCTATCCATGCGCCGAGCCTATCAGGTCGGGAATAATCGCGGGCCGGGCCTTCGCCTCGCGGGTCACGGGTGGACCCCAAGCCGGATCACTGCAGCAGCCGGATCTCCCTCGCGGTGGCATCGCCGATCACGGTATCGCGCAGGCTCCGTGGAACCATTGCATCGATTTCCGACAGCGGGATGCGCCCACCCATGATTTCGGCATAGCGTTGCGGGTGCAGCGGCTCGCGCGCGGGCTCCGCGTACCCGTCCGGGAACGCGGGCAGTCCGGTGGCCGGGTCGTACTTGTCGGTGGCGCCGAGCGTGTGCAGCAGCTCGTGCGCGATGATGACATTGTTCATCGATGCGTAATGGCGGCCGGCGAAGGCGTTCACCACTCCCATCATGCCTTTCTGTATCCCGACCGAATTCTCGAGCACCAGGCCGTCTTGCGGCTGGTGAAAGCGTACGAAAAGCCTGATGTCCGGTGCGATCCGGTCGGCGGTTACGCGGCCGGCCCAAAGCCGCATCCTCAAGCTCCACCACATGATTCGCGGGTAACCGCCGGACGCGGGCAATGCCGGCGGCTGCTCGGCAACCTGGGGGCCGAGTTCCATGCGCAGCGGCTGTTCCGGCCCGCGTCCGAATCGCCTGGCCTCGCGCGCAATGAAAGTCTCGATGCCGGCGAAATCGCCGAGCTGCAGGGCGTCGATATAGCGCTGCGTTGCCGCGGAGCCGTCCGCATTGACGGGGTACACCCGGGCCCAGAGGCTGTTGTTCCAGTCGGTGCTGCGTGCCTGGGTCAGCCAGGTACTCAAGGATACCGTCGCGAGTATCAGCAGCAGGATCGCAATGCGCAGCGCTTTGAACACGCGGAAGGGAGTCGCTCAGGGCGCGCCCGCGAGCGGCGGGCGGCGTACCTGGCTCGCCTGTTCGAAGTCGTAGGCAATCCCGATCAGCGTCTCTTCGCTGAACGGTGCGCCTATGAAAGAAACACCGATCGGCAGCCCGGCGATATCACCCGCGGGCACGGTCACGGCCGCATAGCCGGAGATGGCCGCCAGCGAGGAACTGCTGACGCTGAAATGATCGCTCAGGATATGGTCGGTCAGCCAGGCGGGTCCGTTGGTCGGCGCGACGAGTGCGTCGAGGTCGTGGTCCTCCAGCGCCTGGTCGATTGCAGCGCGTGCAATGCGCTTGCTCGTCTCCAGCGCCTCGAGATACGCGGTATCGGTGAGCGGCCCCTTGGCCTGTGCCTGCTCCATGATCTCCTGGCCGAAGAACGGCATTACGGTCGCGGCGTGGGCCTCGTTGAAGGCGATGATCTCCGCAAGCGAAGCTATCGGTGCGTTCGATGCAGCGAGATAGGCGTTCAGGTCGGCCTTGAACTCGTACAGCAGCACCTCGTACTCGGCATCTCCCATGCCTCCAGTGTCGATTTCGACGGGATCGACGATTTCGGCGCCATTTGCCCGCAACAGCTCGACGCTTTGGTCGAAGATCTTGTTGATGCGGGCGTCGGAATCGGCGCCGTAGAAAGTCCGCAGCACGCCAATGCGCTTGCCGCGCAGGGCGTCTTCGTCCAGCGCCGCCGAGTAGTTTGGCACCGCGTCATCGCGGCCCGACGCCGCGGGATCTGAAGGATCCTTTGCCGCAATCGCCTCCAGCAGCAGCGCCGCGCCGCTGACGGTGCGTGCCATCGGGCCGGCCGTATCCTGGCTGTGGGCGATCGGGATGATGCCGTCGCGGCTGACAAGCCCGAGGGTGGGTTTGATGCCGACGATGCCGTTGATCGCGGACGGGCACACAATCGAGCCGTCCGTTTCCGTGCCGATGGCGAGCATCGTGAGGTTCGCGGAGACCGCGACGGCGGAGCCGCTGGATGAGCCGCAGGGATTGCGCCGCGGATCGTAGGGATTTTTCGTCTGGCCGCCGATGCTGCTCCAGCCGCTCGAGGAGTGCGTCGAGCGGAAGTTCGCCCATTCACTCAGGTTGGCCTTGGCGAGGATGATCGCTCCGGCCTCGCGCAGGCGCGCAACCAGGAAGGCGTCGTCCGGCGCACGGTGGCCGGCGAGCGCGAGCGAACCCGCCGTGGTGGTCATCCCGTCGCCCGTGTCGATGTTGGCCTTCAGCACCACCGGGATACCGTGCAGGGGACCGCGGCTTCCGGAAGTACGCCGCTCCCGGTCGAGCGCGTCGGCGATGGCGAGCGCGTCCGGATTGACCTCGATGATGGCATGCAGCTCCGGGCCGGCCCGGTCGATAGCCTCGATTCGCGCCAGGTAGTACTCGACCAGTTCGCGCGACGTGAACTCTCCGCGCTCCATCGATTCCTGCAGCGCGACGAGATCCCGCTCGTGGAAATCGCGGCCGGTTGTGGTTGCGCAGGCGGCAAGCAGCAGTGCCGGCAGCCACGCAAGAAGCAAAACTCGTTTCACGACAGGCTCCCCCCGATCCTCTTCTGGTCCCCGATTCTAGCGCGCACTATCCCCCGTTTCCTTCGCGACGAACGGATCCCAATAAAAAACCCCGCGGCGCGAGCGGCGGGGTTAATGACTCTTTTTATTTTTAAAAGAGGTAACTGGATGCGGTAACCAGATACAGACATATTGTTATTGTTATGTGGATCTGGATCTTTTTGTTTTTGTGATTCTTGTTCTTCTGGCGTCTAAATCCTGTGTGTATCGAATCAGTTCACCGTTTCCAGTTACGCTTCGCTTGGGCAAGAGCATAAAAGCAAGTCCCGTGCCAGTCCCCGTTTTTCCCAGTGGTTACAGCGCTTTACTTTGACACCTGGTAAATCGGGTAGAGACTTTTACTCTAATTTGTAAAAGAATCCGACAGTTGCTGCTTCGGGGCGCCAGTGTGACGTTTTTGGGCTGAAATGCAAGTTATTGAGGTGGCTCGCTTAATCGTGAGCACGGATGTGCCCGCCGCGCACCCATTTGTCGCCAAAGTGCGACCCGGGGCGAATCTGCGAGCTTTGTAAGGTTATTCGACATTCAGCCGGTCCAGCAGGCCGCCGACGCTGTAGAAGCGGCCGTTGCGGACCACCGCGACCACGTGGACGGTGTCCGCGGCCCGCGCCCTCGGATCGCCCGCGATCACCACCAGGTCGGCCAGGGCGCCCGGAGCGATGCGCCCGAGCTGGTTGGCGAGCCCGAGCGCCCGGGCGCCGTTGCGGCCGGCGGCCCACAACAGCTGGTCGCCCGTCAGGCCGGCGGCTGCAAGGGCGCGCAGTTCCGCGTGCGTTGCAAGCCCCGCCGGTAGTCCGTTTGGCTTGCTGCCGACAGCCACGTTCGATGTCCCGTCGCCGAACCGCGGCAGTGCGGTGTAGCGGTGCGGAAGGGACGCCGGTTGTCGCAGTCCTTGCGCCTGGCGCACCTCGAACAGCGCGGACAGTCCCGGTGTGCCGGCATCCGCCAGTCCGGACACCATCGCGCCCGGCCCGGCGCCGAGTGCCACGCGCACGTCCTGGTACTGGATACCCCCCGGCGAGGCGGGGAACGTGTCCGCGCCGAGGAACAAGTCAGCGCCAAGAAGAAAGCCGCTGCTCCAGGATTCCGATAGCACCGGCACGCCGAGCTCGCGCCAGCCCCGCACCAGCGCACCGTCGCCGCCGCCCGCGCCTGCGGCGGCCGGCAGGGTGACGAGTGCCGGCAGCGGTTCGCTGTCGCTTGCCGGCGCCAGGCTGGCGGGCGCCGCCCGTAACAGGCGCGGTCCCGGGGTCTCTTCGCTTTCCCAGAGCACCGCGTCGAACCAGCGGTCCGCCTCGGCGGCGACCACGGTCGTCACGCCGAAGCTCAGCAACCGCAGGCCGGCCGCTGCCTGGTTCGATGCCGGCAAGGCGGAGTACACGTCGATGAAGCCGGGCAGCACGACGACGTCGCCGAGATCGAGCACCGTTGCATTCTCCCAGTCCCGCCGCGTTTCGACCGCCGAAATGCGCGCGCCCTCGACCAGGATGTCCAGGCCCTCCCGGTAGCCGGCACGCATGCCGTCGAACAGGCGCCCGGCCCGGATCACCAGCCGGTGCCCGGGTGCGTCGCTGATCGGAAGCTCTCGCGGCGCTTTTGCCGCCGCTCGCGGTGCCAGCAGGCCGGCATCGGCGCGGAAGGGAACTTCCTCCGCCTTGAAGGCATTGATGCTGCGCTTCCGGATCACGCCGTCGGCGGCGTAATACAGGCGCTCGCGGTCCAGCCAGCTCGCCGGCGAGAGGAAGAAGTCCTGCTTCGTTGCCAGCGGGCGTACTACCGGTGGATCGGACAGGATCACCATGTCGAGGCGGTACTCGTCGCCCTCGCGGCGCAGGAAGGTGAGCAGCGTGCCGTCCGGCCGCCAGGACGGTGCCGCCAGCGGCGTGTCCGAAACCACGAGATCGACCGCCGGCTTGCCGCGGCGGCGCAGCACCAGGCGCCACTGCCCGTCGCGGCGACTGATCCAGGCAAGATCACTACCGTCCGGCGACCAGGCAGGCTCCGTTTCATCGCCGTCGCCGCGGGTAAGGCGCCGGGCATCGCCGGTGGCGACTTCAAGCTCCCAGAGATCGAAGCCGGTACCGCGCCGATCGGACGAGAACACGACGCGCGCGCCATCCGGGTGCCAGGCAGGTTGCTGATCGTAGTGGCGGCCGTCACCGAGCGGGGAGGACTTGCCCTCCGCGAGGTCGAGCAGCCACATGCGGCTGCCGAAGGCAGACGTCGTCTGGTAGACCAGGCGCTGCCCGTCCGGTGACCATTGTGGCCGACGTGCCCGTTGCAGGTTGTCGCTGACCACCTCCGCGGCACCGCCTTCCGCTTCCAGCACCCAGATGCTGCCGAGAAGGTCCATCGCGAGCCTGCCGGTGGCCGGCGAGACGTCGATCGCCAGGTTCGTGCCCTCGGACAGAACGACCTGGGCCGGGGCGCCGGTCGCCGTCAGCAGGAGCGGCAGCAGCAAGGCGGGAGCGATTCCGGAGCGCGAAAATCTAGCCTGCACGCTCCACCTGGAGATCTTCCAGCGCGCCGTTCCCGGCCGCGAAGCTGATTTGCATCGGCTGGCAGCACACCTGGCAATCCTCGACGTAGGACTGGCTGCCGGCGGACAGGTCCAAAACGATGGTCAACGTCTCGCCGCAGTAGGGGCAGCAAATCCTCTTTTCTTCGAGCGGGGAGTTCATCAGGGTTGCAGGCGCGTGGCGGTCCAGGGCGTGGCGGTAAAGGAATGCGCGTCCAGCGGCGCGAGGGTGCGCTGCCAGGCGGCGCGATCGTGGATTCGGTCCGCGCCCTCGACCCACAGCTCGACCGCCGATGCCCAGATCCGGATGCCGCCCCAGTGCGGGGGGCGCGGAATCGGGGGCGGTGCCGCCGCGAGTGTTTCGGTGTCGCCGCCGAGCTCGAGTCCCAGCTCCGCGGCGCGCGCCCGCACCTGCGCGACCAACGCTTCCCGGGAGGCGATGGGTGCGCTCTGGTCGCTGCCCCAGGCGCCCAGCCGGCTGCCCCAGGAGCGGGTCGCGAAGTAGGCATCGCTTTCCGCCTCGGGCGAGTGCACGGCGAGGCCCTCGACGCGTAGCTGGCGGCCGAGATCGTCCCAGTGAAACACGGCGGCAACCTGCCGGTGCTCCGCGAGCTCGCGGCTTTTGCGCGAGCGGTAGTTGGTGTAGAACACGAGGTATCCCGGGTCCGCGACGAATGCCTTGCACAGCACCATGCGTGCCGACGGCTGCCCGCTGGCGCCGACCGTCGCAAGCATCATGGCGTTGGGGTTCCGCTGCGCCGCCCTGGCCGTTGCCTCGTCCAGCCACGCCGACGCCAGGGGCATCGGGTCGGCGGGCAGCACCTCGGGAAGGCGGTCCAGGCGCGGTTCGTTCACGCGGTCTCCGGTCAGAAATGCACCACCGACCGGATGCTTTTGCCCTCGTGCATCAGGTCGAAAGCCTTGTTGATGTCCTCCAGCGGCATGGTGTGCGTGATGAACTCGTCGACCTTGATTTCGCCGTTCATGTACTGGTCGACCATGCCGGGCAGCTGCGAGCGGCCCTTGCAGCCGCCGAACGCGGTGCCGCGCCAGACCCGGCCGGTGACGAGCTGGAACGGGCGCGTGCAGATTTCCTGGCCGGCGCCGGCGACCCCGACGATGATCGACTCGCCCCAGCCCTTGTGGCAGCACTCGAGTGCCGCGCGCATCAGGTTGACGTTACCGACGCACTCGAACGAGTAGTCGACTCCGCCGTCCGTCATCTCGACGATGACTTCCTGGATCGGTACGGCGTGATCCTTCGGGTTCACCGTATCGGTTGCGCCCATCTGCCTGGCCAGCTCGAACTTGTCCGGGTTTATATCGATCGCGATGATGCGTGATGCCTTCGCCATCAGCGCGCCCTGGATGGCGCTCAAGCCGACCCCGCCGAGCCCGAATACCGCCACCGTGGCGCCGGGCTCGACCTTGGCGGTGTTGAGAACCGCGCCGATGCCGGTGGTGATGCCGCAGCCAAGCAGGCAGACCTTCTCGAGCGGCGCCTTGTCGCTGACTTTGGCGACCGCGATTTCGGGCAGCACTGTGTATTCGCTGAAGGTAGACGTGCCCATGTAATGGAAAATGCGCTCGCCGTTTTTCGAGAAGCGGGACGTGCCGTCGGGCATCAGGCCCTTGCCCTGGGTGACGCGGATGGCCTGGCAAAGGTTGGTCTTGCCGGAGGTGCAGAATTTGCACTGCCCGCATTCGGGCGTGTAGAGCGGGATGACGTGATCGCCGACCTTGACGCTGGTGACGCCGGCGCCGATCTCCTCGACGACGGCGCCGCCTTCGTGGCCGAGGATCGCGGGGAACAGTCCCTCGGGATCGTCGCCCGACAAGGTGAACGCATCGGTATGACATACGCCCGTGGCGACGTTGCGCAGCAGTACTTCGCCGTCCCTGGGCCCGTCGATGTCGATGGTTTCGATTTCGAGAGGTTGGCCTGCGGCCCAGGCTACGGCGGCGCGTGTTTTCATCGTCTGTCCCTTGCTGTTCGGTGTGGCTGGAAGTGCTGCGAATGGTCGCACGATTGCCGCTGGGACGGTAGGCCCGGGGGCCTCCGCCGTCGTAGCGGCGGCAACGTTGCCGGTGACGGGAGCGAAACAGCGACCTGCCGCCGCGACGCCGCGGCCGCTTTCTGATAAAAGCGAAGACAAGCCTGGAATGCTGCCGGACATCGAGATGGTTACCCGTGAAGAAGACCTCACCTGGGAAGTCACGCGCATGCGGCGGCAGCTCGCGCAGCTTACTGAAGAAGTTGCCCGCAACACCGGGATACTGAAGTTGTCGCAGCAGCGGGAGCTGGCGCTCCTGCAGGCCGCGGACCTGCCTGCGCTGTTCCGGCAAATGCTCTCGGGCCTCGAGCAAAGCTACAGGCTGGAGCAGGTCACGGTGGTGCTGCGGGACCCGGATCACGACCTGCGCCACCTGCTGCTCGCGGCGGGCACGAGGCCGTCCGACCTGCCCGGGCTGCAGTTCGTCGAATCGCTCTCGGGGCGGGCGCCGCAGTACGTCGCGTTGCGCAAGCCGTGGCTTGGGCCATACAGCAAGGCAGATCACGAGCTGCTGTTCCCCGCGGCGCCGCGGCTCGGGAGTATTGCCCTGCTGCCCCTCAGGCACAAAGAGGTGCTGCTCGGCAGCATCAACTTCGGCAGCGCGGATGCCGGCCGGTTCACGGGCGAGCACGCGACCGATTTCTTCTCGCACCTGGGCGCGATCGCGTCGTTCGCCCTGGAGAATGCCGTAAACCGTGCCCGGCTCCTGCGAAGCGGCTTCACCGATGTCCTTACCGGCTGGCACAACAGGCGCTACCTGCAGGTGCGCCTCGTGGAGGAACTGGCACGCGCGCGGCGCGACTCCGAGACGCTGGCTTGCCTGATGCTGGATCTCGACCACTTCAAACGCATCAACGACACCTGGGGCCACGCCGCGGGGGATGATGTCCTGCGCGAGCTCGCGCAGCGCATCGAAGCGCAGGTGCGGGCCAGCGACGTGGCCGCACGCTACGGCGGCGAGGAATTCGTGATCCTGCTGCCGCACACGGATACGCAGGCCGCGCTGCGCCTCGCCGAGCGCGTGCGGCTCGCCGTGCGTGAAGCGCCGGTGAGCTTCAGTGAGGGCGGCGGCGCGGTCCAGGTCACCGCCTCCATCGGTATCGCGAGCGTGGCGCCGGGCAGCGCGGATACAGATCTCAAGAACCTTGGCGAGAGCCTGCTTGCGCGGGCGGACGTTGCGCTGTACCGCGCGAAATCCCTGGGCCGTGATCGCGCGGTGGTCGGTACCGAGCCGTAAGCCCCGTCCGGCCGGCGCCGCGGCCGGTGCGCGAGAACGATGCTACAGGTTGCCGCCGTGCACGCGGCCGCGCCTCATCAGGAACAGGAAAAACGGTACACCGAGCGCTGCCGTGAGGGCGCCCACGGGGAGCTGGCGGGGCGCGGCAACCGTGCGCGCGAGCGTATCGGCGATTACGAGCAGGCTCCCGCCGGCGAGAGCCGAGCCCGGCAGGACGATACGATGATCGCTGCCCGCGACCAGGCGCACCAGGTGGGGCACGACGAGACCGATGAAGCCGATGACGCCGACGGTGGTGACCGAGACCGCAACCGCGAGCGAGGTTGCCGCAAAGATCGCGAGGCGAAAGCCTGCAACGGGCAGCCCTACGATCGCCGCCTGCAAATCGCCCCGCGCGAGCACGTTCAGGTGCCGCGCCCCCAGCACTCCGCCGATTCCGAGGACGGCCAGCAGCAGGAGTATGCCCAGCGGCGAATAGGCGAAGCTCAGGTCGCCCATCAGCCAGAACAGCATGCCGCGCAGGTTCTGCTCGGGCGCGACCGCGAGCAGGAGGGTGGTGGCCGCGCTGAAGCCGGCGGCCAGCACGACCCCGGTAAGGAGCAGGCGCGCCGGGGTCCAGCTCCCGGTGCCCTGGGCGACCGAGAACACCAGCACCGTAGCACCGAGGGCGCCGCCGAAAGCCGAGAGGTTCACGAGCCCGGTACCCCAGCCGAACATCATGGCAAGCAGCGCCGCGACGGCAGCGCCGCCGGACGTGCCGAGAATATAAGGGTCCGCCAGCGGATTCCGCAGCAGCACCTGCATCAGCACGCCGGCCACGGCCAGCAGGCCGCCTACGCCGAATGCCGTCAGCGCCCGCGGCAGGCGCAGTTCCCAGACGAGCTCCCGGATGTTCTCCGGCGCTGACCCGGTGAGGGCCTGCCACATCGCGCCCGGGCCCGGTGTGGCGCTGCCCCAGGCAAGGGCAAGGCCCACGGTTGCGAGCGAGAGCACCACAAGGCCGGCAAAGAACAGCACGGGTTGCCGCAGCATGAGGATTAGCGACTCCTGTCCGGGCGCCGAGCGCCGCGCGGGATGACGCCCGGGCCACGCCCGGGCGAACAGGCCCGGTATGATACCCGCAGACCGGGAGGACACAGGAACCAGAACAACGCAGGACGATGAGCAGCGACCACATAGACGAGGACGGCTTCCGCGCCAATGTCGGCATCATTCTTGCGAATGCCGGCGGCAAATTGCTGCTTGCGGGACGCATCGGCAGCAAGGGCTGGCAGTTTCCGCAGGGCGGGATGCGGGTTGGCGAAACGCCTGAGCAGGCCATGTACCGGGAACTGCACGAGGAGCTCGGCCTCACGCCTGGCGACGTCGAGCTGCTCGGCGCCACCCGCGACTGGCTGCACTACCGGCTGCCGCGTCGCTATATCCGCCAGGGCGCGACGCCGCTCTGCATCGGGCAGAAGCAGCGCTGGTTCATGCTGAAGCTGCTCGTACCGGACGAGCGGGTGCGCTTCGATTGTTGCCCGGATCCCGAGTTCGACCGCTGGCGCTGGGTGGATTTCTGGCGGCCCGTGAACGAGGTGATCTACTTCAAGCGGCGCGTGTATGCGCGGGCGCTGCACGAACTGGGCCCCTGCGTGTACCCGGGAGGGTTGCCCCCGCAACCGCGCTGGTGGCCGAAACGCTGGCGCGCCGCGTTCAAGAAAGATCTCGCACCCC
>CAZSKQ010000106.1:0-11424 GCA_964607425.1 uncultured Woeseiaceae bacterium
TGTAGAGGACTTTCACCTCCAAGTCGGTGCGCCCTGCCGGGCGCACAAAAAAAAGAGCCCGGTACAAACCGGGCTCCAAGCAACCGTTGAAAGGCGGGGGATAGGAATGTCGTGACGACAACCTTCCAACGGCAAGTCAATTCGATGTCATTTCTTCAGGTGCAACCTTTGTGCCATTCCTGAAAATCGTCGAGTGCGGCGCCTCGCTCGTATTCTCACCCGGGTTCGACCACGAACCCGTCGATTCATTGCAATAAACCCGGCCCCTGTCGGCCTCAGTAACCAATATCGGGGCGCCGTCATGCCATTCAAGTGTTGGCGATCGGCGACAGGGGACGGGCGGGCAGCGGCAATTTTTGCCACGCTGTTGAAAGCTTACAAAGCAGCCGGAGGACAGGGGTAAAACCGCGCCGGGAAGGGGCTATTTTGGTTGGCGCGGCCGAGGGGAACGAAGATCCGGAAATGGGTAAGAGGGCTCATTTTTGGTCGCCCGCATGGCGGGCTCCTACGTGAGGAGGGAGGTGTCGATCAGGTAGCCGGCGTTTGGGACGGTGCGAACGATGCGGGGGTCCTTCGGGTCGGCTTCCACTTTCTGGCGCAGTCGGTGGACGAGCTGTTTCAAAAGCTGCCGGTTGCCACCGGCACGGTTGCCCCAGACGTAGGAAAGGATGCGTTCGGTAGGCACCGTGCGGCCGCCGTTCGCGATCAGGAGCTGCAGGAAGCGGGCTTCCAGCCGCGTCAGGCTGACCGGCCCCTGCGGCAGCCCCTCCAGCATCAACTCCTCCGGGTGCAGCGTCAGCGGCCCGAACTTCGCACCGCCCTGCCCCTCGATCCCGACCCGGCGCAGCAATGCCCGTATCCGCGCGACGAGGACCTTCGGGCTGAACGGCTTCGCAAGGTAATCGTCGGCGCCGAGCTCGAGGGCTCGTACGACATCCTGGTCTTCGTGGCGCACCGTCAGCATCAGCAACGGAATGCGGCTCCGTTCGCGCAGCCTCTGCGCCAGCTCGAAGCCGTTCATTTTCGGCATGTTGATATCGAGCACGGCGAGATCCGGCTGCTCCGCCTCGAATGCCTCCAGCGCTGCCAGCCCGTTGTTCGCCTGCACGACCAGGAAACCCGACTGGCGCAGCGCGAAACCGGTGACCGCGAGCAGGTCCGGATCGTCGTCGACCAGCAGGATTTTCATGAGGGACCACCCAGCGGCAATTCCACCAGGGCGCGGGTCCCCGACACGGGCCCGCGGCGGAGAGAGACCCGGCCGCCGTGCCGTTCGACGATCGAGCGTACGATGTAAAGACCGAGCCCCAGGCCGCTTTCTTCCGGGTCTTCGCCGCCGGATCGCGTGAACTGCTCGAAGAGGGCGCTATCGTCCGCATCCTTCGGGCCCGGGCCCTGGTCGTCCACCCAGAACCCGATGGCATCGGCGCCGAGGGCTTGCGCCTCGATGCGGATCGCGCTGCCCGGCGGCGCGAACTTGCTGGCGTTGGCCAGCAGGTTGACGACCACCTGGGTAAGCCGCTGCTCGTCGCCGCAGAGTACCGGCAGCGCCGGCGGCAGGCACACCTCGAGCTGCTGCCCCCGCTGCTCCAGCAGCGGCCCGACCAGGTCCCGGGCGGCATCGATCACGTCGCCAAACTCCACGTCCTGGCGGCGGATGGCGAGCTGGCCCGACTCGATACGCACACTTTCGAGGAGATTGTCGATCAGCCACGTGAGGCGCTGCACGCCGCGCTCCAGCGAGAACACCAGCTGGCGTTGCGAGTCCGCGTCCATGCTCCCGAGCCCGTCCCGCAGCAGCTCGATCGAGGCCAGCTGCGCGGCCAGCGGGGTGCGGAATTCGTGCGAGATGTTGGCCAGGACGGTGTCCCTCGTGCGGCGGACGGCTTCCAGCTCCGTTTCGTCGCGCAAAACCTGAACCTGCATGGTGTCGCCGGCAGCGGCGCGGGCGCTCGCGATGACCACGCGGCGACGCGATCCCGGAACCGGTTCGATCTGCTCCACGGCGTCGGCCGCGCCGCTTTGCCGTGCCGCGAGGATCGGGCAGGCGTGCTCGCAGGGCCGCCGCCCCTGCTCATCCCGCGCCGGCTTCAGCAGGTCACCGCAGAACCGGCCGGCCGCGTCGGCCGCGGAGGTGCCGAGCAGGCGCTCCGCCTGGTTGTTAATGAAGCGGACCCGGCGCGCTTCGTCAACGGTGTACACGCCCTCCACGATGCCGCCGAGGACGGCTTGGGCTTCTGCCTCGCGCCGCCGCAGCTCGCCGGTCAGCTCGACCAGGTTCCGGCGCATTTCCTCCATGGTATCGGCGAGCACGCCGAGCTCCTTGCCGCCTGCCGCCGGAATGGATGCCGAGAGGTCGCCCGAGCCCAGGCGCCGCGCCGCCGAGGTCAGGCGCTGCACGCCGCCGATCCAGTGCCTGCCGATGAGAATACCGCCGGTTGTCGCCAGGAAGGCAATGACGATCGCGATAGTCAGCATCCGCCGCCCCACTTTTTCCAGCGGCCGCAGGACACTCGCGGCCGGCAGCACGGCCTGCAGCAGCGCGACGGTTTCGCCCGTCGACGCGGCGATCGGCAGGCTGGCGGCATAGGCATCGATGGCATCGACGCGCGCGGCAACGGTTTCGCCCCGGGCGAGCGCGTCCGAGTTAAGGACCGTGAGCGCGCCGGTATCCGCCGCGTAGGAGGCGTAATCGACGATGCGTATGTCGAGACCCGCCCGCTCGCTCAGGCGCCCGGCGAATTTTTCATCCAGGCGGCGGGCGGCGAGCACCGTGACATCGTCGTGCCCGGTCACCCGCGACTGGGCGCCCGCAACGCTGACGCCCGGCACGGCGCCCGTCGCCAGAAACCGTTCGCCCTGCTCGCCCGCGGCCGCGAGCAGCGGTTCCCAGCCGGCATCGAGCCCGGTTCCGGCGACCAGCTCGCCGTCCCGGGCCACCGCGCAGGCGTCCAGTGCCGCGCCCTCGCAATAGCGGGCGAGGTACGGCGCCAGGGCCTCGCCATTATCGCCTTCCAGCAGCCGCCGCAGCGTCGGCCGCTCCGCCAGCACCTGGGCGGCGGTCAGGAGATCGTCGGTGCCCTGGCGCAGCCCCTCGCGGGCTGCCGATACGGCCAGCTCCACCCGCGCCATGCCTTCGGCCTCGGCCAGGCTCCGCAGCAGCCGTAAGCCGGCAATGGACACGGCCGCCACCGCCAGGGTGACGAGCAGCGCCGTCGCGAGCGCGAGGCGGCCGGCGAGCCCGGGCGCATGCACTCTCATGGTGTTTCAGGCAGCTCCCGCCGGTACGCGCCGGCGCGAGGCAACGGTTTCGATCCCTGCCTTGACCAGGAGCGTCACCAAGGCCAGCAACATCAGCAGCGACGCGACGGCAAACGCGCCGGTGAGATCGTACTCGTTGTAGAGAATCTCGACCTGTAGCGGCATGGTCGTCGTCTGCCCGCGGATGTGACCGGAGACCACCGCGACCGCGCCGAATTCGCCCATGGCCCGGGCATTGCAGAGAATGATGCCGTACAGCAGCGCCCAGCGGACGCCGGGCAGGGTAACCCGGAAAAACGTCGTCCAGCCGTTGGCCCCCAGGCTGACGGCTGCCTCCTCCGCGTCGCGGCCCTGCATGTGCATGACGGGTATCAGCTCGCGCGCCACGTAGGGAAACGTCACCAGCATGGTCGCCAGCACGATTCCCGGAAATGCGAACACGATCGAGATACCGCGCGCGTCCAGCCACGGACCGAACCAGCCCTGGGCACCGAACAGCAGGATGAACAGGAGCCCTGCTATGACCGGCGACACCGAGAACGGCAGGTCGATCAAGGTCACGAGGAACGCCTTGCCCCGAAATTCGAACTTGGCGATGGCCCAGGCAGCGGCGACGCCGAAGACGGTATTGAGGGGCACGGCGATCGCCGCCGTCATCAGGGTCAGCCTGATCGCGGCGATTGCATCCGGCGTCAGCAACGCGGCCTTGTACGCGTCAAAGCCATTGGCGAAGGCGTAAGCGAGAATCGATGCGACCGGAACGATCAGTATCAGCGTAAGGAACGCCAACGAAACACCGATCAGCATCACCCGTATCGCGAGCCTCATCGACGACGACCCGCGCGGCGCCGGACTCGCCAGCCGTTCAAGGCATTGATCGCAAGCAGCATGAGAAAGGACACGCACAACATGACGAGCCCCAGGGCGGCGGCACCGAAATAATCGAACTGTTCCAGCTTGATGACGATCAGGAGCGGCGTGATCTCGGTCTGGAGCGGAATGTTACCGGCAATGAAGATCACCGAACCGTATTCACCGATCGCCCGGGCCAGCGCCAGCGTGAACCCGGTGGCCAGCGCCGGCGCAATCGTCGGCATTATAACGTTGCGGAACACCATCCAGCGCCCGGCGCCCAGCGACTCGGCGGCTTCTTCCAGCCTCGCATCGACCTCCTCCAGGGCCGGCTGCACCGAGCGCACCACGAACGGTAAGCCGACGAGGGTCAGCGCGACCACGACGCCGGCCCAGGTGTAGGCAACCTGGATACCGAGCGAGGCGAGCCACTGTCCGACCCATCCCTTCGGCCCGAACACGGTAGCGAGTGCAATGCCGGACACCGCCGTCGGCAGGGCGAACGGCAGATCGATGATCGCGTCGACGAGGCGGCGTCCGGGGAATCGGTAACGCACCAGCGACCACGCAATGACGAGCCCGAAAATCGCGTTCAGGCCGGCCGCGAGCAGCGAGGCACCGAAGCTCAGCCGGTAGCTGGCCAGCGCGCGGGGTTCGGTGGCGACCCGCCACAGCTCGGAGAGCGGCAGGCTGCCTGCCTTGAACACCAGCGCTGCGATGGGAATCAGCACGATCAGGCCGAGGAAGGTACCGGTGATACCGATGGTCAGGCCCAGGCCCGGCAGCACGCTCGGCTGCACCCATGTCGCTCGCCCGGCCATGGCGGTTGGCGGGTCGCCCCTCAATCGCCCGAGACCCTGGCGCCATCGAATCCCGCCCGGTAGGGGCCCGCCATGCGGGCGACAGCCCCGGTCTCGCGGACGGCTGGCCCCCCGCGCACGATCGCCTGCCTGCGAAACTCAGGCCAGACGGATCGCTCGTCCGGCAAGCCCCCTGCCGACGTCAGCAGGATACCGGCGCAGCCTTCCCGCGCCACCAGTCGCCCGAGCCCCTCGATGAGCACGCTGCTGCCCGCGACGGAGGTCACGCCCACCAGCAGCAGCGTCGGCACGGAGGGCTGCAGCCGGGACGCCAGCTCGTTGACGATATTGCCGCGAAAGGATTCGGTGCGAACGTCGACCCCGTGCACGCGCAGCGCACTCTCGCGTATATCCAGCAAATACCGGTATCGCCGCCCGTACATGAACCGTTCGTCGGCCCGCACCAGCAGCGCCGCGCTCACGCTCATGTGGCGCAGCAGGGTGCCGGCAGTGCTCAATGCGCTGTCCCGTGCGGAGCGCGAGGGCTGCGTATAGATCAGCAGGCGCTGGATCGGGCGCTCGCCGGCGCCGATCGTGAGGACCTGGGACGCCCCGGCCCGCAGCAGGCCGGCCGCTTCCGCGAGTCCCTGTCCGCCTTCCCGGTTGACTACCGCCAGCCCGGTCAACGGACGCGTGCCGCCGTCCGCTTCCGCAACGTGCACGGACGGAGCGATGTGCATCCGAGCCGCCAGGTCGCGCACCAGGGCGGACGACTCCAGCCGCACTGCCGCGGATGCGGAGCCCGCGATCAGCCGCAGCCGGTTGATACGGCTCGACAGGACGTGGACACGCTTCGCGCCCAGCGCCACCACCTGGCCCACGGCCAGCGGGAACGTTTCCGAGTCGCAGGCGCTGCGCGACGCCTCGATGGCGAATTCGGGCGCATCCGGCACGAGCGCGCTCTGCAGGTTTTCGTTTGACGCGACCTGCATGCGAATGCGTTCTACGGGGCCGGCGAACTCCAGTCCGGTCACCGTCGCAGCACCGATCGAATGCCGGGTGCACCGCTCGGCGTCGGGCGCAAGCGTGATGTCCTCCGGGCGAATCACGACCGTGGCCTCCATCCCCCCGGCGCTTGCCGCGGCCAGGCGGCGGCGCGGGCGGAAAACAGCAGCCCCGATCCGCACTCCGCCGCGTTCGCGCTGGCCGAGCAACAGGTTGGCGGCGCCGAGGAAAGTCGCGGCGAAGCGCGTTTTCGGTTCGGCATAGAGCGCCCGCGGCTCGCCCACTTCCTGCAATCTTCCCCGGTCCATGACGCCGATGCGGTCGGCCATCGTGAACGCCTCTTCCTGGTCGTGCGTCACGAGGATCGTCGTGATGCCGACGGCACGCTGGATCCCGCGAATCGCCCGCCGCAGGTCGCCGCGGATACGGGCGTCCAGGGCACCGAAGGGTTCGTCGAGGAGCAGCACACGAGGCTCGTGCGCGAGGGCACGAGCGACCGCCACGCGCTGCTGCTGGCCGCCGGACAATTCCGCCGGCAGGCGATCGTCCAGGCCTTCGAGCGATACGAGCGCCAGCAGCTCGGCGCGGCGCCGGCGCCGCTCCCGTGCCGGTACCCGCCGGGCCCGCAACGCGAATTCGATATTGTCGGCAATCGTCATGTGCCGGAACAGCGCGTAGTTCTGGAAGACGAAGCCGACCTCGCGCTCTTTCGCCCTGACGTTCGACACGTCGCGGCCATGCAGCACGATGCGCCCGTGATCGATGGTCGTCAAACCGGCAATGGCGCGCAGCAAAGTGCTCTTGCCGCTCCCGGAGGGCCCGAGCAGCACGAAGAACTCCCCTTGCGCGATATCGGCCGTGACATCGCTGACCGCGGCCGTGCCGGCGTAATATTTCGAGATCTGCTCCAGTGCTATCGACATGATCTTGTCCGCCGTGTGGCTGAAGGGTCATGCTAGGGCGTGGCGGTGACCGCGTCGGTCTCGGAGCGGTTACCGGGAAGTGACATTTTTGCCGGCTCAGAACACCTGCTGCAGGGGACGAATACCGCCTTCTCGTCGGACCGGTCGCCGCCCGGTGCGCCGCCCTCGAACCACGTGTGCTGGTAGACGAAAGCAGCCTTCAACCCGGCGAGGGGCCGCCAGTTGACGCCCGCTCCCCAGGTCCTGGCGGCGCGCACGGCCGCGGCGGGGTCGGCGAACGACGCTGCCCCGCCGGTAAACGCGCCTGTGTCGATTGCCAGGCGACTTACCCGGGCGACCAGTTGCACGGCGCCGGGAGTTTCCGGATCGCGAAAGCCCGCTTGATCACCGGTAATGAACCACTCCCCGGTAACCTGCCAGGCTTCGTGCTCCAGCGTGGCGGTGCGATCGAATGCCCCCGTGGTCCGGCGCACATCCTGGCGGACCCGCGCCCATTCGCCCATGAGCCCGAGCGATCCCCTGTACCAGTAGAACTGCGGCGACAGCCGCAGGCGTTCGCCGTCGGCGAAGACGCCCTCGCTTCCGCTGCGATAGGCGAACACCGTGTTCTGGCCGGGCGACCGGTATCCGGAGAGGAGCGGCATGCCGCTGGTGCCCTCCGTGCTGCCGTAGGTCGCGCCGATGCCGACGCCAAAAACGGATTCCGTGCCGGAGCCGAACGGTTCGGAAAACAGCCGCAGCGCAATTTCCTGGTTGCCGTCGGTGTCATCATCACCGGAGCGGCCGTCGTCCACGCCGTTGAACAGCCCGGCGGCCCATTGCAAGCGCGCGTATTCGCCGGACAACGCGACGCCGAGATCACGGTTCGGCAACAGCTCCGACACGTAGGATCGCTCCACCAGCCGCAGGCTGCCGGACGACTGCAGGCGCTCCAGGCCCACCGGCGGCTTGAATTTGCCGGCGCGGAGGGACACGCCGCCGCCAAGCCCGGTTTCCACCCACGCATCGATCAACTGCGCGTCGCCGCCCGCGAAATCCGGCGTCACCTGGAACGCAATGCGCCCCAGCGTCCCTTCCAGCGTCGGGCGCACCCGGCGCAGGAGCCATTCGTTGTTCTCATCGGGGGCGGAGCCGCCGGAGAACCAGCGGCCGTCGAAATGCACGAGCCCGCGCAGCCGCAGCTCCCATTCGCCGTCTCCCGAACGCAGCGCGAAACCGCCGGGACCCGCCGCCACGCCGGCGGCATCCTGTGCCGGCGCCGGGCTGGAGGACAACACCGCGGTCGCGAGGGCGAGCACTTGCGCCAGGCGCGCGTTCACGACCGGGGTCCTTGTTGCAGGTAGATCCGGTCGAACATGCCGCCGTCGTTGAAGTGCTCTTCCTGCGCGGCTTTCCAGCCGCCGAACACGTCATCGATCGTGAACAGGTTCACTTCCTGGTACTGGCCGGCATAGCGCGCGCGGACCTGCTCGTCACGAGGCCGGTAATAGTGCCGGGCGACGATGTCCTGGCCGGCGGGCGAGTACAGGTACTCGAGATAGGCTTGCGCCACGGCGCGCGTACCCTTGCGGTCGACCACCGTATCGACCACCGCCACCGTCGGCTCGGCCAGGATGCTGATCGACGGCACCACGATCTCCAGCTCGCCCTCCCCCATCTCCTCCAGGGACAGCAATGCCTCGTTCTCCCAGGCCAGCAGGACGTCACCCAGCCCGCGTTGCACGAAGGTGTTCGTCGACCCGCGTGCGCCCTGGTCCAGCACCGGCACGTGACGGTAAAGCTCGCCGACGAACTGCGCGGCCTTTTCCCCGGCGGCGGCAATCTCCGTATCCGATGCCGAGTCGAGGCGCACCAGCCCGCCCAGCTCGCGATCCAGGGCATAACCCCAGGCGGCAAGATAGTTCCAGCGCGCCCCGCCGGAGGTTTTCGGATTGGGCGTTATGACCTCGATCCCGTCTTTCACCAGGTCGGGCCAGTCGCGAATGTTCTTCGGGTTGCCGGTGCGAACAAGAAATACGATGGTCGACGTATAGGGCGCGCTGTTGTGCGGCAGGCGCGACTGCCAATCGGCGTTCAGTCGGCGGCCGTGCTGCCGGATCGCATCGACGTCCCAGGCCAGGGCCAGGGTCACCACGTCGGCATCCAACCCGTCGATCACCGAGCGCGCCTGGCTGCCGGAACCGCCGTGCGACATCTGCACGACAACCTCTTTACCGGTCTGCTCGCGCCAGTGTTCCGTGAACTGCTCGTTGAACTCACGATACATTTCACGCGTCGGATCGTACGAGACGTTGAGTATTTCGACCTTTCCCCCAGGCGGCGCGCAGGCGGCCGCGAGCGCCAGTGGAATGAGGGACAGCAGGACACGTCGGATGAGCATGGCATTCTCCCCGGATGAAGGAGCGATGCATGCTACGGCCGGCGGGTGACGGCGTCGGTATCGGCGCGGTTATGTTTCAGTCGCAGTGGCGGGTCGGGGTCAGCGGTCCGTAGCCGGTTCTTCCGTGTCTTTCCCCTGTTGCAGCTCGTCAACGGTCGAGAACCGCACTTCACCGCGGATCGCCCGTTCCGTTTCATCGTTCAGCACTATGAGATTGATACGCCGATTGATGGGGCTCAGGGGATTCTCGGCATCGAGCGGAAGAGACGACGAGAGACCGACAACCCTGAGCATCTTGGAATCGTCCATGCCGCCCGCGACCAGCGCGCGGCGCGCGGCGTTGGCCCGGTCGGCCGAAAGCTCCCAGTTCGAATAGCCGCGCTCCCCCAGCGCATAAGGCGCTGCATCGGTGTGCCCCGCAAGGGAAATAGCGTTGTCGACGCCGTTCAAAAGGCCGCCAATGGTGTGGAGAATATCCGCGGTATGCTGCTTGAGCACGGCGCCCCCCGTATCGAACATCGCCCGTCTCAGGTCGTCGACGATCAGGATCTGCAATCCTTCCGGCGTCAGCCGCAGCTTGATCTGGTCACGATAGGGAGCCAGCTTCGGATCGTCCAGGATGGTTTTTTCGACCTTCTTTTTCAGGTCTTCGAGTCCCTTGAGCTCTTCTTCCTTCAACGCATCCCGTGCCTTCATCAGGTTTATTGTCTGCACATGGTGCGGTACATCGCTTTTCTGCACCTGCCCCGTGGACCGCGTCAAATCCTCGCCGCCGCCCGGAATAACGCTTGAGCTGTCGCCGGACCCGGATCCTCCCTGCAGCGCGACCCTCAAGGGCGTACGGAAATATTCTGCGATCCCTTCGAGATCGCCTTGCGACGTCGAGCCGATAAGCCACATCAACAGGAAGAATGCCATCATCGCGGTCACGAAGTCGGCATAGGCTATCTTCCACGATCCCCCGTGATTGTCATGGCCTCGCTTCTTCCTGGCCCGCTTGATGATTACGGGCTGGGGCTTGTCAGCGGCCATCGAAACGTCATTCCTCCGCGGCCACTGCTTTCGAGGCACTCTTGACGTGCGTTTCGAGTTCCGAGAAGCCCGGCCTGTCTGACGAGTAAAGCACCTTGCGGCCAAATTCGACCGCCACGGCCGGCACGCAGTCGTTAAGGCTGGCCAGCAGCGTCGCCTTGACACACTCCAGCGCTTTCGTCGACTCATGCAGCTTTTGTTCGATCACGCCGACCAGGGGGCCGACAAAACCGTAGGCCAGCAGGATGCCGAGGAACGTTCCGACCAGCGCATGGGCGATCAGCACACCAAGCTCGGACGGCGGCAGGCCTACCGATTCCATCGTATGCACGACTCCCATGACAGCAGCGACGATGCCAAACGCGGGCAAGCTGTCGGCCGTGCGCTGCAACGCGCGGGCAGGTATTTCGCCTTCGTGATGGTGTGTATCGATCTCGCTGTCCATGAGCGACTCGACTTCGTGCGCGTTGGACTTTCCGCTCGCCATCAACCTCAGGTAATCGACGATGAATTCAAGCAGGTGATGCTCTTTCATCACTTTCGGATACTTGTTGAACAACGCACTCTCTTGCGGCGCCTCGATATCACCCTCGATTGCCAACAGCCCATCCCTGCGAATCTTATTGAGCAGCTCGTACAGCAGTGCCATCAACTCCATGTACAGGCCTTTCGTATACTTCGAGCCTTTGAAGAGGTCGGGCAGCACCCTGCCGGTCGCCCTCAGTGTTTTCATCGGACTCGCGACGATGAAAGCGCCGACGGCAGCGCCGCCGATCATGAGCAGCTCCAGCGGCTGAAACATGGCGCCAAGGTGACCGCCGGCTGCCGCATAGCCGCCGAAGACCGACCCGATGACGATCACGTAGCCCAAAACCACCAGCATCCTGCTCTCCTGTCCCCACGCCCGGGCATGCGTCGTTACCGCCCACTGCCTGTATCGGCGGCACCGCGAGATACTTGAGGCATCGCTCGCAAGTAGTTGGTGGGGGTCGAAATTCCGCGTGAGCATCGGGAATTCCGGGCGTGCGTATCGGGGAGGGCCGCCGCGCTCATGTTCCCGGGCAGGACCCCCGGAAAATGGCGCCCCGACCATGATTCGAACATGGGACCCCCAGATTAGGAATCTGGTGCTCTATCCTGCTGAGCTACCGGGGCGTTTTCAGGCGGCTGG
>CAZSKQ010000107.1:0-11352 GCA_964607425.1 uncultured Woeseiaceae bacterium
ATCGAGGAAGCGGAGCTCCAGCTCGTCTCCACCGCCGAGCTGCAGCAGATCCTGAAATCCGGCGATGCGGCGGGGCGCAGCGCCATCGAGCAGGTGGCTACCGGCCGCTTCGAGGGCGTGCTGGCGCGCAACACCGCGACGGGCATGTTCGAAATCGTCAGCGAGGACGACGTGCAGGCGGCGCTCGGCAACGAAGTCCGGCCCGGAGCGGCCGGCAAGCTGAAGCCGGCGTCGGGCGAGGAGCTGTCGCTCGTCAGTACCCAGGTGCTGCGCAAGGTGCTGAAAACCGAGCCGCAGCCCGGCACCCCGAAAAAGGACGCCGGCGGCGGATTCGATCCCTACAACAGCGGCTGAGCTTATTCGCAATAGCCCATTCCCGCCGTAGCGTATAAAATGGGGTTGGTTTGGAAAAACAAGATTATTAAGGACTTGCCCATGTCGCTCGACATCACCTTTACCCTCACCGACGAAGATCTCGAACATTTTCAGGAAATCGTCGACCGCGCCAAGATGGCGATGGAAGATGGAACGGACGCCACCGAGATCGAGAACGCGGCCCAGAAGATGATCGACGAGGCGCGCAAGACCGAGCCCCCCGATTTCATCTCCAGCCGCCTGTTCAAGCTCGAGACCGTCATCAACATGGTGCGGGACGAGGAATGGCGCCTGAACGAGGAGGAACGCGCGCGCATCCGCGGCGCCCTCGTCTATTTCACGAACCCGGAAGACCTCATCCCGGACCATATCCCCGGCATCGGCTTCCTCGACGACGCGATCTATGTCGAGCTCATCCTGCGGGAGCTCAAGAACGAGATCGACCACTACGAGGAGTTCTGCATCTTCCGTTCCAACGAGGAACGCAAGCGCGCGGATAAGGGCGAAGATCCGCAGGTCGGCCGCGAGGAATGGCTGAAAGACAAGCGCGATGCATTGCACGCCCGCATGCGCCGCTACCGCCGCCGGCGCATGGGCGGCGACCTCATGGCCGGCTGGCGCTTCCGCTGGTAAACCCCGGGGTTCCGGCTACCGCAGGTCCGGTCGCCCGCATGGCGGGCTCCTACAGGGGCCGCTTGTAGGAGCCCGCCATGTGGGCGACTTCCGCCGGTAAACCCGGCTCCGCACCCGTAGGAGCCCGCCATGCGGGCGACTCCGCCGGCAAACGCGGCTCCGCACCCATAGGAGCCCGCCATGCGGGCGACCGGCACAAAGCCAATTCAGGCAACGCGCACCGCGCCTGCACGCCCTCACCCGCCGTGGATGATCTCGTGCAGTGCCGGCCGGTGCGCTTTCAGCTCGTCGTCGGTAAGCGAATCGAGCTCGTGCGGAAACACGAGCCACTCCGCGGTTTCCCGCAGGTAGTAATCGGGAACGAGATCGGTCTCGTTGCGCGACGGTTTGTACCAGGGCACCGCGATCCGGATATCCCGCGGCGTGTTGCCCCGCGCGCGCCGCTTCAGTTCCGCGACCACGGCCGCAATCGTATTACCCGTATCGAACACGTCATCCACGAGCAGGAGGCGATCGTCGAAGCACACCTTGTCAATGATGTAGTTGAGTCCGTGCACGGCGACCGCGCCCCGTTTCTCGATGCCGGTGTAAGACGAGGTGCGAATCGCGATGTGATCGGCTGCGACGCCGCAATAGGACAGGATTTCCTGCACGGCCATCCCAACCGGCGTGCCGCCCCGCCAGATCGCGATGATCAGGGTTGGCCGGAATCCGCTTTCGAGAATGCGGACGCCGAGACGAAAGGAATCTTCCAGCAGTTCCCTCGCGGTCAGTATTCGTTTGTCCATGCAGCGAGCTGGTCCCGTGGCGCGCCTCGCCGCGGCGCCGTTCGTTATAATGGGCGCACATACTACCGCACATCCTGCGATCCCGAAGAGGGTAAATGAACAAAACATTCGTCGCGGCCGACGACCTGCTGCTGGACTCTTTCCGGCTGGCCGTGGCGGTCCGCGATTCCGGGTTCCGGCCCGACTTCCTGGTCGGGTTGTGGCGCGGCGGCAGCGCTGTCGGCATCGCCGTGCAGGAAGGCCTGGAGATCCTCGGCATCCCAACCGACCACATCGCGGTGCGCACCTCCTACACCGGCCGGCCGGGATACCGTGAGATGGTCGACAAGGCGGAATCGATCCGGGTTTACGGGCTCGACTACCTGGTCGACAAGGTGTGCGAGGAAAATTCGCTGCTGATCGTGGACGACGTGTACAGCACCGGCTCGAGCGCACAAGCCGTCATCGACCGCCTGGCGAAAAAAACGCGCCGCAACCTGCCGCACGACATCCGCATTGCCACGGTGTGGTACCGGCCGACAGCCCGCACGGTGCGCGTCCCGGACTACTACATCCACGAAACGTCGGACTGGCTGATCCTGCCCTACGAGCTGCAAGGCCTGACGCTAGAAGAGTTACGGCAGCACAAACCCGAGCTCGCCCCCCTCGCCGATCGCCTGGCCGCCCTCATACCCCCTCCCTTGTAGGAGCCCGCCACGCGGGCGACCAAACCTGCGCCCCTCGCCGATCGCCTGCCTCCCACCCCAACCGCACCCTCATTGCATTGCCGTCCCCGGCAACAACACCAGCACGGTGATCACCGCGGCAACGCCCGTCCATTTCCAGGTTCCCATGCCGTCAAGCGCATGGCCCGCCCAGCCCTTGCCGCCACCGGCGTTTTGCCGCGCCGCCCGCTCGTTCAGGTCCCGGCGCTGCAGCGACCGCACTGTCCGCTTGCCATAGATGATCGTGCCGGTGATCGACAGCGCCGACAGCGCCGCGCCGAACAGGAACCAGGCAATTTTGGTCGGCAGGCCGCCGAAATAGCCGAAGTGCAGGGGATCGGCCATCTCCGAGATCCGCTGATGCAGGCCGGCGTCCCCGGAGCGATGGCTCGCGATGGGCTCGGCGGTGACCGGATCGAAGGCCACGTAGCTCGCGCGCGGACGCACGAGCCAGGTTGAATCCGTGTAACCCTGGAACACGAGGGGATCGCCCGGCTCCCGCGGTGGCAGCACGCGCGCGATTCTAAGGCCCGGCAGCACGCGCCTTGCTTCGGCTGCCATCGCATCGATGGCGCCGGCATCGAGCGCCGCCTCCGCGACCGGGATGTCCGGGATGTGCCCGAACGGCGGCGCCCGCCAGCCGAGGCTCTCGGCAAGATAGAAAAGCCCGGTGACCGCGATGACAGGGATGAACCACAACGACCACGCTCCGCACAGCCGGTGCAGGTCGCCGTTCAGCCGCCGCGCATTACCCCGCCGCGGCACCTGGAAGAAGCCGCGCCAGAACTTCTTGTACACGAGGATCCCCGTGATCAGCGAAGCCAGCAGCACGAACGACAGCGCCGACACGATCGGCACGCCGTACTTCGTCGGCAGCATGAGGTGCCGGTGCGTGTTGCGGAAAAACCGGTGGAACGACAGCCAATGCCGGTCGCCGCGCACCTCGGCCGTGTACGGATCGATGTCGATGAGCCGGGTGCGCCCTTCCGGCGTCTGCCCGAACGCCTGCGCCGCGAACCACGGATCGATCGGCTCCGTCAGGTTGTAGATGCTCCAGTCGGGATAGGCGGCGCGCGCCGCGGCATACATCTCGCCCCAGGATGCACGCGCCGCTACGGGCTGCGGGTCGACCCGCATCGACGCGTGCGTCGCCCAGTCCATCTCGCTCGAGAACACCGCGAGCGTCCCCGTCACGAGCACGAAGCTCATGAAGAGCGAGAGCTTCAGCCCGAGCCATGAATGCAGCACGAACCAGAAGCGGTTGCCCACGCGCTTGCGCGCCATCGCAATCTCCGCGCAGGGCTCAGAAGCTGCGCGACAGCTGCACCACCAGCGAGCGCGGCTCGCCGGGGAAGTGCCCCGTGCGCTCGATGAACCCGGACGCGGCATACACCTCGTCGAACAGGTTGCGCACGTTAACCTGGAACTTCCACGGATCGAAATGGGTAATCCACGACAGGTCGGCGACGGTATACGGCTGGACCCGCTGCCCGTCGATGCTGACGCGCTCGGACACGTACTCGATACCGCCCGCGATGGCGGAATTCAGGAACGGGATCTCGTGGCGCGTCCAGAAACCGAGCTCGTGCCGCGGCGCGTTGGCGAACCGGTCGCCGACGGAGAAGCCCACGTTGCCGGCGCCGCCGCCGGTGATGCGCGCGTCGTTGTACGCGTAGTTGGCCTGGAAGGTCCACAGCTCGGTGAAGTCGCCGACGAAGTCGAGCTCGAAGCCCTTCGAGGTGACTTCGCCGATCTGCAGCAGGTTCGGGATGCCGCCGGTGCCGGCGTTCGGGTCGGGATTTGCGACCAGCACGCCGTCCTTGACGATCTCGTACACGGCGAGGCCGCCGAAGATGCGGCCGCCGAATAGCTCGGCCTTGATGCCCAGTTCGACCTGCCGCGCCTCCTGCGGATCGAACGGCCCGCCGTCGGCGGGGTCGAGCACACCCTGCGGCAGGAAGCCTTCGCCGTAGCTCAGGTACGTCGAGACGGATTCGACCGGCTTGAAGATGACGCCGCCGCGCAGGCTGAGCGCTTCGTCGGAAGTACTTAGCCCCGAGAGCGGGTCCTCGTCATCGAAGGAGTCGAAGCGGGCGCCACCGATGAGCTGCCAATGGTCGGTGAGCCGCACTTGGTCCTGCACGTAAGCGCCGTAACGGCGCGCCTCGCTCCCGGAGCGCCGCAGCGGCTCGAACCCGTCACGGAAGAAGTCGATGCCCGAGTGGCCGTACTCCGGGTTCAGCAGGTCGAGCGGCGGCACGGGGCCCAGGCTCGCACCCGGGTCTAGCGGGTTGAGCTGGCGGGCGGTCTGCGCCTGGAACGCACCGTCCTGCCGATAAGCTTCCGCGCCGAACAGGATCGTGTGCTCGGCGCCCCCGATGTCGCTTTCGAGGATGAAATCGGCTACCAGGCTCAACTCTTCGTTGCGGCGTTCCTGGTCGCGGAACTCGCGGAGGTAGAGCGTCGAACCGGGTGCCGCGGGTCCGCGGGATTCGTGATATTCCTGCGACTCCTCGTTGTCGACATAACGCAGCGTTACGTTGGCGCTGAGATCGTCCGTTAAGCGGTGCTTGACGTTCAGCAGGCCGATGAGCGCATCCATCGCGAGGAAGTCGGTGGGCTCGTTGGTGTTCCAGTGGATGCTGGTGAGGAAGTTGCCCTGGTCGTCGGCGGGCACGCCGCGCAGCCTGTTGCCGGGCAGCTCGACGTCATAGTAGTGAACCTGCCCCGTGATCTCGGTGTCATCCGACAGGCGCCAGCTCAGGCCGGTGTCGAGGATAGTGCTTTCGCGGCCGGCGTTGTTGCGGAACGAGTCTTCCTCTTCGTACAGGGCACCGAGCCGGTACGCGAACTGGTCGCCGTCACCAAAGGAGAGCGGCCCCGTCATCTCGGCCGCGATGCCGCGCAGGCTGCGATCGCCGCCGGTGATCTCGATCAGCCCGCGGCCCTCGCCGAACTCCGGTTTCTTGGTCACGTAGTTGATGATGCCGCCGGGCTCGCCGCCGCCGTAGAGCATGCCGGCGACGCCCTTCAGCACCTCGACGCGCTGGATCGTAAAGAGCTGCGGCACGGCGAAGCCGGCGAACGGGTCGCCGCGCACGCCGTCATAGCGGATCTCGTCCTGGCGGAAACCGCGGAAGGTCACCCCCGAATAGGAGAAGAAGGTCATGCCGGAGATCGAGCGGTAGAGGTCCGTGGTATCGCGCGCGGCCTGGTCCTCGATGAGCTGGCGGGTGAGGACCTGCACGGACTGCGGCACGTTCAGCACCGGCGTCGGCGTCTTGGTGGCGAAGCTCGTGTCGTCGACCCGGTAGAACTCCTGGGCGCGGCCGGTGACGACGACCTCCTCGATCGGGTTGCCGTCATCGGCGAGCGGGGCCTCGCTCTCCTGCGCGTGGGTCAAGGGTGCGGCGAAGAAGGCCAGGGGCAGCAGGAAAGCGCAGGCCGGTAAGCGGCGCGCGGGGGCGCCTCCGGGGCGGGGCGATTGCATTGGCGGGGTCCTGTGTTGTTCTTGATGAGAACGCGAATTATTCTCATTACGCTTGCCGTTTGCAACTCTGGGTCGGGAAGCGCCCTTCCCTTGCCCGCTCGAGCGTCTCTCTCAGCACGCCGAAGGCCGACTCAGGCGCCTCCTCAATCCACGGTAACGTCCGCGCTGCCCACAAGCTCGCCGGTGCCGTGGTGCGAGACGAGGCGATAGCTCCCGGACGGAAGATAGAGTGGCAGTTGTTCCTCCGGACGGAGCAGGATGCGATCGTAGGCTACCTCCCCTTCCTGCTGGTTTGCCCGGTACGCCTGGACCAGCACGGGCGCGTCGTCGAGACGCAGTGAAGCAGGTACCGGAACCGGGTCGCCCAGGGACCGGCGGAAAAAGCCGGCGGCTTCGGGGTGGTCCGCGGTGGGGACGGGGAGGCGCACCTGGGCATCGACGACGCCTGAAAACTGCCCGTACACCGCGGGCCGTCCGTCCTCCGCGAGATACAGGCGCCCGCGCCAACCGCCAGGGTCGGCCGCGGGGTACGCGCAGCCCGTCAGGTCGACGGTAAGCGGGTCGATGCCGGTGGCAGTCTTCAGGCGCGCAGCCATCCACGACAGTGGTTCCTCCCAGCTCCGGGTCGGTTCCTCCGCGATATGCGACCACCCGGCATAGACGACAAACCTTGCTTCACTGCCGGCGGCATCGATGCGCCGCGCGAGATTGTCCGCCTGCCCCTGCTCGCGCACGGCAACCCGCTCAGGTATGGGTGCGTCGTCCGGCGCCCGAACCGTCGCTTCGTAGCCGAAGACCTCGAAGCCGAGTGCCTGCGCGTCACGAACCAGCGCGGCAAACATCGGTTCCACGGTGTAGCTTCCTTCCGCGGGCGTGTACGGCCGGCCGTCGCGTTCGACTTCCGGGCTGAAGGCCTCGAAACCGATGTGAGTGAAACCGATGCCGCGCAGGTCGTCGAGGAGCACCCGGACGAAGGCGCGCGCTTCGGTGCCGTAGTGATTCTCGTTGAACATCACGATCCTGGCACCGGCCGCGTGGGCCAGGATCCACTCGGTGCCATCGGACAGCTCGTTGCCTGCGGTCGGGCAGTCCGTCGCGGCGCCCGGGATATCGGCGAGGGCGGCGTTCAGGTCAGGGCGGCCGACGAACGTATTCCAGGCGGCGAGTCTCTGGGGGCCCTTGTCCTCGTCCAGGAACTCGTCGAACGCGCCCTCCGCCAGCTGTTCGGCGAAGGTCTCCGCATTGGCGGTATCCAGGGCGATGAGACCGAGGGCGACGCAGATCGCAAAGTTGCGGCAGCGGCTTCGCGCCCGGGCGAGGCGGTCGTTAGCGTTCATTGGTCCCCTTATCGTCGCAGTGGCTACTGAGTCGATGGGTAAGGGCTGCTTCTTTATAACACACGCGTTCCGGCCGTCAGTAGGCGATTGCCCACGGTTGCTATCATGGCCGCATGCGAAAACCCACGAAGAGCGAGGTGCAGGCGGCCGCCGGACGCACCGTACCGGACGTGATCGCTCCCGGACTCGACGTGCTGTTCTGCGGCATCAATCCCGGCCTGTACTCCGGCGCCACCGGGTTTCATTTCGCCCGTCCGGGGAACCGCTTCTGGCCCGCGCTGCACGGCGCCGGTTTTACCGATCGCCTGCTCGACCCTTCCGAAGAACATCTGCTGCTCGACGCCGGATGTGGAATCACCAACCTCGTTACCCGGGCGACCGCGACCGCCGCCGAGCTCGCGAACGACGAGCTCGCGGGCGGCCGTCATGCGCTGGAACGCAAGGTCCGGCGCTACGCGCCGCGATGGCTCGCCGTGCTGGGAATCGGCGCGTACCGGACGGCGTTCGGGCGGCGGGGCGCGAACATCGGCGAGCAGCCGGAGCGGCTGGGCGTGGCTGGCGTGTGGGTACTCCCGAACCCCAGCGGCCTCAACGCGAACTACCAGCTTCCGGAGTTGATCCGCCTTTTTGGCGAGCTGCGCGAGGTGCTATCCCGGGACTGAAGCGGGGGATGTTTGGAGATGGGAAAAGGACTATCGTGGTGCAGGAACCGATCGGAGGTTTGACATGGGAACCGGCCACTGCCACTGCGGAGCTGTCCGCTACGAATTCGATGGCGAACCGGGAAGTACCGGCTACTGCCATTGCTCGCTGTGCCGCCGCCTGACCGGCTCGGCCTTTGCGCCATGGTGCGAGGTCCCGACCGCGAACCTGCGCTGGACGGGCCAAGACAAGCTGCGGAAGTACAACATCACGGAGCGCTACCTCGTCTGGTTTTGCGGCACCTGCGGCGCGCCGATGGCGACGGACTCGAACGAGCCCGATTCCACGTCCCTGCTCATGGGGACGCTCGAGGACGACAGCGGCATAGCGCCGCAATGCCATATCTACACCGGCTCCAAGGCATCCTGGTACGAAATCAGCGATTCGCTGCCGCAGTACGAGCGCGGACGCAACGAAGGCTGACGGCATGGAGTACGGCGCCCAGAACATGGTCGGCAAGCTGCGGCGAGCGGTCGTGCGCGCGCCGGACCGCTCGTTCGCGGAGGCGGACCCCGAGGAGTGGCACTACGCCAGCCAGCCGGACTTCGAGCGCGCGGTCGCCGAGCACCGTGCCTTCGTCGATATCCTGGAGCAAGCGGGCGTCGAGCCGATCTGGCATGACGAATCCCTGCCCGGCCTAGCGGATGCGATCTTCACCCACGATTCGGCGCTCGTCACGAATCACGGCAGCCTCATCCTGCGCATGGGCAAGAAGTTGCGTGCAGGCGAGGAAGACGCGATGGCGAGGCTTCTCGCCAACGTCGGCATACCGGAGCTCGGCCGTCTCGGCGGCGAGGCGCGCGCCGAGGGCGGGGACCTCTTGTGGCTCAACGAGCAGACGCTGGCGGTGGGCGTCGGGTTCCGCACCAATCGCGAAGGCGCCGTGCAGCTCGGGGAGATTCTCGGGCGCATCGGGGTTTCGGTGCTGGCATATGACCTGCCTTATTACCAGGGACCGGACGCCTGCCTGCACCTGATGTCGCTGATCAGCATGATCGACGACGATCTCGCGGTGGCGTTCCCCCCGTTGATGCCGGTGCGGCTCATGCAGGACCTCGAGGATAGGGGCATACGGCTGGTCGAGGCGCCCGAGGACGAGTTTACGAACGGCCAGGCAACGAACGTGCTCGCCCTCGCTCCGCGCGACGTGCTGCTGCTGGAAGGCAACCCCGTTACGGAGCAACGCCTGCGCGATGCAGGCTGCCGGGTGGCCACCTACCGCGGCGACGAGATCACGCGCAAAGCGGAAGGCGGCGCGACTTGCCTGACGCGGCCGGTGCTGCGGGATTCCACAGCCTGAACCAAGCCGACCCGGTGCTGTAGGAGCGCGCATGCGCGATGCTACTCTCCCCACGCCGGGCACCGCGCGCTGTGATCCTCGAAGACGCCGAACCGCGGATGATTAACGACCATGGCGCTGCCCGTATCCTGGTCAAGGACGAAACATCAACCCGCCAGCCGTTCGAGGCCGCCAGCATTCAGCCAAGGGGGTAAACGTGTTAATACTGATCGCCGGAATCGCACTGTGGTCAATCCTGCATCTCATGCCCGCGGCAGCGCCCGGCGTGCGGCACGAGCTGGCGTCGCGCGTCGGCGAGAAGCCGTACAAGGCACTGTTTGCGCTGTCGATCCTCGCGTCGCTGGCGCTGATCGTCCTCGGCTGGCGCGCTACCCAGCCGCATCTGCTGTATTTGCCACCGGCCTGGGGGCGTTCGGTAGCGATCGTGCTGATGGTCGTAGCCGTGTACCTGTTCGGCGCCGCGCGGCGCCCGTCCGTGGTGAAACGCTACATTCGACATCCGCAGCTCACGGGACTCGTCACCTGGTCTGCCGCCCACCTGCTGGCGAACGGCGATCAACGTTCATTGCTGCTGTTCGGTGGCCTCGGCGCCTGGGCAATAGTCGAAATGCTCGCCATCAATCGGCGCGACGGCGCGTGGATCAAGCCGGAACCGCCGGCACTCTCGCGCGAAGCGCCGGGAATCGTCATTACGCTGGTCGTATTCGCGATCCTGTTTTTCGCGCATCCGTGGTTCACCGGAGTTCCGCTTTGGCGTCAAGGTTGACGTAACGCCGGTGACATCGTGGTCGAGGCTGCCCCGCCTCGTCTACACTGGTCTCATACACCGTGGAGGACACTGCAATGGTCAAACCGATTCCTGAGGGCTACGAGGCCGTCACCCCCTACCTGATCGTCAAGGACGCCGCCCGAGCCATCGACTTTTATACGCAAGCCTTTGGCGCCACCGAACTGATGCGCCACGAGGACGGCGGCAAGATCGGCCACGCCGAGATCAGGATCGGGGAAGGCATCGTGATGCTCGCCGACGAATATCCCGACCATGGTTTCACGGGACCGAAACCCGGCGAGCCTGCCGCCGTCAGCCTGATGATGTACGTCAAGGACGTGGACGCAGTCGTCGCGAAAGCCGAGAAAGCGGGCGCGACGGTCGAGCGGCCGGTCGCGGACCAGTTTTACGGCGACCGCATCGGCAGTATCGTCGATCCGTTCGGCCACCGCTGGCACATCGCCACGCACGTCGAAGACGTTTCGCCCGAAGAGCTGGCCGAGCGCGCAGCCAAGGCAGACAAGTAGCGAATCGGGCCAGGCAACACTTCGATCCTGCTTGGAGACAGGCTTTATTGTCGATTCCGAAGCCGGACGTTCGATCATTGGGTATGTATCCGCATCGACCAAGGAGACGACCCGTGGAAATCACCGTAGAAACACTCGTGAAGTCCGACCTGGACACCGTCTGGGATGCGTGGAACACACCGGCGGACATCGAGCAGTGGAATGCCGCCTCGGACGACTGGCACACGACCCGAAGCACCGTCGACCTGCGGGAAGGCGGCACCTACACGTCGCGCATGGAGGCGAAGGACGGCAGCGAGGGATTCGACCTCGAGGGCACGTACACGCGCATCGTGCCGCGGACGCTCGTCGAATCGAGAATGGCAGATGGCCGGTCGGTCAAGGTCGAGTTTGCCGAGGTACCCGGCGGCGTGCGCGTGACGGAGACGTTCGAGGCGGAGACGGAAAACAGTCCGGAGCTCCAGCGCGCAGGCTGGCAGGCGATCCTCGACAATTTCGCACGGTACGTTGAAGGAAAAGGTGCCGCCGGCAAAAGCGGTTGAGGGGACCTCGCCTATGAGACTTGGACCGTCGAGGAACAGGGGCACGGCCGCGGCAGCGATCGCGAAGGGCCCTGGACCACCATGCAAGCACGCCGCAGGCGTGTGTCTCGAGTTGCCGTGCGGTGTGCTGTCGAACAGTCGGCGCCTGGAGGCGCCGGCGAAAATCAGGTGTGACCGCTTCTCAT
>CAZSKQ010000108.1:0-5059 GCA_964607425.1 uncultured Woeseiaceae bacterium
CGCTCCACGAGCACGGCATCGTCGGGCTGCCCGCTCTTCAGGAAGGAACGCAGCCGCGCGCCCAGCCCGATGGCGCGATTGCGGGTGTCATGGCTGACGACTTCTGTTCCATGGCTCGCGACGTGGCTTGCGTGCACGATCCGATCCCTCACCAACGCCCGCCGGTAACGGCCGCGCGCCGGATCGAAATAGTACATGGTCGCCGCGCCCAGCCCGGTCGAGAGCAGCCACTTCATTCCGCTGTTCATTCGCTTGCCTCGTTTCAGAAGGGGAAGATCCACCCACTGCGAGCAAGTCTCGTGCCAGCCTGTCGTCGCTCGCCTGGCGCAGCCGACATCGTGTTGCCGGCGAGACGGACTGCGATCGGAGTCGCTCCGCCCAGGCAGGGCGGTGGCCGCCACCGCGGCCGGGCCGGCTTCAGTCGCCCGCAACAGAGAAGAGGAGCTGGCGGTTAGGTCCTTCGCCCACGATCTCGGCCTCGTTCAGGGCTACCAGCACATACAGGATGTTCAGTGCCACGAGACTCGTGGGCGCGTGGGACGTCCGGCGTGCGCGCGCGGCCACGTCCCTGGCCGTCACGTTGCGCTCGCCGGCGAAGCGGCTGCGGACATAATCCACCGCCTTCGCGTCCACCAGGTTGAAGTAGCCGGCGCCCGGCTTCGACTCGGCCCGGGCGAACGACATCACGAAATAGGCACCCTCGGCCTCGAATACATAATAAGTCTGCCGGACCCCACGGACCTCGCCGCGGTAGACGAGACCGGACTGCAGCTTGACGAGATTGTTCCTGGCTTCGCGCTTTGAGATCATCGGGTTGCCCCTTTGTTCGCAGCCTGTCATCTTCCCCCGGGCCCGCACTGCTGTCTATTGCGGGGCTCCAACAAGGGCCGGTGGGCGTACCATTGGCTGCCGCAAACGTACACGGACCGAAGGAGACACCCCATGAGAAGAATCCCCGTCCTGTTTTTTGCCGTCCTGCTGTGGGGCTGCAACCAGCCCGGCCAGGATGATCCCGGCGCGCCGGCGGCCGACCCTGCCCCGACAGCGGATGCCGCGGCAGCGGCCCCCGCCGAATCCACCGCCACGCCGGCGGAGCGCCTGGAGGCGCTGCTCGCGGACAAGCCGGAGGAATTCAAGGCGCGCTACCAGTATCGCCATCCGCAGGAGACGCTCGCGTTCTTCGGGATAGAGCCGGGCATGACCGTGGTCGAGGTGCTGCCCGGCGGCGGCTGGTACTCGCAGGTGCTGATTCCCTACCTGGGAACGGAGGGCCGGCTCATCGGCGCCACCTACCCGATCGAAATGTGGCCGAAGTTCGAGTTCGCGGACGAGGCGTTCGTCGCATCCATGCAAACGTGGACCACTGACTGGCCGCGGGAGGCAGAGCAGTGGCGGGGGGCGGACGGCGCCGATGTCGATGCGTTTGCGCTTGCCGCACTGCCGGCCGGGCTGGCGGGGCAGGCCGATGCAGTCCTGTTCATTCGCGCGTTGCACAACCTGGCGCGTTTCGAGGAGGATGGCGGCTTCCTGACCGCGGCGATCGGGGATGCGTACGACGTGCTGAAGCCGGGCGGTATCGCCGGCGTCGTGCAGCACGAGGCGCGGCCCGGCATGCCCGACGCATGGGCCAGCGGCGACAACGGGTACCTGAAGCAACAGTTCGTGATCGACCGCTTCGAGGCGGCCGGTTTCGAGCTCGTGGACGAGGCGGATATCAACCAGAACCCGCAGGACCAGCCGACGGAAGAGGAAGTCGTCTGGCGGCTGCCGCCGAGCTACGCAACCAGCCGGGACAATCCGGAGCTGAAGGCAGAGATGGACGCGATCGGCGAATCCAACCGCATGACGCTCAAGTTCCGCAAGCCGGAGCAGGGATCCGTGCTTTAGCGTTCGCTGCCGCGGGTACCGCGGTGGAGGGGTGGCTCAACGCTGGCGGTTGCGCGCCGCCAGCGCGGCCTGTATGCGCTGCGCCAGCGCGTTTGCCTCGCGCCGTACGCGATTCGTGTCGACGGTCAGGACCTCGCCGTCCTTCATGAGTACCCGGCCATCGACGATGGTCGAGGTCACGTCCTGCTCGTCCGCCACGTAGACGAGGTGCGAAATCACGTCGTAGGTCGGCACGAAATGCACGTCGTCAAACGACACCTGGATGAGGTCGGCGCGCATGCCGCGGGCAAGCGTGCCGACCTGGTCGCCGAGGCCGATTGCCTCGGCGCCGCCGCTGGTTGCCATCCGGAGGACGGTGCTCGCCGACAGCACCGTCGGGTCCATGCGATCCACCTTCTGCAGGAAGGCGGCCAGCCGCATCTCCTCCCACATGTCGAGGTCGTTGTTGCTGGCCGCGCCGTCGGTGCCGAGGCCGACCAGTACACCTGCACGCAACATTGCCGTGACAGGCGCGATGCCGGAAGCGATCTTCATATTCGAGGTGGGATTGTGGATGACGCCGATTTTGCGCTCGGCGAGGATTTTGATCTCTTCCTCGGTGGGCCAGACCACGTGCGCGCCTATCGTTTTGGTGCCGTCGAAGAAGCCGATGGAATCCAGGAACTCTATCGACGTGGTGCCGTAGGTCTTCTTCGAATAGTCGACCTCGAAAGGCGATTCGGACAGGTGGATGCTGATCGACACGCCCGTCTCGTTAGCGGCCGTGCGGGTGGCGCGCAGCTGTTCCTCGTTCAGCGTATAGATGGCGTGCGGGCCGAAAATCGGGGTGATGCGGCTGTTCTTCCCCTCCCAGCGCCCCACGTACGCGAGACCTTTCCGGATGTCGTCGGCGGCTCCCTCGCCGTCGGGGCTGCGCTGCCCGATGATCGTGGTCGAGACCAGCGCGCGCATGCCGCAGTCGTCCACGACTTCCGCGATCACGTCGGGGTAGTAGTACATGTCGACGAACGTGGTGGTGCCGCCGCGAATCATCTCCCAGCAGGCGAGTTCGGTGCCAATGCGCACGAACTCGGGATCCACGAATTCGACCTCGGCGGGAAAGATGTAATCGTTGAGCCAGGTCATGAGCTCGAGATCGTCGGCGACGCCGCGCAGGAGCGTCATGGCGGCATGCGAATGGCCGTTGATCAGCCCCGGCAGCACCACGCGATTCTTTCCCGGCAGGCGCTCGGCCGCCGCGTACTTCGCGTCGATCTCGTCCGCCGGCCCGAGCGCTACGATCACGCCGTCGTCGATCGCCACCGCGCCCTGCGGAATGACGGTCATAGCCTCGTCCATCGCGAGGACGTACATCCCCTCGACCACGAGATCGATGGGCTCCCCGTCCGTATCCTGCGCCCCGGCCACCGACGCCGGCGGCGCACACGCCGCCAGCAAAACAACCACGACAATCCCGAAATTCTTCACTGGGGTCGGACCTTCGTAAGTTATTGTTGATTAATAATAACAGGCCGGAAGAAGCCCGTAATCCGCCCTTAATCGGCCATTTCCGGGGCCAAAAATGCCAACCACGCGTGAAGTGGAGGCACATGGGGCCCTCCCCACTTTTACGACAATGGGAGTGGCCGCGTTTCCCGAGCAGGGCTTCACCCCGGCAATGAAGGCGGTCCTGCCGGCGACGCTTGACGAGCCGGTGCCCCGGAGTCGAGAATCGATTGAGGCTCGCAGGCCGGTGTGTTGCATCCGGCGCCCTGTTTGGCCCGGATCCCTCCATATAAATCTCTGCCGTATTCGGTACCCCGGCGAGGAAGGCCATGCTCTTTACGGAAACGATCCGCAAGAAGCGCGACGGGCGCGAGCTGTCGGCGGAAGAGATCGATTTCTTCGTCCAGGGACTGACGGACGGCAGCCTGCCGGCGGAGCAGGTTTCTGCCCTGGCGATGGCCATCGTCATCAACTCGATGACGCTCGCCGAGGTGAGCCGGCTGACGAGCGGGATGGCGCATTCCGGCACCGTGCTCGACTGGTCCGACCTGAAGCTTCCCGGGCCTGTCGTCGACAAGCATTCGACGGGCGGTGTGGGCGACAAGGTCAGCTTCGTGCTGGCGCCGATAGCTGCCGCCTGCGGCTGCTTCGTGCCGATGATCTCCGGCCGCGGCCTAGGTCACACGGGAGGCACGCTGGACAAGATCAGCAGCATCCCGGGCTACAACGCGATGCCAGACTTCGAGCTCTTCAAGAAGATAGTGAAGAATACGGGCTGCGCGATCATCGGCCAGACGTCGCAGCTCGCGCCGGCGGACGGCCGCCTGTACGCGATCCGGGACGTGACCGGCACGGTCGAGTCCGTGCCACTGATCACCGCTTCCATCCTGTCGAAGAAATTCGCGGCCGGCCTCGATGCGCTGGTTCTCGACATCAAGGCGGGCAGCGGCGCGTTCATGACCACGGTGGAGCACGCGGACCAGCTCGGCAAGGCGCTTGTCAACACCGCCGAGTCGATCGGGCTTCGTACACGCGCGCTGGTAACCGATATGAACGAAGTGCTGGGGCGTTCGGCCGGCAATGCGCTGGAGATCGCGGAAGCGGTTCGTTACCTGCGGAACGAGGAACGGGACGAGCGCCTCGACGAGGTCGTGATGCAGCTTTGCGCGGAGATGTTCCTGATGACCGATCTCGAGCCCGGCCGCGACGCGGCGCGCCGGCGCGCGGAGGACGCGATTACCTCAGGCCGCGCCGCCGAAAAGTTCCAGGCCATGGTGGCGGGCCTGGGCGGGCCGGCCGACATCGTCGAGCACTATGAACGCTACCTGCCAAAGGCACAGGTGGTCGAACCGGTCTACCCGGAGAAGGATGGCTACCTCGTCGAGGTGGAGGCATTCGCCGTCGGCAACGCGGTGGTGGAGCTCGGCGGCGGCCGGCGCCGGCAGGACGACGTGCTCGACCTGAGCGTGGGCTTCAGCGACGTGGCGCCGATCCGCACCTGGGTCGACCGCGAGACGCCGCTCGCCATGGTGCACGCCGCCTCGAAAGAGGACGCCGCGCGCGGCGCCGCGCTTTACCGCAAAGCCTGCCGCACCGGCGATAAGCGACCGTCGTCCCGCCCGGTCATCTACCGCAGCGTAATCCCCGACTGACTGGCGCGTAACCTCCGACTAACCGCCGCGTAACC
>CAZSKQ010000108.1:5159-11113 GCA_964607425.1 uncultured Woeseiaceae bacterium
TTTGGTCGTCGAGGAGGAGGATGCGGGTGGCGGGGTCGGCGAACTCGGCGATTTTTTGGCGGCAGCCGCCGCAGGGGGTGCAGGGTTCGAGGGTGTCGCGGCCGCCGGCAACGGCGATGGCGGCGATGCGGCGGCCGCCTGCCGCGACCATGGCGGCGATGGCATTGGCTTCGGCGCAGGTGCCTTCCGGGAACGCGGCGTTCTCCACGTTGCAGCCGGTGTGGATGCGGCCGGCCTCGTCGAGGAGCGCCGCGCCGACCCGGTACTCCGAGTAAGGTGCGTACGCATTGCGTCGCACGTGCTTCGCGGCTTCGAGCAGGCGGTCGTCGTCCGCGCTCATGTGCCAGGCGGCGCGTTCAGCAAGCGATCGCCGGGATCGTCCGCACGGTGGATCGCCGGACGGCTCATTCCACGCCCGTCCAGGAGCCGTGCATCGGATTCGGGATGATGTACCAGCCGTCGCCCCAGTAGCGCTTGTGCGCGTCGGTGGTCGCCTTGCGCAAGGCCTGGGTCGCGGGCTCCTTGCAGGGCGGCACGATGCTGCCGCGCACGCAGGGCAGGAAATCGCCGAGATCGTCCCCGATCATCATGATGACGCGATAATCCCGGGCGATGACATTCCACCGCACCTGCTTCTCCCGCGTCCAGTCAGGCTCCTCCGCCGCCATCATGACGCGGTCCGCATTGGCCGGTATGCCGGTCTCGATCAGGTCGTGGATAGTCGTGTCCTGCTGCGGGCAAAACTTCGTCATACCCGGCTTCGCCTGGCAAGGCCGGTTGGTAACGAAGAATACCTCCACGCCCGAGTCGATGGCGTACTGCACGAATGCCGCCGCCCCGGGCACCGGCCGCGCTTCGTTCGCGGCGTTCCAGTCGTCCAGCTTACGGTTCGTGAACGGCGGCACGAGCTCGACCTGGAAATCGACATTGGTAACGAGGGTCTCATCCACGTCGAAGATGATCGCCGGCGGCAGGTCGGCCGCGTCGCGCTGGCCCGGGAGCGCGCTCCAGGACCGGTCCTTCAGCAGGCGCGGCAGGTCTTCGGTGGCCGCGCCGTACGCCTGCAGGGCGAGCGCACGGTATTCGGCGGAATCCCGCACCCAGAGAAGGCCGAGGTCGGTTTCTCCCGGTCCCCCTGAAGGCTGCATCGCGCAGCCGCCCAGCGCGGCGGCGGCCAGTCCGATCAGGAGTGGTGAGATTCTGTAGCTCATGCGCAGCGGCCGTTTGTTATGGGAAAAAGAGTATCACGATTGCGCATGCAGGAGCCCGCCCACGGCGACCGGCATTGCCGCGGCTGCTGCAATGACAGGTCGGCGATACGCACAAAAAAAAGGACGGCCGGAGAACCGGCCGCCCCCATTTCTTATTATTGTTACCTTATACCTTATTGTTACCTTGTTCGGCGATCAGCGCATCAGAAGTCGTAAGTGACTCCGAAGCGCAGCTCCCACAGCGACGCGTCCGCGACCCGGCCCTGCGGTGCCGGCGTGCGGAACGACAGGTACTCGTACTGGTTCTGGTCGTTAATGGCGAACTCGACCATCGGCACGTTACGCGGAAAGCCCTGCTCCTTCAATACGCCCCAGTCGTCATTGATGAGGTTGCCGACGTTCTCGATGATCAGGAAGGCCGCGAAGTTGTGGTCCGGCATGAAGCCCGGAAATTCCTGCTCGATCTTGATGTCGTACTTGTGCCACCACGCGCTGTGCATTGCGTTGCGCGGCGCGATCGAACCGGCATAGTCACTCAACCCGCTCTGGTCCAGGTACGTGAAGAAAGCGGCCTGGTCGAACCCGGGACCGAAAACGACATTCGGGTCGTTCGCACCGGCCGGGATGTACAGCAGGTGCCGGTCGTCCAGCGTATCGCCGAAGGTAAAGCCGCCGTCGATGAACGTCGCACTGAAGGGGCGGCCTTCGTTGACCCGGCCGAACAGCGTGATGTTGGTCAGGTTGTCGCCGAAGAAGGCACGGCTGAAGTTCACCCGCAGCGTGAAGCGGTTCGGGATCTCGTAGTTCGAAGTCGCCGGGCCGGGGTCGTTCGGATCGGATACCGAGACGTTGACGTAATTCGAGAACGCCACCGAGCTGGTCATCGGGTTGACTTCAGTGGAGTCCGTGTAAGCGTAGGCCAGCGTCCAGTCCAGGCCCCAGTCATATCCCTTGCTCAAGGACAGCGAGTAGACGTCGGAGCTGCCATCGTCACCTGACACGTTGGTGAGGATAAAATCCTGCGCGAACAGGCGGTCCGTGCATTCGAGCGGCGTAACCGCACAAGCGGGGTCGCTGCGGTCGATGCTCTGGTAGATCGGGCGGCCGTCGGGGGCGGTGCCGACCTGCTCCAGCGTGGCGTCGATCAGGATCGCCGAGTCCTCTTTTTCCGTGTGCAGGTAGTCGACCAGCAGCGTGTAGTTGTCGCCGAGGAAGCCCGCGTCGAAGTTCCAGGTTGCACCCAGCGCGAATTTCCATTCCTTCGGGATATCGAAATTGGGGTCGACTGCGTTAACGCCGCTGTTCGCGGAGCCGCCGCCGACCTGGTCGAACAACGCTTGCGGAATGTCGAAGATGGGCCGGCCCTCGCCGGTGAACGGAATCGTAAACAGCGTTTCACCGCCGATACCGTCGTCATCCAGGGACCGATCCTGGAATTCCACCTGCGTGATGCCGTCGTTCGAGTAGTTGTTCGACAGCCAGACGTTGGGATTGCCGCCGGAGTAGAGACCGGCGCCCCCGCGGAAGGAGAGGCGCTCGTTGAAGTCCCAGTTGAAGCCGAGGCGCGGCTGCAGGATGCTTTCGCCGTCGAAGTTCTGCCGGTTGGAGAACCCGTTGCGCGCCAGGAAGTTCGGGTTTTCCCGCGGCAGGTCGTCGCTGGTGTACCAGTCGTAGCGCACGCCCGCAACCAGGGTCACGGCGCCGTCCGCGATCGGGAACTCGTCCTGCAGGTACAGCGTATTGACCTGGTAGCCGAAAGACGCGGCCGCGTCTTCCTTGATGTTGGAGGGTGCGGCGTTCTCGTAGGTGATGCGGCTGGGATCTCCCGATTCGAAGGCGTCGATGCAGCCATCGGGATTCGAGGCGTCACACAGGGAATCGAAGCGGTACTCGCCCTCGGATTCCTGGATGAACATGTTGAAGATCTCGAGTTCCTTGCGCTCCCATCCGCCGGTGATCACGTGATCGCGGTTGGTGTAGGTGCCCGCGACCTTGAAGCCGGTATCGTCGTAATACAGCTTGTTCGCGTGCCGGGAGTCGTCGGCACCGAGATAAACGATGGCCTCCTGGGCGCTGATCGGTCCCGGTCCGTCCGGGTCGTTGAACGTGGTGATCTGCACTTCGCCGAAATCGGTACCGCCCAGGGGGATCTGGCGGTTGTCGAGTTCCGTGTACGACAGCCGGACTTCGGTCGAGAAATTCTCGGTCCAGTTCGAGAACAACTGCCCGACGTGTGACGTCAGTTCCGCGCCCCGCTCGTAGAAGTGGTTCGAGAACTCGAACTCGGAGTCGCCGTCGTCCGACTGGGCGTTGTTGAAGCCGTCGTTCCACGTGTAGGTGTAAGCCGCCCGGTGGTCGTCGTTGACGTTCAGGTCGAGCTTGATCAGGTACTTCTCGTCCTCGGCCGGGAGACTGGCCAGCGTGGCGCCCGGATCGTAGCCGTAGGTATTGATCGCAATATCGCGAATGCGGTCGAGCTGCGCCTGCGTGACGCCGAGGACGGGACGGCCGGCGTTCGGGTCGTCAGCCGCACCGCGATCGAAGATGTTGACGCCTTCCAGCTTCTCGTAAGCAGCGAAGAAGAACAGCCGGTCCTGGATGATCGGTCCTCCGACGGAGAAGCCGTAGCGCTTTTCCTCGAACTTGCCGAGATTGATGCTGTCGCCTTCCAGCGTATCGCCGGTCAGCGAATCGTCGGTGAAATCGTAAAACACGCTGCCGTGAAACTCGTTCGTGCCCGATTTCGTGACCGCATTGATGTTGCAGGCCGTGAAGCCGCCGTACATGACGTCGAATGGCGCCAGCTCGACGGCAATCTGGTCGATCGCGGCGTAGGGGAAGGGCATCCGTTCGGTCGGGAAGCCGTTGCTGTTCAGGCCGAAGTTGTCGTTCATCGCGACGCCGTCGACGGTCAGCGAGTTGAAGCGCGGGCTTGCGCCGGCGCAGTGCACCGAATCATTGAACCCTTCGTCGACATAAATGCGCGGGTCGATCGCGATCACGTCGGTAATGCTGCGGTTGATCGCCGGCGCGTTCTCGAGATCCGACAGCGAAAACGTCGCCGTCGGCCCGAGCGCCACGTCGATAGCCTGCACGGCCGACGCGGTCACGATGATTTCATCGATGTCCTCGCCGCCGGTGGTCAGGGTGACGCTGAAGGAGTAAGTGTCGCCGAGATCCAGGTAGACGTCGGTGATCGTCTGCGGGGCCGTGCCGGGTGCCGTCACCTGGATGGTGTAAGGTCCCCCGACACGCATGCCGGTCAGCGTGAACTGGCCCGTTTCCGACGTCGTCGCGGAACGCGCGTTACCGGTGCGGGTGTCGATGACGAGGACCTGGCCTTCCGCCTCGGGCGCGCCGTCCGGTCCGTACACGTTGCCGCGAATCGCGGCCGTGGTTTCCTGTGCGAATCCCGCAACAGGCACGAGGGCGGCAATCGCCGTGACGAGCAACGCGGCAAACGTGGCACGCAGGGCGCTCTGCCCTGGCCGAGCCATGATCATCGTCTTTTTCATGTTGATCCCCGCAGTTGGAATGGGCGAGCGTCCACTCACCATGATGGTGGTTTCACGTTGCCCGGAAAGGTTAATCCCGGGAGTATCCGCCCCAACCGGAACTTTTCCCTGACATTGGCGGTGAATCTAGCGCAGCCCGAAAGCGCATGCAATAAAGGCTTCGGTGCAAACCCGGGAGCACTTCGCACCGGTCACGGCGGCTGCGCCGCGACCCGGCCGGGAATGAAAATCATCACAAAGTCGCAATGCTTTGTTTCTATTTTGGTTCGATGGTGGCGACCAGCGGCCAGTGATCGGAGACGCCGCTGCCGTCCGGCAGCGCGAAGCGCGCCGGCAGCCCTTCGGCGGTGACCTGCGCCGGGGTGGCGTTCGCAATCGCCACCGAATCGCCGAGCAGGTGCCATGTTGTTTGCGCGCCACGCACATCGGCCGGCGCCCACAGGATCATGTCGAGAAACGACCACTCGCCGGTCGGCGGGTAATAGCTCGTGCCTTTGCAGGCGGCGCAGCCCGCGTCGTGCGCGACGGTCCAGTACGGCCGCACGTAACGGTCGAGCATCGCATGCTCCCGGTCCTCCGCCGAGGTCGTATTGAAATCGCCCGCGGCGAATGCCGGCCGGTCGTCCGGCAGCGTCGCGAGCAGTTCGTTCAACGCTTCGTACGCGGCCACGCGCATGGACGTCGGGTGGTAGGGCGCCGGGAAGTGCACGGCATAACCCGTCAGGAGCGAACCATCCGGCAGGCGGAACGTCGCTTCGAGGATGCCGCGCGTGTCGGCCGCACGCTCGTCGGCGATGTCGCCGAAGTCGATCCGGTGCAGCGTGACGCCTCCGGCCAGGGGCAGCCGCGACAGGAAGGCGACATCGATGCCGCGCTCGTCGTCCCCTTCGATCAGGACGGGCACGTAGCGGCGCCCGGCCAGGTGCTCGTTGGCGAGCCGTGCGAGGATGTGGATGTTCTCCACTTCCTGCAGTGCCACGATGTCCGGGCCGCGGCCCCCGTTGACCTGCCGTATGGCAGCCGCCACCGCCTCCAGCTTGCGCCGCACGATGTCCTCGCTCCAGTCCCAGTTGAGGCACTGGCCGCGCCAGCTGTCACGCTCGATTGCGGCGCAGGCGGCGCGGTGTTCCGCCGTCTGCTTCAGGGGCAGCGGCAGGTAGGCGCGATCGTTTTTGCCGGGGTCATGACGCGCGTCGAAGAGGTTCTCGACGTTGAAGGTCATGAGGGT
>CAZSKQ010000109.1:0-10964 GCA_964607425.1 uncultured Woeseiaceae bacterium
CCCCTCAACAGGACCATTCGGGTCGAGCGCGTCAGGTAGGACGGCCCTGGTCAAAAAAAAAAGGCGGTGCATCCGGCAGGCGCACCGCCCGATTGCCTCGTTCCGCCGGTCAGAACCCTGCCGAAACCGTCGCGAAGAAGGTACGGCCGAAGAAGTCGTAACCGCTGGAAGAGACCGCGTTATTGCGGTTCGGTCCTTCCGAGACGTTGATCAACGGCGGCTCTTCCTCGAACACGTTATTGACGCCGACCGTCACCGACCAGGAATCGTCGAACAGGTAATTCAGCGACAGGTCCGTGTACCAGACTGAATCGACGAAATCGAGATCGTGCCCGGCAACGTTGTTCAGCCCGGGCGCGAAAATGGTGCTGACCGCATCGGCGTCCGTTTCCCTTTGCTGGCCCTTGCCGATGAAGCGATTCTGCATCAGCACTTCCCACTGGTCGCGGCGCAGCGACAGGGTGCTCGTGAACTTGAACTCCGGAACGCCGATCGTCCCCTTCAGGTCGAAACGCGAAGTCGGCCCGAACACCTGGACCTCCCGCTCAAGCTGGTGAGTCGTTGCCGTTGCCCAGGACACATCCATGTTCCACAGCGAGGTAATCAACCTTGTATTCAGGTCGAGACCCTTGGCCGTATCCTCACCAATATTGATGAACGTCACGTCCACGAAGTTGAGGAGGTTGCTGGCCGGATTCACATCGGGATCGTTCGGGCGCCCCAGCAGGGCACAGAACGGGTTTTCGGCAAAGCCAGGCAACTCGTTATTCGCGAAGCAGTTGCCGATGATCTCGGCTGCCGCCGGTTCTTCCACCGTATTCTCGATCTCGATCGACCAGTAGCTCAACGCCACGTCCAGGTCGAAATCGTTGCTCCACGGCTGGCTGAACTGGATGGTGGCCGTGTACGAGTCCGAGGTTTCCGGCAGCAGGTCGCTCCTGCCGCTGACGGAGATCGGAATCGTGGTCACGCCCTGCGTGCCGAGCGTCGTGGTGTCCGGATTTCCGTCTCCATCCGTATCCGCGAACTGGACACCGCTCGCTATACAGCGCCGGATCAGCTCCTGCGTGCCCGGGTCGTCCAGGTCCATAACATCAATGGCGGGTTGCCGGCAGGGGTCACTGCCGCCGCTGATACCGCCGCCCTGGCCGGCGAGAAACTGCTCGCGCAGGTTCGGTGCCCGGTATGAAGTGCCCGCGGAACCGCTCAGGGTCAGGTAATCGAGGGGACTCCAGGCCAAACGCAACCGCCACGTAGTTTCCTCGCCGAAGTTTTCTTCATCGGTGTAGCGAACGGCCGCATCCATGTTCAACGTGTCGAGTAGTGGCACATTGATCTCACCGAATACCTCCATGACATCGCGCTGGCCGATCGTCTCGCCTTCCTGCAGCGGGTTCTCCGCGGCGTTCAGGCCCTTGACTCCGGTGATGTCGTTTTGCGAGGTAATGGTGTCGGTCCGGTATTCGGCGCCGAATGCCGCGCCGACGGTGCGATCGCCCAGCTCGAACAGATCGCCGGTGACGAAGCCGCTCCACATTGTCTGCTCGACCACCGTGCGATTGGTGCGGTTGCCGACCAGGAAGTCGATCTCGGCCGCCGACAAGGTGCCGTCGCCGAACTGCCCGCCGGTAAACGTTGCGCCGTCGCTGTTGACGCCGAAGACGTCCAGCGGTACGCAGTCGTTCGGAGTATCGAAGCCGCCGAATCCGGCTGTCGGGTTCGCAATACCGCAAATGACGTTGCCATCCGGATCGAGGCGAATCGTTTGCGTCGCGAGAATCAGGTTGGGCTCGAACAGGATCGGCTGGGCCTGAAAGCCAATGCCGCGATCGTACGAGAAGAAGCCTTCGTACGACCAGGTCGAATCGCCGAAGTCGCCCCGCAGGCCGCCGACGAAGCGCATCAACTCCCGCTCGACGTCGCGGTGCTGCGGAATGTTTTCCAGGGTCACGATCGGCATCGCGTCGACCCCAAGCGGGTTCAGCGGATTCGGCACCAGCAGTGGAGTTCCCGCCGCGAACTGGATCATGCCGGCGCAGGGAAAAGCCCCCGCCGTGATATTGGTGCCCGGTGGGAGGTCGTCGGCAGCATCTTCGTGACAGGCTCCGGTATCCGGATCGATCACGTCCGCCGCCCAGAGTTGATTTGTGGTGCGGGCAATAATATTGCCGTTCGCATCTTCCTGCGGAATCATGGCCAGGATGTCGGGGAAGATCTGCTCCGTCGTCGCAATGCTGAAGGTCCTGCTGTTCAGGTAGTAGGCCTCGAAGAAGATCTCTTCGTTGGCCCACCAGTCCATGTCGACCTTGCCGGTCGTGACCAGCGATATCCGCGACAGCTCGCCGACGAGATCGGAACGGCGGCGCTCGTCCTGGTCGTTGTAGAAGTCGAAGTATCCGAAGTTCGTGAACCCGTTGCGGTTGCCGTTTATCGGGTTGACGGACTGCGGGTCAGGCAACGCCAGCCAGTCGCTGTAGTTGGCGATGCCGATGTTCGTCTGTCCCGGCGTATAGAAAATCCAGTCGAAATTGCCGTCGTCGTCCGTACGCGGCGAGACACCCGGCGCGAGAATGATGTTGTCGAAGAACGTCTCATAACAGGTCGAGACAACTTCACCGGTTGCCAGAAGATCAATTTCCCGGTAGCACTGCGAGAATGAACGGTCGCCTACCCGCACGCGCGCGCGATCGTATACCTCGGCGCCGAATATGATGCTTGCGCGGTCGCTTTGCACGCCGGCGATCATCGATGCCTGGGCGACCTCGCCGCCGTCGTCGCTTGGCAGCTCGGAGTTCAGCGTGAGCTCGAAGCCTTCGAAGTCGTCCCGCAGGATGACGTTCACGACACCGGCGACCGCATCCGCGCCGTACACGGCGGATACGCCTTCGGTCAGCACTTCGGCACGATCGACCATCGAGAACGGAATCAGGTTGATGTCCGGCTGCGCGGGCGCGCCGCGAACGCCAACGGAACCCATGCGCCTGCCGTTGACGAGAATCAGCGTGCGCTCGGGTCCCAGGCCGCGGAGGTCGATGCTCGAGGAACCGACACCGCCGGTGGGCGGCGCCTCCGTGGCATTGGAATTGCCAGCGTTCGTGTTCAGTGTCGCATCGATCTGCGTGCCGTTGGCGACGGTCGCCCGCTGCAGCATTTCGGTGATGCTCGCGATGCCGAGCTGGCGTCCGGATTCCACGTCCAGCACCTGGATCGGCGAGGGACTCGAGAACTCGTCCCGGCTTATGCGCGAGCCTGTGACGACGATCTGTTCCACAGGGCCCGCAAGCGTTTCCTCGTCTTCTTCCTCGGCCTGCTGCTGCGCCTGTACCGGGGTGAACGCGAGTGCGCTCAAGGCAAGTATTCCGGCGGTGAACAAGCGCCGCCAACGCATTAGATTGACCATCTTTATCCCCTCAGCAAGTTTGTTTTGAAGCGGACGAGGCCTTGTGCCTGCCCGGCTTTCTTTTATGGTCGCCGTGTCGGTGGATAAGGCGCGCGCGCACCCGGTCTTCCGGCAGCGGCAACTTCTCCACATAGTGGATCAGCAACCGCGAAAATTACAAATTTTTTGTTGTAATTAAGGTGACTGACACCCAACAAAACCTGCTTCAGTAGCAATATTTATTGTTATTAATCAGTTAAATAACTGGCTATTTCAGGTTGTTTGAAAACCGCAACAGCCGGCCGCGGGCGGACTTTGAGATTTGACTTTTTGCGGCGCTTATGACCGGGAATTCGCGGCGCCGGTGCCCTGCTCGCAGGCAGGCTGCCCGATCGCCGCGGCGCCCCGCAGGCGAATATCGTCCGGCATCAGCACCCCCGCAAGAAAGCCGGCGCCAAACGCGGCACCGGCGGCCAGCGCGACCGGCCACCGCAGCACCGATGACCGTCGATCTCGCGACGGCCTTTGCAGGGGCACGACGTTGATGCTCTCCAGCCGGCGCGGGCGATCCTCCGCTTCCGCGGCGTACAGCAACCCGAGAGTGCGCTCCGGGAGAGCCTGGCGATCGATGCGTTGGAACGCGGCCGTGGCGATACCATCGACGTACTGCATGGCGTGGAGGCGCTCCGCGAACTCCGGCTCGCGCGCGAGCCGCCGCCGCACCGCGTCCGCTTCGCTGGGCGACAACTCGCCGTCGCGACACGCGGAGAGAATCTCGTCGTCGAGTTCCTGCTGCGGGTCAATCATGGTTGGCCGCCTTGCGTTCGGGCGCGGCCTGCCACAGCGGTCGGCAACGTTCGATCAGGGCGCCGCGGGCGCGTGCCAGCCGGTTCATGACCGTGCCGATCGGTACATCCAGCATTGCCGCGGCCTCGCGGTAGGAATGGCCTTCCACGGCGATGAGCTCCAACACGGCACGCTGGTCGTCCGGGAGTTCGGCCAGGGCAGCTTGCACCGGTTCCCCGGCGGCAGCACCTTGCGCTGCGCCGCGGTTCGCCTCGAAGTTTCGCGCACGCACTTCCTCCGAGTGGATATGCCGGCAGGCGCGGATACACCACGGCAGCAGTTCCGCCTCCAGTGGCAAACCCTGCTGCAATACGCGCGCGACGGTGTCGTGCAGGAGCTCGTCGGCAGCGGCGGCGCTCCCGGTGAGACTCAAGGCGAAGCGCCGCAATGCCGGCAGGATGTTCAGCAGCTCACGGCGCCGTCCGGTCAGTTGGCGGGCTCCCTGCTCGTTCATGCTCGCTCCTCGACGGTTTCCTCGCGACAGGATGCAGCGCACAAGCAAGGGGATTGCAGTGGCAGAGCTCATGCGCTTGCTTTGGCCGGATCATAGGCCCGATCGTATCCGCCCGCACCATGTCGCAAGGCCGCGACGCCGCCCGCATCTGCATCGCGCCAGTGGCACGATTTACAAGAAGACCAGCGCGCGCGATGCGCGCGCGTGGAGGTCAGCGCGGTCCGCTCTCGGCGCCGCCGACCACGTCCGTGCGGCGGCCGCTGCGATAAAGCAGCCAGCCAACGACGGCCAGCAGCGCGAGCCCGACCCATTGCCCGAGCTGCCAGCCTTGCGGCAGCGCGAGCACGTCGGGACGCTCGCTCAAGACGATAGGCACCGCGATCGCGATGCCCATCAGCGCCTCGCCCGTGATCAGGCCGGCCGAGAACAGCGTGCCCGGCCGATGTATGCGGTCACGATCGTCATCGTCCGCGGGTTTGTGCCGGCGCTCGACGAGGTACGAGAGCAGGCCGCCGAGAAAGATCGGCACCATCAACTCCAGCGGCAGGTAAATGCCGATGGCTGCCGCCAGCACCGGCACCCGGAAGGTCGAGCCGCGGGCTTTCAGGGTTTCGTCCAGCGCGATGACCGCCGCGCCTACCGCGACGCCGATGGCGATCATGATCCACGGCAGGTCGCCGCCGAACATCCCGCTGGCCACCGATGCCATCAGGGTGGCCTGCGGCGCCGCCAGCGAATTCGGCTTCTCCGGCGTCGGCGCACCAATGCCGTAGGCCTCGGACAAAAGCTCCAGCATGGGCGCCATGATGAAGGCACAGGACAGCGCACCGATGGCGAGCATGAGCTGCTGTTTCCATGGCGTCGCGCCGACGAGATAACCCGCTTTCAGATCCTGCAGGTTGTCACCGCCCACCGCGGCGGCGCAGCACACCACGGCACCGATCATGATTGCCGCGACGGCGCCGATAGGTGAATCGCGCCCGAGCAGGAACACGAGCACCACCGAGGCGAACAGGATCGTGGCAATGGTGATACCCGAGACCGGGTTATTGGAGGAGCCGACGATGCCGGCCAGGTACCCCGACACCGAGACGAACACGAATCCCGCAACGATCATGATGATGGTCATGGGAATGCTGACGCTCCACAGGCCGACGATCTCGTGATACAGCAGCCCCAGCGGCACGACGAACAGCACCAGCGCCACCAGCATCCATTTCATCGGCAGGTCGCGCTCGGTTTCCGCGATCGCCTCGCCGGCGCCCTTGCGAGCCGCGGCGAGGCCGCTCTTGATGCCGGATACCAGCGATTTGCGCAGCGAGAACAGCGTCCACACGCCGCCGATCAGCATCGCGCCCACGCCGAGATACCGGATCTTCGCATTCCAGATCGCGAACGCGGCGGTACCGGCGTCGGCACCGGCAATCTGCGCGGCCAGTGCCGGATCGGTATCGAGGAAGAAGGCGTCGAACGCCGGGATGGCAATGTGCCATGAAAGAATCGAACCCGACACGACGACGATGCCGACGTTCAGGCCGACGATGTAGCCCACTCCGAGCAGCGCCGGAGAAAGTCCCGTGCCGAGATAAGCGATGCCCTTGCCTTTCGCCAGGTACCCGGAAAGCACCCAGCTGTCCGGAACCAGCCGCAGCCCGCTGGCCGCCGCGAGCTTGAAGACCGCGCCGATCGCGCCTGCCATCGCGAGGACCTTCAGCCCCGGGCCCGGGTTGTCGCCGGCGCGCAGCACTTCCGCCGCCGCCTTGCCCTCCGGGAACGGCAGCGGGTTCTCCACGATCATCGTCCGCCGCAGCGGCACCGAGAACAGGACGCCCAGCAGCCCGCCGAGACCGGCGATCGCCAGTACCCAGGAATAGCGGAAGTCGTCCCAGTAGCCGAGGATGACAAGCGCCGGCAGGGTGAAAATTACGCCCGCCGCGATGGACGATCCCGCCGAGGCGCCCGTCTGCACAATGTTGTTTTCGAGAATAGTGCCGCCGCCGAGCAGGCGCAGCACGCCCATCGACACCACGGCCGCGGGAATGGCGGTCGCCACCGTCAAGCCGGCAAACAGCCCGAGATAGGCGTTCGCGGCGGCCAGTATGACAGCGAGAACGATGGCGAGGATCACCGCGCGCGGTGTCATCTGCGGCATGCCGGCATTGCTCATGGGCTGGAATCCTTGGTTCTTGTTGTTACGGCTGCGGCCTATATAACCCGAAACCGCCCGCACGACCAACGCCGGCCCGCCACTTCTTACCATAACGGCGTCCGCGCGCGGCGAGCCGCCGTGGCTTTTCCGGCGCGAAGCCGGCGAGCGGGTCCGGAATCGACGCATTCGCAAGACGGCTTCCGGACACGCTTTTCACGATGCTCTTCAGGGCGCCACGCGGATGCGATCGAGTTGCCGCGGCGCGATTGGCGAGTGCTCCTGCAGGTAGTTCTTCAAAGCATCGATATCGAGCACGCTCTCGACGCGTTCCCTGCCCTCGGCGAGCACGGGAAAGCCGTCGCCGCCGGCGGCCAGGAAGTTGTTCACGGTAACCCGGTAGCGGCCTTCGGGCCGTATCACTTCGCCGTTGAGGCGAATCGATGCCGGGTCCACCTTGTCGCCTTCCGCCGCGCTGCGGCTCCAGGCATAGGAAAAGCCTTGCGACGGCGCCAGCATAACCGGCGCCGGCTGCCCGGCCCACTGCTGCTCGAGCAGCGTGTCGAGCTCTGCGCCCGTCAACGTCATGGTGACCAGCGTATTGCCGAAGGGCTGGACCGCGGCGATCTCCGCGAAAGTCACCTCGCCGTCGTTTCCATCGTCCGCGGCCGCGTATATGAGGTCGGTGCGAATGCCGCCCGGGTTCATGAAGGCCACGTCCGCATCCCCGCCGCCGACGGCCTGCGTCGCCGCGAGCTGCGCGTCGGCGATGAGGGCACCGAGCTGGCTGCCGCCGCGCGCGTTGGGCGCCTTCGTAATGTCGGCGATGATGGTACCGACGACGCTCTTTGAAATCTCCTCGACCCGCGCGCGGTATTCCGCGACCAGTGCCGCGATTTCGGACACGGGCTCGACGTCGTGTGTCACGGGAACGTTGTCCATGCCGACGATTGCCATGTCGCCGCTCGCACGATCGAGCCGGGCGTCGATACGGGTGTAGTAACGGCCCATGGAGGCGGCGCTGGTCACCGGCCGCCCGTCGAGGCTGCACAGGTAGTGCCGGTGCGTGTGCCCGGTAACGAACAGGTCCACCGCCGGATCGGTACGCGCGACGATGTCGACGATCGGGCCCGCGAAATCCCGGCACTCGTCTTCCGTGCCTTCGCCCGGGTAACCGCCCTGGTGAATGACCACCACGATCGCTTCGACGCCGGCTCGCCGCAGCTCCGCGACGAGCGCGTTGATCGTCTTCACCTCGTCCTCGAACGCGAGGCCGGCAATGCCGGAGGCGACCACCACCGTGGGGACATCCCGCAGCGGCAGGCCGATGAACGCGACGGGAATGCCGTCATAGTGCCTGATCGTATACGGCGGCAGCAGCGTTTTCCCGCTTGCCTCGACGATCACGTTGGCGGCCAGGATATCGAAGTCGGCGCCCGCGAATTCCGGGTTGCCGCCGTCACGATGCCCGCCACGCTGTATGCGCAGGAGTTCCTGCCAACCTTCGTCGAATTCGTGGTTGCCGACAGCATTGATGTCGAGCCCCATCAGGTTCGCCGCTTTTACTGTCGGCTCGTCGTGAAACAAACCCGAAATGAGCGGGCTCGCGCCGACCAGGTCACCTGCCGAAACCGTGACCGTGTGGGGCGCGGCGGCGCGCCGCAGGTGAGCCGCAAGATATGCCGCACCCCCGAGATTGTCGCTCGGCGGCTCCAGGTTGCCGTGGAAATCGTTGAACGCGAGGATTCGCAACTCGACGAAACGGCCTTGCCTGTCCCGCGCCTCGACCGGCGACGGCAATTGGCTGCAGCCCCCCAGGACGAGGGACAGCAGCAGTCCCGCTATCCAGGAACAGCGGACAAGGTGCATTGGAAATCCCCAAAGCAATGCAACCGCAGACGGTAATTTGAAATCCTCCCCGAGGCAATGACGCGCGGCAGCGCCCATCGCTCGCCATGACGGCAAGTGAAACCCGAGCCCCGCGGCACGGTCCGCTTTTACCTCGTGATGCGCAACCGAACGCCATCGAGCAGGAAGCCGGGAATTGCGCGCCGCGATCGCCAGGCTGCAATACGAATCGACCATGCGAGCTTCGATGACCACATCGCGTTCGTTATGCATGCTGTGCCGGATTATGTGAAAGTTATCGATGCGCGGTAAGTAAAGCTCCCCTCAATCGGTAAAATTTACAAGGTTTCAAGCGGCGCTGCCGCCGCGCAACCACCTCCTCATCACGTACAGGACAATCGGGTTGTGATTCGATCGGGGGGCGAGTACCTTTGCGTATCGCGAATTGCCCGGCCTCTCCCGGCGCGGCGAATTCGCAGGCAAGACGCCTTAATGGGGACGACGCCAGTGCACCCCCTCCTTGCCTGACTTGCTCCACACATATACAACGGAAAACTCTATGGGACCCAACCCAACGGGCGCCATTACACCCTCCGGTTTCACTGCAGATTCGGATATCAATGCTGTCGAATTGCTGCGTGCACTGCAGTGCGTGCGCAACGGCGATTTCTCCGCCAGGCTGCCGAGCGACTGGACGGGCCTTCCCGGAAAAATCGCGGACACATTCAACGATGTGGTCACCGCTAACGATCACCTCGCGACCGAACTCAGCCGCGTCAGCGAAGCGGTCGGGCGTCGCGGCCGCACCCGGCAGCGCGTGCGTTTCGATCGCCGCGTCGGCTCCTGGGCCGCGATGGAGAATTCTGTCAACGAGCTCATCGACGACCTCCTCTGGCCGACGACGGAGGTAACGCGCAGCATTGCGGCAGTGGCTCGCGGCGACCTGTCGCGTACGGTGCCGCTCGAAGTGGACGGGCGCCGCATCGAAGGCGAGTTCCTGCGCTCGGCCCAGATCGTCAATACGATGATCGAGCAACTCCGGGTTTTCACCTCCGAGGCCACGCGCGTCGCGCGCGAGGTCGGTTCCGAAGGCAAACTCGGCGGACAGGCCGAAGTCCGCGACGTGTCCGGGGTCTGGAAAGACCTGACGGACAACGTGAACACGATGGCCAATCATCTCACCGCACAGGTACGGAATATCTCCGAGGTGACCATCGCGGTCGCGAACGGCGACCTCTCCCGCAAGATCACGGTCGATGTCCGCGGCGAGATGCTGCAGTTGAAGGACGCCATCAACACCATGGTGGACCAGCTCCGGTCCTTCGCTTCGGAAGTGACGCGCGTGGCGCGCGAAGTGGGCACCGAAGGCAAGCTGGGCGGCCAGGCGATCGTGCCGGGCGTCGCCGGCACCTGGAAAGACCTGACGGACAACGTGAACGTCATGGCGACCAACCTGACGGACCAGGTGCGCGGTATTGCCGAGGTCGCAACGGCCATCGCGCGCGGCGACCTGTCGCAGAAGATCACGGTCGACGTCAAGGGCGAGCTGCTGGAGCTCAAGGACACTATCAATACGATGGTCGACCAGCTCAACGGCTTCGCGGCGGAAGTGACGCGCGTGGCCCGCGAGGTGGGTACGGAAGGCAAGCTCGGCGGCCAGGCAAAAGTGCCGGGCGTGGCCGGCACCTGGAAGGACCTCACCGACAACGTCAACTCGATGGCGCGCAACCTTACCTCGCAGATGCGCAACATCGCGGAAGTGACCACCGCCGTTGCGCGCGGCGACCTGTCGCGCAAGATCACGGTCAACGTCGAAGGCGAGATCCTCGAGCTCAAGAACACCATCAACACCATGGTGGACCAGCTGAACAGCTTCGCCTCCGAAGTGACGCGCGTGGCGCGCGAGGTCGGCACCGAGGGCGAACTGGGCGGCCAGGCCGACGTGCCCGGCGTTGCCGGCACCTGGAAAGGCCTCACCGACAACGTGAACGTGATGGCCGCAAACCTCACCAACCAGGAGCGCGAGATCGCCGATGTGGCGAGTGCGATCGCCCGCGGCGACCTCTCGCGCAAGATCACGGTCGACGTCAAGGGCGAGATCCTCGAGCTCAAGAACACCATCAACACGATGGTCGACCAGCTCAATTCGTTCGCGAGCGAGGTGACGCGCGTCGCCCGCGAGGTCGGCACCGAAGGGCGCCTCGGAGGCCAGGCGCAGGTGCCGGGCGTCGCCGGTACCTGGAAGGACCTCACCGACAACGTCAACCTGATGGCCAACAACCTGACCAACC
>CAZSKQ010000110.1:0-10726 GCA_964607425.1 uncultured Woeseiaceae bacterium
GTGCTGGCGCTCGGCGCGCGCGTGCGCCGCCTGGACCTGCCGGGGGCGGACCTCGAGGGCGTGCATTATTTACGCACCGTGCCGGACGTGCAAAGAATCCGTGCGCGCATGGGGAGCGGCCGCCGCATCTGCATTGTCGGCGCCGGCTACATCGGGCTGGAGGTGGCCGCCGTGGCCGCGCAGCTCGGCATGGACGTAACCGTGGTCGAACTGCTGGATCGCGTCATGAAGCGCGTCGTGTCGCCGGAGTTGTCGGCGTTCTACGAGCGCGAACACCGCGCGCACGGGGTGAAGCTCCTGCTCGACACGGGGCTGGAGGCGTTCGTCGGCGAAGGCGAGCTGCGGGGGCTCCTGCTGGCCGACGGCACCGAAATTCCCGCGGACGTCGCGGTGATCGGCATCGGCATTGTGCCGAACACCGAGCTCGCCGCCGAGGCGGACCTGCCGGTGAACGACGGCATCGTCGTTGACGAGTACTGCCGCACGGAGGACCCGGACGTCTATGCCGTGGGTGACTGCACCTTCCACCCGAACCCGGTCGTGGGACGCAGCATCCGGCTGGAATCGGTGCAGAACGCGCTCGAACAGGCCCGTACGGCGGCGTCCGTCATCAGCGGCGAAGCCGTGCCCTATGCGCAGGTGCCGTGGTTCTGGTCGGACCAGTACGACCTGAAGCTGCAGATTGCCGGACTCTCGCAGGGCTACGACGAGACCGTGCTGCGCGGCAACCCGGAAAGCCGCTCCTTCTCCTGCGCGTATTTACGCGAGGGGCGGATGATCGCGGTGGACGCGGTGAATCACCCGAAGGACTTCCTGCAGGCCAAAAAGATAATCGCGGACGGCGGCAGCGTGAACCGCACACGCCTTGCCGACCCCACCATCGAACTGAAAGACGCAGTGTAGGAGCGCGCATCGCGCGCGATGCTACGCCGGCGAACGGTGGCATCGCGCGAGATGCGCGCTCCTGCGCGACGGGAGGGGCCCGGTGCCACCGACGTCAGCACCGCAGGCACGTCCTCAAGGCGTGACCGGCGTCAGCGGCCACACGATCGGCATCAGGAAGTACGCCGTGATGAATACCACGATCATCAGCGGCAGGCCCACTTTCATGTAGTCGGCGAAACGGTAACCGCCCGGGCCCATTACCAGCAGGTTTGCCGGGTGCGAGATCGGGCTCAGGAAGCTCGCACCGGCCGCGATGGCGATCGCCATCATGCCGGACTGCGGCTCGTAGCCCAGCTCCGCCATGGCCGACAGCACCAGCGGTGACATCAGCACCACCAGCGCCGCTGACGGGATAACGACGGTAAAAAGCGTCGTCAGCAGGTAAAAGCCGACCACCACCCACCAGGGCCCGAAATCGCCAAGCACCGCCACGAGCTGCCCGGAGAGGTACGCTGCCGTGCCGGATTCCTGCATGGCGGTCCCCAGCGGCAGCATGCCCGCGATCAGGAAGATCGCGCGCCAGTCGATTGCCCGCAGCGCCCGTTCCATCGTCAGGCAGCCGGTCAGCACCATGATGCTGCCGCCGACGACCGCCGCGACCTGGGGCGGCGCGTAGCCCGCCAATACGCTCGCGACGACGCCGAGCATGATGAGCGCTGCCAGCGGCGCGCGGCGCGTATCCGGCGGTTCCTGCCCCAGCGGGGTCAGGATCAGGAAATCGGAATCCGACGCCAGGAGTTGCAGCCGGTCGCGCGGGCCGAGCAGGAGCAGCGCGTCGCCGACCTGCAGGCGCTCGTCCGCCAGGCTGCCGTCCAGCGTTTCGCCCTCGCGCCAGATGCCGGCGAGCTCGATACCGTAGCGCTCGCGGAAGTTCAGCTCGCCCACAGACTTGCCCGCGAGCCGGCTGCGTGGGTCCAGCGTCGCGTCCATCAGCGTGAGCCGCTCGGAATCGAACGCGCCGAGATTGCGCGATACCTGCGTCTCGATCTCGAGTTCCTGCAGGCCCCGCAGGACGTCCAGGTCTTCGTGCTGCCCTTCGATGAGCAGCAGGTCGCCTCCCTGCAGCACTTCGTCGCCCTTGGGCATCACGTTCAGCCGACCTTCGCGGAAGATCGCGAGTACCCGGAAGTCGAACACGTCGGCCAGCCGGCTCTTGCCGAGCGTGGCGTCCACCAGGTCGCTGTACTTCGGCAGCCGCACGACGAACATGCGTTCGTCGGCCTTGTACTCGCCTGCGAGCTCGTCCTCGGTGCGCGGCACGACCTCGCTGAAATCCGGGAACTTCTGCAGTTCATCTATGGCAGCCTTCTCGCCCTGTACCAGCACCCTGTCGCCGGCGCGCAGCGGCACGTAAGCAAGATTGGTCAGCCGGAACTTGTCGCGCCGCCGCAGGCCTGCGACGCTGACGTTGAAGCGGCTGCGGAAGTTGGCCTCGCGAATCAGCTGGGAAACCAGCGGCGAGCCCTCCGCGATCGTGACTTCCGCATAGGCCACGCGCGCGGCCACCATCGATTTGAGCACCGGGGCTTCGCGCTCGATCACGAGGTCGCTCCAGCGCTGCAGCTCGCGGAATTGTTCGAGACGGCCCTGCACCAGCAGGCTGTCGCCAGGACGCAGCACCGTTTGCCGGCTGGGCAGCGTTTCGCTGCGCCCGAAACGTATCAGCGCGAGAATAATCAGCCCCGTTGCGGCACCGATGCGGCTTTGCGCCAGGGTTTTACCGACCAGCACGGAGTCGACGGGCACGCGCAGCATGAAGGTCTGCTCCTGCAGCTTGTAGCGCGCGCGCAGGGAACGCTGGCTGCGATAGCGGCCGCGGTCGACGCGCGCCCGCTTCGGGAGCATCAGCCGCCCGACGAACCCCAGGAACAGTACCCCGGTGATCACGATGGGTCCGCCGACGGGGATGAAATCGAATACCGAGAAGCCTTCGTGGCCGGCGCTCGAGAGCGCCTCGCTCACGAGCAGGTTATGCGAGGTGCCGAAAAGCGTCGTCTGGCCGCCGAGGAGGGTGCCGAAGGCGAGCGGAATGAGCAGCCGGGACGGCGGTATGCGCGTGCGGCGAGCGACATCGATCACCACCGGCAGCATCAGCGCCACCACGCCGATGTTGTTCATGAACCCGGACAAGGTCGCCGCCGAGATCATGATAACCATGACCATCGGGAGCTCGCGCCGGCCCGCGATGCGCAGCACCTGCTGGCCGATGATATTGGCGATGCCGGTGCGCGCCAGCCCCTCGCTCAGGATGAACATCGCCCAGATCGTGATCACGGCCGGGTTGCTGAACCCGGCGAAGGCCTGCTCGGCTGTCACGAGCCCCGTCACGGCGAGCGTGCCGAGCACCAGCAGCGCCACCAGGTCCATGCGGATGATGCCGCTGATGAACAGGATCAGCGCGACGCCCAGGATGGCGAGAACCAGTGCGATCTCGAAGGTCATCGGCGCGTGATCGGCATGCGGCGGAGCTTTTTCAAGGTGCGGAACGACCGCGGATTCTAAACGATTCGGGGTCTTTGGCGACGTGCCGCGGTCCGTGAAAGCGAACAAATATGCTACAAACGGGACGTGTAAGCGGCTGTTCGTGAACCTTGTCACGAAGCAACCGCTCTAAAAGGGATATACACAGGATGTCTCCCGCGGCTGAAAACCGGGAGATCGTGGTGCGGTGAACGCTGTGGAGGTGGTTCCGCACTGCTGAACGGACTCAGCATTGCGCTTGGCTTGCCGTCACTTGGTGCACCGCGACCTGCAGCAGGTCGGAGGTTGACCGGGGTTTCCGCTGCCGGAACGCCGGTACCGACCTGCGAAGTGACCGAGCGAGGTGAAAAGAGCAATGATTGATCGTGCATCTTCCGAACAAGTCATGCCGGTACGCGACCTGCGTGACTATTTCCGCGAATCGATCGACGCCGCCATCCGGAAGCAGAAAGCCGACGTCGATCCGCATGCCGCCCACTACGTCGTCAACCTCCTGACCCTGTTCTCCCGGTCCGAGGATCTCTACGAGGACCACGGGGACGTCTACGGACTGAAGCCGCTGGCGCTGATGCTGGTCGACGCCGTCGAGGCCGCGAGCGCCGAGCAGCGCACCTTTTCGCTGCAACGCATCGGCGACGTGTCCCTGTTCATTGCCGGTTTCTTCGCCGACAGCCTCGCTTATCGGCTGGTCGATCTCGACTATTACATTCACATGGGAGGCAACGCCTACGGCTCGCTGTCGGAGGAGATCCGCGGCACGCTCCGGGGCCGGGCGCTCGCGCACGTGTACCGGGAGCTGGCGCACAAGTTCCAGGTTCTCGTCGACGTCCTGAACGAAGTTCGCGACGGTGCGCGGCAGTCTTCGGACATCGACCTCTTGCGGACCTATGAAATCTGGCTGAAGACCGGCAGCCGCCGCGCGGCGGCGCTCCTGCGCCAGCAGGGCGTCGTGCCGATGCCGAACGCCGTCAGCCGGAACAGTCACTAGTGCGGCCCGCATGCTCGCAGTTCTGCAGAAGTACCTGACCGACATCTACCAGGCCGATCACGGGTTTGCGGTCACGGATTTCCTCATCACCGACCCGGCGCTGGCCGGGGCCCTGGGCTGCGACGCGCTGGTGCCGAACACCGAGGAGTCGGTGCTGCTGAGCCAGGACGGCGACGAGCTGGCGCTGTCTTTGTACCTTGACCAGGACGTGCTGAAGCGCCTGGACCGCGCGGATCCGCTGCGAGCCCTTAAGCCCTCACAGCTCGCTGATCTCTGCAAGGTGCTCGAAGGGATCAGCCACTTCAACTACATCGTGTGGCGGGCGCGCCAGGGGCAGAGCGTCCGGCTGCTGGAGCTCGAGATGCAGGCGGAGATCGACAAGTTTGTCACCACCCGGCTCATGGCGCTCGACCAGAAGGACCTCGAGCTCGCACGGCGCCTGCACGGCTGGCTCTTCGACGACGTGAGCTTCAACCCCGGGCTCGACCGGGAACAGGCGGAGCGCTACCGGGCCGCGAACGACTTCGCCGCCCGCTTCTGCCACGGCCTCGCGGCGCGGCTGGACCGCGACGGCGGCAAGGCGCTGGACGAGCTGCGGCACTTCTACCGGCTGTCGCAGGCCGGGAAGATCAGCCACATCAACGCGCAGGCCTACGCGCTCTGATGCATCCGCTGTTCCAATGCCAGTACCGCCGAACGCGGCAACAGGAGTAACAGCACCCCGGAAAAAAAAGACGGTGGGCGTGAGCCCACCGTCTCAAGCTACGAAACAAACTGCATAAGGGGTAGTTTGTTACGTGTACTCGTAGAGGCGCAGTGGCCGGTGCACCAGGCAGGGACCCGGCAATGCCCCGTCCCTGGTGCCTTCGATGCGCGAGCCCCGGATTTGGTTGCAATCGTCCGGCAACAGGGGCAGGTTTTCGGCTGGCGAAGCCCGCGTCCCGGGAGCGTCCAGGGCATCCGGGGTTCGCCGCCGCCGGGAGGGTACCATGAATAGCGCCGAAAGCACTGCCGTCCGCGACCGGGTTTCCGATGAGGAGTGGCAGACGCGCGTCGACCTCGCCGCCTGTTACCGCCTTATTGCGATGCACGGCTGGGACGATCTCGTCTTTACGCACATCTCGGCCCGCGTGCCGGGTCCCGGCGAGCACTTCCTGATCAATGCCTACGGCCTGTTGTTCGAGGAGATGACCGCGAGCAGCCTGGTCAAGGTGAATCTCGCCGGCGAAAAGGTCCTCGATTCTCCGTTCGACATCAATCCCGCGGGCTTCGTGATTCACAGCGCCGTGCACGAGGCGCGGCCGGACGTCGGCTGCGTGCTGCACACGCACACCAAAGCCGGCGTGGCCGTATCGGCGCAGGAACACGGGCTGCTGCCGATCTCCCAGCAGTCGCTGTTCCCGCTGGCGTCGCTTGCCTACCACGACTACGAAGGCGTGGCGCTCAATCCCGAGGAGAAGCCGCGGCTGGTCGCCGACCTCGGCGATAAAACCAATCTCATCCTCAGGAATCACGGGCTGCTCACGGCGGCGCGTACCATTCCAGATGCCTTCCTCGCGATGTACGTGCTGGAAACCGCCTGCCAGGTGCAGCTGCTTGCGCAAGCGGGCCGCGACGAGCTGCGCTATGTCGACGCGAGGATCGTGGAGGGCATCGCGGAGCAGGCGAGGGCGGTGACCAGGGGGCTCGGCGGCCAGCTCGCCTGGCCGGCGCTGCTGCGCAAGCTGGATCGCCGGGACCCTTCGTTCAGGGACTAGCGGTCGAACCGCCGGGAAGCGCGTTTGTCATTCCCCGCTCCCGGCTCCCATAATGCGAGCCATGGACGACATCGCGTTTCGCCGGACCCTTTATCCCGCCATCGAACCGCACCGAAGCGGCATGCTCGACGTCGGCGACGGGCATGAGCTCTATTACGAGGAATCGGGGAACCCCGGCGGCAAGCCGGTGGTGTTCCTGCACGGCGGCCCGGGCGGGGGCACGGCGCCGAAAATGCGCCAGTTCTTCAACCCGGCCGCGTATCGCATCGTGCTGTTCGACCAGCGCGGCTGCGGGCGGAGCAGGCCGCACGCGAGCCTCGAGGCGAACACGACCTGGGACCTGGTCGACGACATCGAGCGGCTGCGGCGGCACCTGGGGATAGAGCGCTGGCAGGTGTTCGGCGGCTCCTGGGGCAGCACGCTCGCGCTCGCATACGCCGAAACGCACCCGGAACGCGTAACCGAGATCGTCCTGCGCGGCATTTTCCTGTTGCGCCGCAAGGAGATCGAGTGGTTCTACCAGCGCGGCGTCAGCGAGATCTTCCCTGATTACTGGCAGGATTTCCTCGCACCGATCCCGGAAAACGAGCGCGGCGACCTGCTGCAAGCCTATCACCGGCGCCTGACCGGCGACGACGGCCGGCTGCGCTTGCAGGCAGCGAAGGCCTGGTCGGTGTGGGAAGGCTCGACCAGCACGCTCCTGCCGCGGCCCGAGGTCCGCCAGACCTTCGCGGAAGACGACATGGCGCTCTCGATGGCGCGTATCGAGAGCCACTATTTCGTGAACGGCGGCTTCATGGAGGAGGGGCAGCTCTTGCGCGACATCGACCGCATCCGGCACATCCCCGGAGTGATCGTGCAGGGCCGCTACGACGTGGTGTGCCCGCCCGTGAGCGCGTGGGAGCTGTCACGCGCCTGGCCGGAAGCGGACCTGAGGCTCGTGCCGGACGCCGGCCACGCCGCGTTCGAGCCCGGGAACGTACACGAGCTCGTTTGCGCGACGGACCGGTTCGCAAAGCCTTGAGCAAGCTGCTCATTACCAATGCGCGGGTGGTCAGCGGCGGCCGGGTCACCGAAGCCGACGTGCTCATCGAGGGCGAACGCATCGAAAAAATCGCCGGCCGCATCGCGGCGGGCGGGGGGGCCGACGTGCTGGATGCGGCGGGCCGTTATCTCCTGCCCGGCATGATCGACGACCAGGTGCATTTCCGCGAGCCGGGACTGACGCACAAGGCCGACATCGAAAGCGAATCGATCGCGGCGATCGCCGGCGGCGTCACGAGCTTCATGGATATGCCGAACGTGAATCCGCAGACGACGACGCGGGCGGCTCTTGCAGCCAAGTACGAGCTCGCCGCGGGGCGCGCGCGCGCCAATTACGCGTTCTACCTGGGTGCAACGAACCGCAATATCGGTGAAATCCAGGCCCTCGAGGTGAACGAAGCCTGCGGCATCAAGTGCTTCATGGGTGCCTCGACCGGCGACATGCTGGTGGACGACCCGGACGCCCTGGAGCGGCTGTTCGCCGAGGCACCGCTGCTTGTCGTCACGCACTGCGAGTATTCGCCCGCAATCAGGGAAAACGAGGCCAGGGCCAGGGCAAGGTACGGCGAGAACGTGCCGATGTCGGAACATCCTTCGATCCGTTCCGCCGCCGCCTGCCTTGCTTCCTCGACCACGGCCGTAGAGCTCGCGCGGCGTCACGATGCCCGCCTGCACATCCTGCACCTGACCACGGCCGTCGAAATGGGCCTGTTTTCGAGCGCCGGGCGGCAGGACAAGCGCATCACGGCCGAGGTGTGCGTGCATCACCTCTGGTTCGACGAAAGCCGGTACGCCGACCTCGGTACGCTGATCAAGTGCAACCCTGCGATAAAGACGGCGACCGACCGCGCCGCGCTCATCGCCGCGGTGAATGAAGGCCGCATCGACATCATCGCCACCGACCACGCGCCGCATACGATCGAAGAGAAGCGCAATTCCTATTTCAAGGCACCCGCCGGGCTGCCGCTGGTGCAGCACGCGCTGCTGCTCCTGTTCGACCTCGTGGCAGAAGGCAAGCTTTCGGTCGAGACCCTGGTCGACCGCACGAGCCACGCGCCCGCCGATATTTACGGCGTGGTCGATCGCGGTTACGTGCGGGAAGGATATTTTGCGGACCTTGTGCTCGTCGCCGCCGACCGGCCGCACACTGTGAAACGTTCGAATATTCTCTACAAGTGCGGGTGGTCGCCATTCGAGGGCCACACCTTCGGCGCGAGCATCGATGCCACGCTCGTGAACGGCCGCCTCGTGTACCACGACGGCAGGCCCACGGGCGAGATTGCCGGACAACGCCTCGCCTTCAACCGCGGCAGGCAATAGCAACCAAGCGGGCCGGCCCGTTGCCGGTCACCCGCAATGGCGGGCTCCAGCAGGCCTTTCATTTCGACGAACGAGGGGCGTTTCGCGCGGTCAAAACAGGTGACCGGACGCGCCGCACGGTCCGGTGACAAAATTGTTTACTTTCCGGGCAATCCCGCTATCCTTGCCCGCATATTCGCCCGGCTGTCGGACGTTTGGGACCAGGGACGAGTGCGACCCGGCGCGACATCGGAATGAAGCCAACAGATACATCCAACCCGGATTATTTCCACAAGGTAGTCGACTGTCAGTGGGCCTGTCCTGCCCACACCGACGTCCCCGGCTATATCCGTCTCATTGCCCAGGGGCGGTTCAGCGACGCGTACATGCTGAACCGGCAATCGAACGTGTTCCCGGGCATTCTCGGCCGGGTCTGCGATCGCCCCTGCGAACCCGCCTGCCGCCGCGGCCGGGTAGAGGACAAGCCGGTCGCCATCTGCCGGCTGAAACGGGTTGCCGCCGACGGGCGGGGCGATATCACGGACCGGCTGCCGACACGGCCGGCCACCCTCAACGGCAAGAAGGTGGCACTGATCGGCGCGGGCTGCGCCTCCCTGACCGTGGCGAACGACCTGCTGCCGCTCGGTTACGACATCACCATCTTCGAGGCTCACGCCACCACCGGCGGGCTCATGCGCACCAACATCCCGCAGTTCCGCCTGCCGCCGAAGGTGCTGGACGAGGAGATCGGCTACATCGTCGACATGGGCGCCAACGTCAAGCTGAACCACCGTATCGACAGCCTGAAGCTATTGCTCGAAGACGGCGGCTTCGACGCGGTGTTCGTGGGGACCGGTGCGCCTCGCGGCAAGGAACTGAACCTGCCGGGCCGCCACGATACGGAAAACGTCCACATCGGCATCGACTGGCTCGAGTCGATCGCGTTCGGGCACACGGAGTCGATCGGCAAGCGCGTGCTCATCATCGGCGTCGGCAACACCGCGATGGACTGCTGCCGCAGCTCGCTTCGCCTGGGTGCCGAAGACGTCAAGGTAATGGCGCGCAAGCCGCGCGGTTTCTTCAAGGCGTCGGAGTGGGAGCTCGAAGACGCCGAGGAAGAAAACGTCGAGATCCTCGTCAATCATTCGCCGAAGGAGTTCGTGGTCGAGAACGGCAAGCTCGTCGGCATGAAGTTCGACAAGCTCGAGTACAAATTCGACGAGCAGGGCCGGATCGACCGCGGCACTGCCGTGGGCGAGGTCGTGATTCCCTGCGACGACGTCATCCTTGCCATCGGCCAGGAGAACGCTTTTCCATGGGTCGAGCGCGACCTCGGTATTGAATTCGACCAGTGGGACTGCCCGGTCGTCGACGAAAAGACGATGATGTGCGCCCGCCCCGGCGTCTTCTTCGGCGGCGATTCCGCATTCGGGCCGAAGAATATCATCTGGGCTGTCGCGCATGGGCACGAAGCCGCCATTTCCATTCACAAGTACTGCTTCGGCGAGGATATTAACGACCGGCCGCCGTACGGCGTGAACCTGGCGAGCCAGAAGATGGGCATGCACGAGTGGAGTTTTTCGAATTACTACGATCCGACCGAGCGCCGGCTCGTGCCCCAGGTCGGGCTGAAGGAACGTTTCCGGAAGATCGATATCGAGGTGGAGCTCGGATTCACGCCCGGGCAAGCGCTGGAGGAAGTGGAGCGCTGCCTCAACTGCGACATCCAGACCGTATTTACGGACAAGCTCTGCATCGAATGTGATGCCTGCATAGACGTTTGCCCGGTCAACTGCCTCACGATTACGCATAACGGCGAGGAGGACGATCTTCGCAGCCGTCTTTCGGCGCCCGCGGAAAATCGCGAGCAAGCGCTCTTCGTCTCGGGCCCCCTGCCGCAGACCGGCCGGGTGATGGTCAAGGACGAAGACCTCTGCGTGCATTGCAGCCTGTGTGCCGAGCGCTGCCCGACCGGCGCCTGGGACATGCAGAAATCGACCATCCTGATCCCGTATGCCACGGACGAGTCGCCGCGGCCGGAACCGCGCCGGCTCAAGGCCTCCGCCGGCTAAAGAGACCGCGCCATGTCCGGTATTAACGATTTCGCCGTCAAGATCGCCACCGTCAATGGCACGGGTTCCGCCAGCGCCAACGGACTGTTGATGAAGTCCGTGTTCCGCATGGGCGTGCCGGTCGTCGGCAAGAACTATTT
>CAZSKQ010000111.1:0-10677 GCA_964607425.1 uncultured Woeseiaceae bacterium
ACCTGTATTACAGATTGGCGACGCCCAGCGGCCAACGTGGCTTTGGGCAACTGGGGCTTCAAGGTGGAGGATGGTGTGGCCGTCGAGGTGACGGCTGGCTGGCCATCGCGCTAGCTGTGAGAGAGCCGGGGTCGGGTGCAGAGTAATATGCGTGTAATGTATCTTATGTTAATTACCCAAGATAACGGTGCGAACGCAGTGGTACTTGTCGGCCCACCAAAATTCCGGTAACCCCGACCGAAATTCCGGTAACGCCTCGCTGGCTAAATCTCGATAAGTCATTCTGTTAAGGATCTCAGTTGAAGTTATTTCGACCGTGAGCCGCAAAAACGCTCCCAGAGGTCGTCACAGCGGCCAAAGCGGCCTACTGGTCCAGTGAGGTCGGGTATGCCAGAAGTAAGCTGCTGTGAGCCGTCAGGCCCTGGCATGCGCCCCGGAGTCCGCCGGGTTCGTCATGACTTCGTTCCTACCGCTTGCCCAAAGGGCGACCTTGTGGACCGCATTGCGTTGGTAGGAAATGCCCTAGCGGTGGCGTCAGTCAATGCTGGAAGGTGCCAGTGCCGTGAGGATAGAAGTTCGTGTTGGCAACAGCGATGCAAAATTCGCGCAGGTTTACTTCCGCCGTCCAAGGCTTTCCGTTTCTTTCGCCACGTAAGCTGATGACCGCGCCGATGATTTCCATGTCGTCGTGTTCTATGGCAGGTTTTGGCTTCACGCTCTTAGCGTGGATTGCTTATTGCAGGCCTCGCGAACGCTGATTCCTTCCCCGCGTTCTGGGTCTAGCTTGTTTGCATGTGTCAACCACCCCACCATTTCGTCATTGATGATCCAGCTGCCGTCGTTGGATTTGGCGCGCAGCGTTGCTGCAACTGAGATGAGTAGCCGCGGGACTTCCGACCTGAGGTGTGCGTAAGCGATTGACATGAACTTCATTAGCTGCTCGTCGTTGTCTCGATCGAGCCGTTCACGGCGCCAGATGAGCCTGAGTGACGGCCCGGTGTCGATGCAGCACATGAGCTGGACCACGTCGCGCAGGAAGCTGCCGACGTCAATCCGATGTCCGGCAGACTCGGAAGTGAAAGCTGAATCTTCTACCGTCATTCCTATTCGTTCTCCGCGTCAGACAAAGCGCCCTCGTCCTGCTCGACTCGTAGCTTCTCAAGCGCCTTGTCAATGTCTATGCTCGCTGAAACGTCCTTGTGAATTCGCTGGACGTCAGAGACGAATACGACTTCCTTATCCTTGAAGCGCTCTCTCCAGTACTCGATAGTCTGGGGCAGTTTGTTGCGGTAGTTGTACTCGGTAGTGAAGTATTTAATTTGATCTCGATCGACGCAGGCCGCCCAGATCTCCCCAAATTCCCCACGCATGATGATCGCTTCCACTATCGTGAACATGCCACGCGGTGCCCCTGTCAACACTCGAGCTTGAAAGCGATCGCGATTGTCGTGCTCGGCGACACCCTGAAAGCAAGCAGCCAGTGCGTCGAAGTATTGACCCGTGATGCTGAAGAGCCTTTGGAGATCGAGTTCGTCGAGGAACCCACTGTCAAAGAGCGAGTCGTGCTGGCGGACGAAGGTGCCGCTGAAGGTCGTGCCCATCCCATGGTATGTTGAGCAACCGCCGAGTTCATCAACCTCAATTTTTCGGTCGAATCCGCGAGTTGAGCGGCGAAAAATAATCTCGCACGGCTTTTCCTGGTTTGACCGTCCTATCTCGGCATGAGCTACGTCCGGTGAAACGATTCGCGCGAAGCCGGCCAGCTCGCCTGTATGGGTGCCGTTGTATGTGGTTATATGGAAGAGGAACCCGATTGCGCCGACTTCCCAGATGAACAGCCCGCCGCCAAAGAAGCCGCCGCGGCTCTCGATTTCCCATTTCCCCCACCAAATGGGGATGCCCTCGCCGGTCGGCTTTACAGGGAGTATCGGCCGCTTGACCGCTGCAAGCAGCGCAGATTCGAAACGCCTTTGGAGAAGCGCACGGACCTCCGTACGATCTGGTTCGCCGTGGTGAGCCTTGTAGGTGATCACGCGCCGGCTGCGAAGGTCGAATGGCAGTGTCTCAGGGTTTCCATTTACGGTGTTCTGGACGAGGAGAATCCGGTCCCACCCGAGGGTCGACGCCGCGAAGCCGAGTTCCAGAAGGACGTTGGGATTCGGAGTCTTGCGGTCTTTAGTACTGGGATTGACGATAGTGATGTCTGCTACGAAGGCATCGGCACGCTGTATTTTAGCAAAGATTGAGTCTGCAATCGCCGGCGTCCCAGGCAATCCAGCCGTGTCGCGATCAACCGCGGGGACAACCGAGAGATTCTCATCCTTCGCAATAGCACGCACGGCCTTCTTCAGCGCTTTCTCGATGAGACTGCGATTGACAGACGATTCTGAGTCGGACTGCCACGAGTAGAAGACAGTTCTAATCATCTGCGGCGCGTTTCATCGGGGAGACCCGAACTCTCTACTACTTCACGATTCTCAAATCGGGCCGTCGACCCGCGGCCGTCGGGGTGCCGCCGTCCAAGAGTGTCAGCCCAAATACGAGTTCTTCCAGGTCCCGCCGATGGACTCTAAGCTCACGGGCGACGTCGCCGCGTGTCACACCATCCATCTCCAGCGAGCCAAACACTTTCTGCAACACCTGCGATTGCTCCCGTGGCGATGGGTCTGGCTCTTGGCTCCTGAACGGTGCCATTTCGATGCAGATCGACCGGTAATGCCAATCCGATAGAAATTTAAGTTTCCATAGCCGATGCGCGAGAGCGGCGACGGATACGTTCCACTTCTTCTTTAGCTTTATCAACTGTTTGACATTCACTGACCAACGCACCGTCGCGAATACGCTGGATGTCGGCATCAGCAGCGCTGCAGCGAAGGCATTCGCCTCAGCTTCTGCCGCCTGCCCGGACGGACCACCGTGCCGGTGCAGAAGTAAATGACCAAGCTCGTGGGCCGCGTCAAACCTGCTGCGTTCAGCGGATTTCTTCGTGTTGAGAAACACGAACGGTGTGTCCGCCCGCCAGAACGAAAACGCATCCATCCGCCGAGTGTCCTCTGAAAGGGAAAAGACCCGGACACCCCTCGACTCAAGCAGATGCACCATATTCTTGATCGGGCGGTATCCGAGGTGCCAGTTTGCGCGGACTGTTTCCGCCGCTGCTTCTGGATTGTCATCCTGCAAGTCCGGCAGGTCAGGATGCGGGAGATCAAAGCGCTTCTCGATCCAGTCGTTCAGCAGCAGCGCGATGCCGCAGGCGCCTAACGCGGCATCTCGCTCGCTCGCAGGCATCCTGGACATGGCTCGAAAGCTGACCGAGCGCCGTGGAGGCGAATCGATGTCCGGCCCGAAGAAGAAATCGAGCGGAAATCTGAGCCTACGCGCCATCTCCTTCACTGTATCCTCGGAAGGACCAAACTCTCCTCTCTCAAAGCCAGAGATGCTGCGCGGCTTGACTCCAATATCCTCCGCCAACTGCTTCATGCTGAGGCCCCGCCGCTTGCGGGCGAGCCCCAGCCTGCTGGGATTGAACGTCATACTCGTTTATGTACTTGCACATCAATGTCGGGACTCTCATCCGGTCCGAACTCGAAGACTTCATCCGGCTCCGCCTCGACTTCGGGTAGGATAATCCGCTCGTGCCAGCCACGAACCCGCAATGTATCGTCGAAGCTCACCGGCCGCGCCACCTCCGCTCGTACCTTGCTGCCCGCAAAGTGAACGAGCAGAAGCCACGTTGTTGCATCTCCACTCTCCGGATTCTGCGGTGTGTCCAGTGGCCATATAAACGGCAGGTCGAGTTGATTGGCATTTGTGGCAACGACCTCGACGGTGCGTGGGCCTTTCCGAGACTGTGTCGTGGGCGTTTCGTCGGGAAAGCCAGTCGCCTCATCGCCTGTCGCGACGACAATGACAAGGCTCCCATCCCCGGACATCGTCCGGCTGTAATTGCCAGCCTCGGAGTAGCTCCATCCGCGCGGAATTAGCCCAAGTCGCAGCTGGCGGACTGTAACCGCCCACATCGCTGAACCAGGAAACATCCGGGGGTCGAGTTCGGTGCAGGCTTGTCGAGCGAGACAGCCCGCCTTCAGAGCCTCAACAAGTACGCTCAGCTCGATCCCTAGCTCTGCTAGGCGGCGGCGAACAGCAAATATATCGGAGATGACGATTGGCTTCACGCAGGTATGCTCCTCGATGGGCGGCACTTCCGGTTTTTTGTACCACAATGAGGGTGACAAATCCAGAAGTACCGCGTTTCGGTTACCACCGAGGGCCCGCCACGGGCGTGAGCAGGGCTCTACGCGGCTTGGCGGCTCACGGTGACCCCGACGTATTCCGCCCTACCTTTTCGATCATTGCCGTATGCGCCGCCTCTAGCATCTCAACGTACTTCGAAGCAGGGATAATCCCATCGAACATCCACGCGAGCTTCGCGTCACGCAGTTCTTGAAAATGACGGTCCTCAGCAACTAGGTTATCCGCGTAGTAGCAGTAGATAGTATGGAGGCAGTCAGAGCATTCCCCGGTTCGGCGTTCCAGCAACGAACGCTTGGTGCTCAACCATCAGCGACATTTCCGCCAATGGGCCACGGATGAAGCACCTGGGATTGTGTTCGATCAGATAATAGAGGCGTACAAATGGCTCAGAATGATCGATCCCTATCTCCTTCCAATAGTCGCGTATTGGCTGATTCTCCAAATCTAGGCCGATGCAGACGAAAAAGAACGTCAAAATCAATGCGGTCTTCAGCTGCTTCTCTCTATCCTTGGTAGGCGGCGATTTTCGGCCCAAGCTGTTCTGCAAGTCCAGCATCGCACGGTGAAAGGCGTCTCGGTCGTATCCATCCTCGGACTCGTCGGTCATCGCGAGAATAAGGGACCGGTGCATCTTCGCGAGGTCCCGCACGTGCTGCGACATTTCCTCTAGGCCCGCGACGTCGGCGAGAATTGTCCTGTCTGGCTTCCGATGGATGGCAGCCCATGTTTCCCCAAGAGTCGAACCTGTCTCCCGATTGCACCAAAACTGCTTCTTGTCATTCTGCGGCGTTCCGGCGCGCAAGTAGGCCGCCAATAGTTCTGAAGGTGATTTCAAAAGGTAGCCTGCTGACATCTCTTGGAGCCAGTAGATCAAATAGTCACGTCGCCTTTCGTCGCCATTCAGAAGTACTTCCCATAACACGATTGAAGAAACGCACCAATCGACTTTACTGACCCTCAGAAAGTCCCGAGCAAAATCAGAGACGCCTAGTCTGTCTGCGAAAAAATTGACCGCCGAGGTCTCAAGATAATGAATGGAATTCACGGCGTGCGCCGATAACATCTAGCAGAAAGGGACGGTCCTGTCTCGCTGGCTGGCTCGCGCTGGCCCGGCCCGCGGCCTCTCTTCGCGCAAGAGTATTCCAGACTTCCAAACTGGTCACATTCCTGTACGGGCCGGCAAAGTACCATGGTCGCGCTATTGTTTTTTTCCCAGGGCGAGGCGATGTTCGTACCACGCCTGAGCTTGAGGAGGAGTCGCAGATTTGCAGTTTCGGCTTCTGATTGGTCTAGTCGTTTTTCTGGGCTCGTATCTGCCTTTGAGCATGATACTTCTAGCACAGGACTACGACTACACGGCATACAGACGGCAACTCTGTTGGGACGTCTTCTTCGAAGGTGGTGGCTGTCAGCTCCCTCTTGGAACACCGTCGTTCTCTCTCACGATATTTGTTGCATGTCTACTTTGTTTTCTTGCCACGCTGTTTGCCTTGCACGCCGTCCGAACGAATCGCCCCATCGTTATTAAAGAAGCGCAGTATATTCCCTCAGAGCTAATGAATTATACGCTGCCGTATGTAGTCTCCTTTATGAATTTGGACTACGAAGAGACAGGCAAGTTTGTCGGGATAGTCATCTTTCTGGGCTGGATGTTCTGGATCACCTACAAATCGGGCCAGCTAATAATGAATCCCCTGCTCTTCGTTTTTGGATGGCGACACTACGAGGTTACGTACAATTTTCCTGGGGACGACACTGAGTACAACGGTAGCGCCTTAGCCAAGGGCGCCATCGCTATGGGCGAAAGACGTCCACATGCGTCTGTTCAAGACGTACTGATCATGAAAGCTAACGACAACGGGAGTTAGGCGTGCCTGCTCTGGAAGCTCTTAAAGACCTCGACCTCGCTACAGCGACAGTCTCACTATGGGTATTCAAGAAGTCGACTCATCCTGGCCGACCACCTTCCTTTACCGGTCGATGGATTGATGCCGGTGACCTCTTAATTCCAGCGCTGAAAGAAACTATCGATAGGGAACGATCCCATATTGAGGAAGTGCACGAGTACTCGCTGCTAGCACAGGCTAATGAATCCAGTGCTCTATCTCTAGGCACGGACGAAACCCATGCCGCGCTCATAGTCGAACAGGTGACTGCAGAGATCCAGCCGAAGAAGGTTCGGCGAGTCAAGGAGCTGCGGAATGCAAGCTTCTACGTGGTCAAGGTAGTCTCCTCCGACGACCAGGTCATTCATGCGGTCGCCAAAACCGCCGGCTCTTGGAAGACCAAGAGGAGGATCGACACCATGTCCGCGCTGTTCACGGATCAAGGCCTTGACCTCGATACTGCAGAGCGATTTGATCTCTCCAAGACAGTTGATTTCTTTATTGTTGGTGATACGATCTTGGCTAACCACAAGGGACGATTTGAATCGATCCTAAGTTATAAGCTGACTCACCAAAATGATTTCGTGGAGTTGCAGTCCGAGGCAGATTTCGGATCAATATTTTCCTCGTTCGAATCGCTGATCGAACATGTCGGACAGAACAAAATACACCTTCGGCGCATGTCTGCGATTAGACAAAAGGGACACTATCGAAATCCCGGATTCATGCAGAACCTGCGCGCTCACTACGTACAGTTCGGGCTAAACCTGCTCTTTGATGATGATGGTAAGTTGATCGCGACACCGGAGACCTGTGGCGATGTTATACGCGCGCTGCTTGACCACCGACTCATGTCGCCTTTCTCATCCAACACATATGATGTTCCAGATGCAACACCGATCGCGGTCGCTGGTTGACGCGGCAAGCGCGCGAACGTGACTTGATCAATCGTGCTGAGCATTGAGATCGTCCCTCTCCGTACCGGAATTTTCCTTTGCGATTGGACGTAATCATAACCGAGCCAGCATAAGCCACTGAATCCGCGCAAGACCGAAATTCCGGTAACACGCTGCCCGGAACATTCATATAGGGCCAACGCCCGCGCCTGCAGAAACGACAACCGGAGGCCGCGATCTGATCTCGACGGTCACCTGCTGCACCACCTCGGCATCGGTGGCGCCATCTATTCGTTCTCCCCAAGCGATCCACCTCCGGTCATCCTTGAGCAGTTGGCTGCTGCGGCCCCGCGCCCGGATGGTACGTCGCATTGAAGACCATGTCGGTCAGCCACCGCTTGAAGTTCGGATTGTCGCTGAACTGCTTGAAGAGCTCCGTGTGGTCGGCCAGCAGCTCCAGCACCACGCGGTTCAGCGCCTTGTCGTGCTCCAGCTTCGCGTTCTGCTTGTCGGAATTCACCTGAGCGTTCTGGTAGGCCTTGTCCTGAGCCACCCGCGCCGGGATTTCCTCGGCGATGACCTTGCGGATTTTGTCCTCATCCTTCCAGTCGATGTTCCCGAACAGGTCATTGAACTCGCGGATGATGTTCGAGAGCTTGTCGATCTCGGGCTCCCCATGCCCTCCGCGACCCCCGGACGGAAAAGGTTCGACTGTGGCGTCCGTGTCGTCCATCGACAGCGCGAGTGAGGCCTTGGCCTCAACCCGATAGCTGTCCATGTCGATGGCCTCAAGCACCCCTTTGGACAGGTCTTCTTCTTTGGGCGCCGGAAGCTTGGGGATCAGGAAGTTCAGAAAAATCGCCAGCTTCTCCCAAGCCGGGTGTCCGTAGATCAGGATAGCCGCCAGGAATCCGTAGCTGCGCACGAAGGCCTTGGCCTTGCCTTTGAACTCGACTTGGCCGTCCTCGTCCAGCTCCTCTACGTACTCGGCTACGCATGCATCCAGAATCGGGTCCAGCTTGTCTCGATCCGCCCCCGTGATGTAAAGGCCAACCAGCTGCTCGACTTGCGCCCAGCTGTACACCTGGGTCGCATCCAGATCGTTCTTCAGGTCATGCAGCTTGTTGGGATCGGTTTCTCCTACCTGAACGGTGGCGCGGTAGTAATCTTGGAATGCCGCCTTCACGGCCTCAGCGTTATCGGCGAAGTCCAGCACGAAGGTGTCATGCTTGCCCGGGTATGCACGGTTCAAGCGGGAAAGTGTTTGCACTGCCAGCACTCCGGCCAGTGGCTTGTCCACATACATTGTGTGCAGCAATGGCTCGTCGAATCCGGTGACGAACTTGTTGGCCACGATCAGGAAACGGTATGGCTCCTGCTTCAGCTTGGCCGGGATGTCCTTGCTCGGGAAGCTATTGAGGTCTGCCTCCGCCATTCGCTCGCCAGCAACCTCGAACTCACCCGAATAGGCCACAATGGCTTTGTATGGGCTCTTGATTTCAGCGAGGTAGTTCGATACCTCGCGGAAGTAGTCGATGGCGCGCGCGATGCCATTGCAGACGATCATCGCCCGCGCCTTGCCGCCGATCTTGTTCTTGCCTGCCACATGGGAAACAAAGTGGTCGACCATGATCTCGGCCTTGCGACGGATGGCCTTGTCGTGGGATTCGACATAGCGTCGAATCTTCTTCAGGGCCTTGACCTTGTCGAAATCCGGGTCCTCCTCCACGGTCTTGGCGACATGGTAGAAGCTGTCCACGGGGGTGTAGTTGGCGATCACATCGAGGATGAAGCCCTCCTGGATCGCCTGCTTGGTCGTGTAGGTCAACTCCTCTGGCGACCGGAACGCGAACTTATCGCCTTCGACGATGCGTTCGCCAAACAGCTCTAGCGTCTTGTTCTTCGGCGTAGCGGTGAACGCGAAATAGCTGGCGTTCGTCAGCATCTTGCGTGACTCGATCAGCTCATTGATCTTGTCCTCGACAGACTCATCGTCTCCTTCCGCATCATCCCCTTGGCCGGCTGCCGACAGGGCCAAATGCATTTTGGCCGTGGTCTTCCCACCTTGGCTGGAATGCGCTTCGTCGATCAGCAGCGCGAATCGCTTGGAACCCAAGTCCCCAAGCTCATCGAGAATGAACGGAAACTTCTGCACCGTGGTGACGATGATTCTCTTTCCCCGGCGTAGGAAGGTGCGCAGCTCGTCGGCGCTGTCCGAGTGACCAAAGATCGAGGCCACATGGTCGTAGGCCTTGATGGTGCGGGCGATCTGTGTATCCAGCGCGCGCCGGTCAGTAATAACGATGACGGAATCGAACTGCGCCTGCGAAGGGTCGTCCGTAGTCTTGAGCTCCACGAGCTGATGGGCCAGCCAGGCGATGGTGTTGCTCTTGCCACTCCCCGCCGAATGCTGGACGAGGTAGCGCTGGCCAACGCCGTCGTCGCGCGTACGGCGCAGCAGCGCCCGCACCGAGCGCAACTGATGAAAGCGAGGGAAGATCTGCTTGCGCCGTTTCTTCCCCTTGTCGTCTTCCTCCTCGACGATCTGCGCGAAGTTTTCAATGATTTTGGCCAGCGACTCGCGAATCAGAATTTCCTTCCAGAGATAGTCGGTCTTGAGGCCGTTCGGGTTCGGCGGGTTGCCTGCGCCGCTATTCCAGCCCTTGTTGAAGGGCAGGAACCAGGACGACTTGCCAGTCAGGTGCGTACAGAAGCGCACCTCGGCATCGTCTGCCGCCATGTGCGCGATGCAGCGGCCCAACTGGAACAGCAGCTCGTTCGGATTGCGGTCAGTCTGGTATTGGGTGATCGCATCGTGAACCGTCTGCTTGGTCAGCGAGTTCTTCAGCTCGAAGGTGATCACCGGTAGGCCGTTGACGAAGATCACTATGTCCAGCGCGCGCTGCGCCTCGTCGTTGCTGTAGCGCAACTGCCGGGTGACGCTGAAGATGTTCTTGGCGAAGTTCTCGACCGCTGCCGCATTCCCCGGCGTCGGTAGAAGCTTGTACAGATCGACATGCGCCGGGCCGTGGTTCACGCCCTTGCGCAGCACGTCGACCACGCCGCGCTTCGCGATCTCGCCCTGGATGCGGTGGAGGAACTGCGTGCTTTTGACGCCCTCCGCATTCAGTTCCAGCGCTGCAACCGCCTCCGGTTGCGTGGCGCGCAGAAACGCCATGAGTTGCGCCACGTCCAGTGTCACGTCGCGGTTGTAGTCGGACGCCAGGCCGAGCACATACCCACCCGGGGAATAAGTAGTCGGCGGCCGATGAGCAGTGTTCGCGGGAACAGGCGGGTGCTCGCTGATTCCCGCCAGATGCCGCACGATCAGGGCCTCCAGACCTTTTTCGCTAGTATCAGTTGGCGGCATTGTCATCCTCCCCGTCGGCACCGGGAGCTTCGTCATCGGCAAACAGAGCTAGATCGTGCTCGGCCACCACATCGTCGGGGCCGGGCTCCCAGCTCCGCACATCTACCTGCCCTGTCACGACATCGGCAATCAGGCGGTCGCGGTATTCGCGAATCAATCGGATCTCTTCCCACGCCCGCTCAACACCCTGATCGAGCGGAGCACCTTCCGCTTTGATGTGGGCAACGATGCGTTGCTGCTCCTCTATCGTCGGCGGCATGGCCACGTGAAA
>CAZSKQ010000112.1:0-5205 GCA_964607425.1 uncultured Woeseiaceae bacterium
CGAACGCGCCCTGGATGATGGCCCCGGCGGCGGCGGCCGGCGGATCGGGCTGCGGCTCCAGGAACACGAATTCCAGGTCGAGCGTGCGCCCGGCGAAGCCCAGCATTTGGCCGAGCTGTCCGCCACCTATGATGCCGACCGTTGTCACCGCTGCGCCGGCACTGCGGACCGAGCCGCGACAGTCCGGATTTCGCCGTTACGGGCCACTAGTCGCCTGTCGTCGGGTCCGGATCGGCGAGGACGGCGTCCGTTTGCCGCCGCCGGTAGGAATCCAGCGCCTCGGCGGCATCGGCATCGGAGATCGCGACGATGGCGGCGGCGTACAGGGCGGCGTTGATCGCGCCGGCCTTGCCGATGGCCATGCTGCCGACCGGCACACCCGCCGGCATCTGCGCGATAGACAACAGCGAGTCCATTCCTTGCAGGGCCTTGGAGCGCACGGGCACGCCGATCACGGGGAGACGTGTCCGGGACGCGGTCATGCCGGGAAGGTGCGCGGCACCGCCCGCGCCGGCGATGATTACCTTCAGGCCGCGTTCCACGGCGGTGCCGGCGTACTCGAACATGAGCTCCGGCGTGCGATGCGCCGAGACGACCTGCACGTCGTAGCCGATGCCGAGCTCTTCCAGCACCTCGGTAGCATGGCGCATTGTGTCCCAGTCCGAGCGGGACCCCATGATGATGCCTACTGTCGCGTTGCTTCTGTCGCGCACTTTGTTGCTTCCATCTTCTCGAGTTGCCCGTGGATTTCGCGAAACAGGCGGCGGCGCCCCGCGCGCCGACCTGCTTCCGTGGCTTTTTCGTATTCGCGCAGCAAGGTCCGGATCCGCGGTTGCTCGGCGCCCGCGAGGCTCTCGAATTCCGCCAGCGCCGGCGCGCCCGCGCCGAGCATCCGGTCCCGCCATCCCTCGGCGGCGTGGAACAGCTCGACCGCCGCGCGCTCGCCGCTGCCGAGCGACGCGAGGGCCGACTCAATGTGCGCGGCATCGGCGTATCGCATCAGCTTGCCGATGAGCTGGCGCTGGCGGCGCAATGCGCCATGCGCCCGCATGGACTTTGCCTGGACGACGGCGTCGAACAGCGGGGCATCGAGACCGAGCTCTTCGAGATCGCGGGCCGGCAGCTCGATGAGCCGTTCACCGAGCGCCTGCAGCGCGAGCAGTTCGCGCTTGCGAGCGCTCTTGCTGGTGTACTCCGTCGCCAAGGGCCCTGTTTCCCGGCGCGTTGCCGCGCCTGGCGGGGTTCCGGCCCCTCGCAACGGCGGTGCTGTTCCTCGTCGTCGCGCCCTGCCAGCCACGAAAAGCCACCCGCGGAAATGGTCCGATGTTCACGGCGGCGGCCACGAGGCGCTACTCGTTCACCCCCGTCATCGCCGCATAGTATCATGCAGCGCCACGGAGACGAGGCGAAAGGGCACGATGAGACGGGCAGGAAGCGAATGAGCGTGCAGGCAAGCCAGGCCGTCGCGGATACCCCGGAGCTCGAACGAATCGTCCGTTTCATGCTGGACGAGGCGCGGAAGCTGGGTGCCGACCAGGCCGAAGCGTCCGCGAGCCACGACGTCGGCCTCTCGGTCACGGCGCGTCTCGGCGACGTCGAGAACCTCGAGTACACCAACGACCGCGGTGCCGGCATCACGATCTACGTCGGGTCCCGGAAAGGCAGCGCGAGCACATCGGATTTCAATCGCGATGCGCTCGTGGAAGCCGTGGCGAAAGCGCGCTCCTTTGCAAAGTTCACCGCGGAAGATAAATACGCCGGGCTCGCCGATGCCGCGCTGATGGCACGCAATCCGCCCGACCTCGACCTCGCGCATCCCTGGGATCTCGATGCCGCGCAAGCCATCACTCTTGCAATCGAGTGCGAAGCCGCGGCGCGCGGCTTCGACGAGCGTATCCGTAAATCCGAAGGTGCAACCGTGAGCACGCATGCGGGTGCCCGTGCCTACGGTAACTCTCATGGATTCCTCGGCAGCTATGCGGCGACCAGCCACAGCACGAGCTGCAGCGTGATCGGGGAAGCCGATGGCGACATGGAGCGCGACTATCACTACAGCGTCGCGCGCGATGCCGCGGATCTCGAGCCCGTGGAGGAGGTCGGCCGCACGGCCGCGCGCCGTGCGATCGAGCGGCTGGGTGCTCGCAAGATCAAGACGACCAAAGCGCCGGTCCTGTTCATGCCCAATCTCGCGCGCGGTTTCATCGGGCACGCGATTGGCGCGATTACCGGCAGCGCGCAGTACCGGCGTGCCTCCTTCCTGCTGAATGCGGCGGGGGAACAGGTATTTCCCGATTTCGTGCACATCGATGAGCGGCCGCACATTCCGAAAGGGATGGCGAGCGCACCGTTCGACGCCGAAGGAGTTGCCACCCGGGACCGCAGCCTGGTCGTCGACGGTGTGTTGACCGGCTACTTGCTCAGCTCGTACTCCGCGCGGCGGCTCGGCCTGCAGACCACGGGGAACGCGGGCGGTGCGCACAACCTCGTGCTGCCCGGCACCGCGGAGGACGCGCGGGCCCTGATGCGGACCATGGACCGCGGGCTGCTCGTGCACGAGTTGATCGGACAGGGAGTGAACGGTGTAACCGGCGATTACTCGCGCGGCGCTGCGGGCTTCTGGATCGAGAACGGCGAGATCGCCTACCCGGTGCACGAGGTAACGATCGCCGGGAACCTGAAAGACCTGTACCGGCGCATTGCCGCCATCGGCCGCGACCAGGATCTCCGCGGCGGCATCCGCTGCGGCTCCCTGCTGATCGAAGAGATGACCATCGCCGGCGCCTGACCGCCGTGCTGGCACCCTGGCCTGCTGTAGGAGCGCGCATTGCGCGCGCGATGCTTCGATCGCCGGTCGTGGCATCGCGCGCAATGCGCGCTCCTACAGGTCGGTGTTGGTGGCATCGCACGCAATGCGCGCCGGTTCCAGTTCGTCGACCAGTTCGGCCAGGGTTCGGTCGCCGACCACGGCGTCGACGGCTTCGTCCACTTGCTTGCCCAGCCGGTCCACGCCGGGCAGCCACAGGGGACCGCGGTAGGAGCCGGTATCGCCACGGCGCCGGACCACGTGCAGGATTTCCGCAAGCGGCATGCGCGACATGTCCCGTCCGGGCATCAGCGTTTCTTTATCGGTCGTCATCAGTAACCCGGCGTCTTCGAGATCGTTGACCACCGGCGCGAGGGCGATCGTCGGCACCTGCAGCTGCTCGCTCATGTCGCCGAACGTCAGGCGGCGCGACGGATCGCGAAACGCCTGCCCGACGAGGTACATGACATTGAGCGCGAGCCGCTCCCGCATGCTGTTCGACAGCCGCGGTTCCCGCCGGCCGATGCGCAGGAACTCCGGGCGCTGCAGGTAGAAGGTGAGCTGCGCGCCGAGCAGGAGCACGAGCCAGCTCAGGTACAGCCACACGAGCGTCGAGATCGCGACCGCGAAGCTGGAATAGATGACCTGCTTGGTGGTCGTGTAGGCGACGAAGTTGGCGAAGAACGCGCCTAGCGCGGCCCAGAGCACTCCGGCGAACACGCCGCCGATGGTCGCGGCCTTCAGGCCCACTTTCGTGTTCGGCACGAACAGGTACAGGAAGGTGAACACCCCGGTTATCAGCAGGAATGGTGCGATCTCGCCGATGCTGAGCAGCAACGGCCCGAGCGATTCATGGCTCAGTATCGCCTGCACGACGGCAGTGCTGCGGATCGAGCCGATCATCCCGAGCGCGACGACGACCACGACCGGGCTGATCAGGAGCACCACCGTGTATTCGGAGAACCGGCGCGCAAGGCTGCGCGGCTTTGACACGTGCCACACGTGGTTGAAGGCACCTTCCACCTTCTGCACCATCGAGATGGCGGTGAATACGAAAAAGGCGAGGCTCAGGCCGCCCAGCACGCCGCCCTCCACGTTATCGACGAAGTCGATCACCTCGTCGGTGATTCTCGCCCCCTCCGTGCCCAGCGGCGAGAGCACTTCGTACAGGTACGGGCGCAAACGGTTATGAACCCCGAGCCCTTTCAGCACCGAGAAACTGAACGCCACCAGCGGCACGACCGAGAGCAGCGTCGTGTAGACGAGGCTCATTGCGCGCAGGGTGAGCTCGCCGGCGAAGAAGTCGCGCAGCAGCGCATAAAGGTAACGCAGTACGGCGGCTGCGGCCGCGCCTGGCGGACCCTTGCGCTCGAGATCCCGGCTCCAGACCAGGCGGTCGATTTTAGCTTGCAGTTCCGGGATCATGCTTGTGCGGCGTCGCGGCTACCCTGTCCGGCGTTCGCGCGATTGTACATTAGGGAAGCCCGGGGACCTGCCGAATGCCCGCCAGATACGCCGAACGCATCGTCTGCATGACCGAAGAGACGACAGAGACGCTGTACGCCCTGGGCGAGGACTGGCGCATCGTCGGTATCTCCGGCTTTACCGTGCGGCCGCCGCGAGCGCGCAAGGAGAAGCCGAAGGTTTCCGCTTTCACCAGCGCGAAGATAGATCGCATCCTCGAGCTCGAGCCCGATCTCGTGCTCGGGTTCTCGGACCTGCAGGCGGATATCGCGACCGAGCTGATCCGCCGCGGCATCGCGGTGCACGTGTTCAACCAGCGCTCCGTCGCCGGAATCCTCAGGATGATCCGGATGCTCGGCGGCCTCATAGGCGAGCAGGCGAAGGCGGAGAAGTACGCGGCCGGCCTCGAGCGCGGCGTGGAAGCGGTGCGCAGGCAGGTCGAACCCGGCGCACGCCGGCCGCGGGTCTATTTCGAGGAGTGGGACGATCCGCAGATCAGCGGTATTCGCTGGGTTTCGGAACTCGTTGCCATCGCCGGCGGCGAGGACTGCTTTCCCGAACGCGCCGCCGAGCCGCTGGCCGTGAACCGTATTGTCGCGGATCCGCAGGAGGTGGTGCGCCGGCGGCCGGATATCGTCATCGGCTCCTGGTGCGGCAAGAAGTTCCGGCCGGAGAAGGTCGCGGCGCGTCCAGGCTGGGAGGCCGTCCCGGCCGTCGCCAACGGCCACCTCTACGAGATCAAGTCGCCGCTGATCCTGCAGCCCGGCCCCGCCGCCCTGACCGACGGCCTGGCCGAACTGCGCAAAATCATCACCGCCTGGATCCCGCCCGTGTAGGAGCCCGCCATGCGGGCGACCGCCACGAGGAGGCAGGAACCCCGCGGCGGAAGCGTGCCCGCCGTCACTCCCGCCCGGTGATCAGCCTCAGTGCCTCCCGGT
>CAZSKQ010000112.1:5305-7099 GCA_964607425.1 uncultured Woeseiaceae bacterium
CGGAAGCGTGCCCGCCGTCACTCCCGCCCGGTGATCAGCCTCAGTGCCTCCCGGTATTTTTCGCTCGTCCGCGCGATCACCTCCGCGGGCAGGTTCGGGCCCGGCGCTGTTTTGTCCCAATCCAGCGTATCGAGGTAATCGCGCACGTACTGCTTGTCGAAACTCGGCGGGCTCGCCCCGGGCCGGTACTGGTCCAGCGGCCAGAAACGCGACGAGTCGGGCGTCAGTACCTCGTCGATGAGCCAGAGGCGGCCTTCGTCATCGAGGCCGAACTCGAACTTCGTGTCGGCCACGATGATGCCGCGCTCCAACGCATACGCGGCCGCGCGTTCGTAAATTGCGAGCGCGACGTCCCGCACCTTTAGCGCGAGGCGCTCGCCGATCAGCTCCTGTACCTGCTCGAACGGGATGTTCTCGTCGTGATCGCCCGCCGCCGCCTTGGTGGCCGGGGTAAACACCGGCGCCGGCAGCCGGTCCGCCTGCGCGAGTCCGGCCGGCAGCGCGATGCCGCAGATCGCGCCGGATGACTGGTAGTCGCGCCAGCCGGAGCCGATCAGGTAGCCGCGTACCACGGCCTCGATCGGCAGCGGTTTCAGCCGGCGCACGACCACGGCGCGGCCTTCGAGGTGCCGCCGCGTGTCGGGATCGCCGACGACCGATTCGAGCGACCGTTCCACCAGGTGGTTCGGCGCGAGATCGGCCAGGCGGTGGAACCAGAAATTGGAGATCTCGGTCAGTACGCGGCCTTTCCCGGGCACCGGGTCCGGCAATACCACGTCGTAAGCCGACAGCCGATCGGTCGCGACGATGAGCAGGTGCTCATCGTCGACGCCGTAGATATCGCGCACCTTGCCGCGGCCCAGCAATGGCAGCGAGGGGATGGACGATTCGAACAGGGGTTCGGCCGGGAGCATGCGCTGATGATCGCGTGTCGTCCCGTCGCCCGCAAGCGTGAAAATAGGCAAAGGTTCGTGTGCCGGGTAGCATACGCGGCATGATGCATCAACAAAAACGGTGGATTTCGCGGCCGGCATGAAAGCTGTGAGCGGTACGCCGTATTGGGGAAAAGTCGTGGGCACGATGGCGGGCCTCGCCGCGGGGCCGTGGGGCGCGCTCGCGGGCCTCGTGCTCGGTCACCAGTTCGACCGCGGTTACGCGCGATATGCCGGCCGCCTGAGAGCAGGGCGTCTCGACCGCCTGCCGCGGCCTTATGTCCGCGCGCTGTTTCGCACTATGGGATTCCTCGCGAAAGCGGACGGGCGCGTATCCGAAGAAGAGATTCGCGAGGCGAGAAAGCTCATGCACCGGCTGGGTCTCGATCCGGCGGAGACGCAGGCGGCGATGGACTGGTTCACCAGCGGCAAGGAGCCGACTTTCCCGCTGCACGCGGTGCTGCGCGAGGTCAGGCGCGATACGCGCCACAAGACCGAGCTGCGCGGCTTGTTCGTGCAGTTGCTCATGGAGGTTGCGTTGTCCAAGAACTCGCTGCACCGGCGCGAGCGCAGCGTGTTGTGGACGATCTGCGGTGAGCTCGACATCGGCCGGGTGGAGCTTGCGCAGCTGGAAGCAATGCTCAGGGCCCAGCGCAGCTTTCGCAAATCCGCCGCCGGCAGCGCGGACGCGGCGCGCCTGGAGCAAGCCTACGAAGTGCTTGGTGTGAACAGCTCCTCGACCAACGCGGAGATCAAGCAGGCCTACCGCCGCCTCATGAACAGGAACCATCCCGACAAGCTGGCAGCCCGCGGGGATGCCGCGGCGCTGCTCGTGGCAGAGCGGCGCACCCGCGAAATCCGC
>CAZSKQ010000112.1:7199-10605 GCA_964607425.1 uncultured Woeseiaceae bacterium
GTCGGTCGTCCTGAAAAGACCCCGCGCTTCCGGTAGAGTCGTCACGACATCACGCAGGATCGCCCAGTGGAACCCTTGATCGCCCCGTCAATTCTTTCGGCTGACTTCGCTCGTTTGGGGGAGGAAGTGAACGCGGTGCTCGGCGCCGGTGCCGACATGGTGCACTTCGATGTCATGGACAACCACTATGTGCCGAACCTGACCATCGGGCCGCTGGTCTGCCGGGCACTGCGGGAGCACGGCATCCAGGCGCCTATCGACGTGCACCTGATGGTCGAACCCGTCGATCGCCTGATCCCGGACTTCGCGAAAGCCGGTGCCACCTTTATGAGCGTGCACCCTGAAGCGACGCACCACGTCGATCGCACACTCGCCCTGATCCGCGATCACGGCTGCAAGGCAGGCCTCGTGTTCAACCCGGCAACGCCGCTCGACTGGCTCGACTTCGTGCTGGATAAAATCGACATGGTGCTGATCATGTCGGTCAACCCCGGCTTCGGCGGGCAGCAGTTCATCGAGACCTCGCTGGAGAAGATCCGGCGCGTGCGCAAGACGATCGACGATAGTGGCTATGCGATACGCCTGGAAGTCGATGGCGGAGTGAAGCCGGACAACATCGGCCGCATTGCCGCGGCCGGCGCCGACACGTTCGTCGCGGGATCGGCCATCTTCGGCAGCCCCGATTACGGGCAGACGATCTCCGAGATGCGCGCCCAGATCGCCAAAGCCGTTGCATGAAGCACCTGTAGGAGCGCGCATTGCGCGCGACCCTGGAGGTTTTGGAAATCCAACGTCTGGCGGGGTCGTGTTGCGGCCGGGATGCGCGCGCGCTGCGCGCTCCTGCGAGCGGGCGGTGGGGCGGCCGTCGCGTCAGCTTTTGCGGTTGGGCCGTGCGCCGTAGACTACGATGGTCTTGCCGCTGGCCGAGACCAGTCCCTGTTCCTCCAGCACCTTCAGCACGCGGCCTGCCATCTCGCGGGAACAGCCGACGAGCCGGGAGAGTTCCTGCCGGCTGACCTTGATCTGCATGCCGTCGGGGTGGGTCATCGCGTCGGGTTCATTGCAGAGATCCATGATGGCGTGCGCCACCCGCCCGGTGACATCGACGAATGCGAGGTCGCCGAGTTTGCGGTTGGTGCGATCGAGGCGCGTGGCGAGCTGGGTCGCCAGCTCGAACACCAGCCCCGGACTTTCGCTCGCGATCTGCCGGAAGCGCGGATACGTCATCTCGGCGATTTCGCATTCGCTGCGGGTCCGAACCCAGGCGCTGCGCGTGGGTTGCTCGTAGAACAATCCCATCTCCCCAAAAAACTGCCCCTTGTTGAGGTAGGCCAGGACCATTTCGTTGCCGTCCTCGTCCTCGATCATTACCTCGACCGAGCCGTCGACGATGTAGTAGAGGACGTCCGGAAGATCGCCGGCGTGAATCATGACCGTTTTGGAAGGAACGGTGCGTACCCGGCAGTAGCTCAGGAAACGATTTATCGCTGGCACATCGCTCAAAGTTTTGGCAGTTGTTTGCATTTGTGGGTCCTCAGCGCCTCATTGCTCATTCTTTTAATACAGGCAGCGCGCAAGAGCAAGCTAAGTCCGTAATTATTCTGAAAATATCAAATCCCCCCAACCCGTCGCGCGCCTGTTGAGTATATTTTAACGGCGCAGCGCTTCATAGGCGGTAAGCCGTTGCCGTCATGACTTTCGATGCCGCACGCATCAGCCGGCGTACCGGAACGGGCAGGCTGGCGCCACCGGCCCGTGTCGCGTCGCGGCCATGCCGCCGCTCCTCGTCACGCATTCGGCGAACGAGGGCGCGGCTGCGTGCATCGACCGCGGGCAAGCGATCAAGATGCCCGGTCAGGTGCTCCGACACCTGGCGCTCCGTTTCCGCCACGAACCCCAGCGACCAGCGATCGCCCAACACACCGCTCGCCGCACCGATGAGCCAGGCGCCGGCATACCAGGCCGGGCGCAAGCGGCTCGGGGCCGCCTCCAGTTCCCGCAGGCGTTGCTCGCACCACGCGAGGTGGTCCCGTTCCTCGTCGGCGGCGGCACGCATGTGTGCCGCTGTCCCGGGGCTGCGCGCGACCGCTGCATGGCCCTGGTACAACCCCTGGGCAGCCACCTCGCCTGCGTGGTTCACCCGCATCAGGCCTGCTGCGTGACGGCGTTCGGCAGCGGATAAAGGCTGCTCGGCGACATCGGCGGCGGGAAACGGACGGGAGGCGCGCACGGGGATTGCGGCCACGCCACGTAACGCGCTGTCAACGTTGGACAGCAAGCGATCGAGCGAGCTCAGGCGCCGGTCTTCCATTGCACGGATTATAACCAGGATCGGTTGCGCACGGTGACGCCGACGCTATACTGCGCGACCTTCGGCCGCGTCTCCGGCCCGCGCCAGGCGCATGCCATTCCATTTGTACAAATCGAACCCTTGGGGAGGTCGGCACGATGAAACGTGCGGTGCTGCTTGCCGTCGGCACAATCCTGGTTACGCTCGCCGTGCAGGCGCAGGCACAGTCGCCGCCCGCCGCCGGTGCGGGCACCGCCCCGAAAGCGGACCCGTGGAAGGCGAAGGCCGCGCTCGGTTTCCTCGCGACCAGCGGCAACACCGAGAGCGCGAGCCTCAACTCCGCCTTCACGGTTGCGTACACCGCCGGCAACTGGATACACACGCTTAATGCGACAGCTATCAACTCGACGGAGAACCGGAACACGACGGCGGAGGCATACGGGCTCGGCTGGAAGAGCGAATACAATCTCACCAAGTCCGATTTCCTGTTCGTGCGCGTCAACTGGCGCAAGGACCGGTTCAGCGGGTACGAGCAGCAGTTGTCGGAAACGCTAGGCTACGGCCGGCGGCTGATCGACACCGGAACGCACGTGCTGGACGCCGAAATCGGCGTGGGTGCCCGCCAGGCCGAGCGCAGCGACGGGACCATGGAAGACGAGTTCATCGAACGCGGGGGGCTGAACTATCGGTGGAAGTTCAGCGAATCGGCGGAGTTCTCGCAGACCTTCGCGGTCGAGTCCGGGGTCGGGAACACCTGGCTCGAATCGATCTCGGCCGTGAAGGCGACGCTGGTGAACGATCTCGCGCTGGTTGCGTCCTACACGCTCAAGAACAACAGTACCGTGCCGGTCGGCAATAAAAATACCGACCGCTTTACGGCGATTTCGCTGGAGTACTCTTTCTGAGGTTTGCGTTTGCCTACCACGGCCTGAGGTTTGCGTTTGCCTACCACGGCCTGACGTTTGCGTTTGCCTACCACGGCGCCGCCGCGACCGGGGGTGCCCTTTGTGGAATGGCTCCCTGCGGTCCGCTTTATTTCCACAAAGGGCACCCCCGGTCGCGGCGGCGCCTCAGTGCGGGCGGCGCCTCAGTGCGGGCGGCGCCTCAGTGCGGGCG
>CAZSKQ010000113.1:0-10604 GCA_964607425.1 uncultured Woeseiaceae bacterium
TCCTCGCGGCCGGCATCCTGCAGCGAGCGACCCAGGAGCTTCCAGGCGGCCGAGTACCCGGGGTCAAGTCCCACCGCCTGCCGGAAATGCGCGATCGCATCGTCATGCCTGCCGGCGGCACGGTACTCGCTGCCGAGCGAAAACCGGAGCAGGGCGGAATCCTGCCCTCGCCCGAGCATCCCGAGCAATGCATCGATGCGGCCCGTCGACTCCATGTCCCTATGATAACCAGTGCTGCCGGAGGGTGTTGCGCACGGCAGCTGCCGGCTCATTCCCGCCTGCCGGCCCGTTCAGCGACGCCAGAACGTCGGCGTGACGAGCACCAGCAGCGTGAATATCTCCAGCCGGCCGAGCAGCATGCCGGCGACCGCGATCCACTTCGGGGCATTGCCGGTCTGGAACACGATCGCCACGTCGCCGAGCCCCGGGCCGAGATTGTTGAGTGCGGCGGCTACCGCCGAGAAGGCAGTCACCTGGTCCAGGCCCGTGGCCATCATGGCGAGCAGCATGAAGCCGAACACGATGAGATAGACGGAGAAAAACCCCCAGATGGAGTCGACGACCCGCGGCGACAGCGCGTGATTGCCGAGCTTTACCGGTATTTCCGCGTTCGGGTGCACCAGCCGCACGATCTCGCGCAAACCTTGCTTGTAGATCAACAGCCAGCGGATCACCTTGATGCCGCCGGCGGTGGAACCGGCACAGCCGCCGATGAAGCTTGCGAAAATCAGCAGCACCGGGATGGCCCCCGGCCAATCGGAATAGTTGGCGGTCGTGAAGCCTGTGGTGGTGGCGATCGATACTGCCTGGAACAGGCCGTGCATCAAACCGGCGAGCGGGTCCGCGAAAGTGTTTGCTGCAAGCAGCGTGAGCACCACCAGCACGGATACCACAACCACGACGAGGAAATACGCGCGGACTTCCGGGTCCTGGAAGTAGTGGCCGATGCGGTTGTATCGCCACGCGAAGAAGTGCAGGGAGAAATTGATGCCGGCAATGAACATGAACACGATCGCAACCAGGTTCACGGCCGCACTGTTGAAGTAGCCCATGTTCAGGTCGTGGGTCGAGAAGCCGCCGATCGACACGGTAGAGAACGCGTGGCATAGGGCGTCGAAGGCGCTCATGCCGGCCAGCAGGTACGCGACGGTGCAGAGGGCAGTGAAGGTGAGATACACGTACCACAGCGCTTTGGCCGTTTCGGTGATCCGCGGTGTGAGCTTCGTGTCCTTCACCGGACCGGGCGTTTCCGCGCGGTAGAGCTGCATGCCGCCGACGCCGAGCATCGGCAGGATCGCGACGGCCAGCACGATGATGCCCATGCCCCCGATCCACTGCAGCTGGTGCCGGTAATAGAGAATGGATTTCGGCAGCTCGTCAATGCCGGTCAGGATCGTCGCGCCCGTGGTGGTGAGGCCCGACATCGACTCGAATACGGCGTCCGTGAAGGACAGCACCGGGTAGTGAGCGAAGTAGAGCGGGAAGGCGCCGAAAGTGCCGAGCACGGTCCAGAACGCCGCCACCACCAGGAAGCCGTCCCGCAGGCGCAGCTCCTTGCGCACCCAGCGCACCGGGAACCAGATCAGCACGCCGGCCGCGAGCGTCACCACGAAACCCTCGGCAAAGGGGATCCAGGCCTGGCGCTCGAATGCGAAAGCCATCGCCATGGGCGGCAGCATGGTCAGGCTGAACAGTATCAGCAGCAGGCCGAGGATGCGTTGCACGACGAACCAGTTCATCCCGACTCCCGGCCGCTGCCGTTCAGACGAAGGTCACGTCGACTTCGAACAGCTCTTCGATGCGCTCGACCTTGCGCCGGTCGGTCATGAAGAGGATCAGGTGATCGTCGGTCTCGATCACGGTGTCATGATGAGCAATGATCACGTCCTCGCCGCGAACGACGGCTGTAATGGCAGCCCCGCGCGGTAGCTCGATCTCGCCGATCTTCCTGCCGACCACCTTCGATACTTCGGCTGACCCGTGGGCGACTGCCTCGATTGCTTCCGCGGCGCCGCGCTTGAGGGAATGCACCTTGACGACATCGCCGCGCCGCACGTGCGCGAGCAGCGAGCCGATCGTAACCTGCTGCGGCGAAATGGCAACGTCGATTGTCCCGGACTCCACCAGCTCCGCGTAGGACGGCCGGTTGATGAGCGCCATCACCTTCTTCGCGCCCAGCCGTTTGGCCAGCATTGACGAAAGTATGTTCGCCTCTTCGGCATTGGTGAGCGCGCAGAAGATGTCGATGCTGTCGATATTTTCTTCGAGCAGGAGCTCCTCGTCCGCGGCATCGCCGACGAGCACGATGGCCTTGTTGAGCTGCTCGGAGATCACGCGTGCGCGCTCCGGATTTCTTTCGATCACTTTCACCTGGTTCGATTGCTCGAGCGCGCGCGCAAGCCGTGATCCGATGTTGCCGCCTCCCGCGATGAGCACCCGGCGCACCGGGTTCTCGAGTGTGCGCATCTCCTTCAGGAATGCCCTGGTGTCCTTCCGGGCCGAAATGAAGAACACTTCGTCGCCTTCTTCGATAACCGTGTCGCCGTCCGTCTGCAGCGCTATACCCTCGCGATAGACCGCCGCAATGCGGCCTTCGGCATCGGGGAGGTGTTCCTTCAGGCTCGAAATTTTCTGCCCGACGAGCTGCCCGCCCCGTTCCGCGATCGCACCCACGAGCCGAACGCGCCCGTCGGCAAAATCGAGTACCTGCAGGGCACCGGGAAAGTGGATGAGCTGCTCGACGTACGAGCACACGAGTTGTTCAGGGCTGATGCGCACGTCCACGGGAAACGCGTCCTGCGAAAACAGCGCGTTGGCGCTCATGTAGTCGGCTGCGCGGATACGCGCGATCTTGGTGGGCGTGTGATAAAGGGTGTAGGCGACCTGGCAGGCAACCATGTTGGTTTCGTCCGAATCGGTCAACGCGATGATGATGTCGGCGTCGGCAGCGCCTGCGCGATCCAGCACTTCCGGGTACGCCGCGTGCCCGACTACCGTGCGAATGTCGAGCCGGTCCTGCAGCTCCCGCAACACGTCGGCCCGCATGTCCACGACCGTGACCTCGTTCGCCTCTTCCCGCGACAGGTTGTAAGCCGCCGACGACCCGACCTGCCCGGCACCAAGTATCAGTATTTTCATAGCAGGGTCGGACCAGCCTAAGTGTTTGTTATTTCGGCCAAACGTCCCCGAAATCGGCTATATAAAGCCTCAAAATGCATCTTTTCGGGCCTGAAACAGCTCGTTTGCCGTTACATAGGAGTCGATTTCAGGCCTGAAAACGAGCGATTAAGGCGCAAAATCAACACATTTTTTAGCGAGTTTTTTTGCTTCTTCAACCTGTTACGTTGGTCCGACCCCGAGGAAGTCGAGGTTGGCGTAGTTCAGGACCAGCCATTTGGTGCCGGCTTCCTCGAAGTTGACCTCGACGCGGGCGTGAGCGCCCTGGCCTTCGCAGTTCAGGATGACGCCTTCGCCGAACTTGCCGTGGCGCACGCGCTGGCCGAGGCGAATGCCCGCGTCCGCGCCCGGCTGCAGGTTGCCGGTGGCCCGCGCGCGCGGGCGGGCGTCGGCGTAGACCGGCCGCGCAAGCTGCACGCGCGGCCTGACCTCCTCGATGAGTTCCGCGGGGATCTCGCTGATGAAGCGCGAAGGAAACGCAAGGCTGTCGATGCCGTGCAGGCGCCGCTTCTCCGCGTACGTGATGTAGAGGTTCTGCTTGGCGCGCGTGATGCCGACATAACAGAGCCGGCGCTCCTCTTCGAGGCTGCCGGAGTCGGTCACCGAGCGCCGGTGCGGGAAGAGCCCGTCTTCCATCCCGCAGAGGAATACCAGGGGAAACTCGAGCCCCTTGGCCGAATGCATGGTCATTAGCTGGAAGCAGTCTTCCCAGTTGCCGGCCTGGCCCTCGCCCGCCTCCAGCGCCGCGTGCGCCAGGAAGGCGTCCAGCACCGTCATCTCGTCGGCCGGGTCCTTCGTAAAGCTGCCGGCCGCGCTGACCAGTTCCTCGAGGTTCTCCACCCGGGTTTCACCCTGCTCGCCCTTGTCCTTGCGGAAGAAGTCGATGAGCCCGCTGGCATGGATCACGTGATCCACCTGGTCGGCCAGCCCGAGCGGCACCAGGTCTTTCGCCATCCGCTCGATGAGATTCAGGAATACCGTGACCGCCGCACGCGCCCGCCCACCGGTGGTCTCGTCACTTGCCACCGCGCCCGCCGCGCGCCACAGCGAGCAACCGTTTGCGCGCGCATAGGCACGCATCGCCTCGACCGTGCGCGCACCGATGCCCCGCGTCGGCCGGTTGACGATCCGCTCGAAGGCGTTGTCGTCGTCACGGCTGGCGATGAGGCGGAGGTATGCCAGCGCGTCCTTGATCTCTGCCCGCTCGAAGAACCGCAAACCCCCGTACACCCGGTACGGCAGGCGCGCGTTCAGGAGGTACTCTTCCAGCACCCGCGATTGCGCGTTCGAACGGTAGAGCACCGCGGCATCGGCGCGCGCATTACCCTGTTCGCTCCAGTCACGCAGGCGCGCGACGATGAATTCCGCTTCGTCCCTTTCGTTATACGCGGAGTACACCCGGATCGGCTCGCCCTCGGCTCCTTCCGTCCAGAGATTCTTGCCCATGCGCGAGTCGTTGTGGGCAATAACGGCGTTGGCCGCTTTCAGGATGGTGCCCGTCGATCGGTAGTTCTGCTCCAGCTTGACGACTTCCGTGCCGGGAAAATCCTTCCGGAAGCTCTGGATGTGCTCGACCCGCGCCCCGCGCCAGCGGTAGATCGACTGGTCATCGTCGCCGACGACGAAGGGTACGCCCGTCTGCCCCACGAGCAGCCTGATCCAGGCGTACTGGATCGCGTTGGTATCCTGGAACTCGTCCACCAGTACGTGACGGAAGCGCCTGCGGTAATGCTCCAGTACCCCGGGGTGATCGCGCCACAGCTCGTGCGCGCGCAGCAGCAGCTCGCCGAAATCAACCAGGCCGCTACGGTCGCAGAACGCCTGGTATTCGCGATAGAGCGCGATGAACTGCGCCCGGTTCGGGTCCCGTTCGTCGTCGAGGTGCGCAGGCCTCAAGCCTTCGTCCTTCTGCGCGTTGATGAAATACTGGATCTCGCGCGGCACCCACTTGCCGTCGTCGAGCTCGAGATTGCGCACCAGCCGCTTGATCACCCGGAGCTGGTCGTCCGAATCCATTATCTGGAAGCTCTGCGGCAGCCCGGCTTCCGCCCAGTGCCGCCGCAAGAGGCGATGCGCCAGCCCGTGGAAGGTGCCGATCCACAGCTGCTGCACCGGCTGGCGCAACAGCGACTCGATACGCGCGCGCATCTGGGCCGCGGCCTTGTTGGTGAACGTGACCGCCAGCAGGCTTTGCGGTGCGAGGCCCTCCACCTCGATCAACCAGGCAGCTCGACGTGTCAGTACCCGCGTCTTGCCGCTGCCCGCACCCGCGACGACGAGCACGGGCCGGGGCGGTGCCGTCACCGCGCGGCGTTGCTCTTCGTTCAGGTTTTGGAGGATCGGCGTGATGTCCATCGATGCAGGCGGCGGCTGGCGCGGCTCGCAGTCTAGCAAATCCGTGAACCCGGCAGCTTTTCGGAATCCCGGGCGAGTGCCGCGATTTCGCTCAAGCGGCGGGGCTCACGTGCAGCGTGATGATGAAATAGTGGTCCAGCAGGAGCGCCGCGAACAGGAGCATCAGGTAATTGATGGAATACCAGAACACGCGCATCGGCAGCGCTGGCGCGTGGTCGATCTTCAGCCTTACCGCGTACCAGAGAAATACGCCGCCAAGCAGCACTGCCGAGACCAGGTAGATGAGGCCGCTCATCCCGGACAGGTACGGCAGGATGGTGATCGGCACCAGGAGGATCGTGTACAGCAGGATGAACTGCCGCGTAAACGCATTACCGTGCGTCACCGGCAGCATGGGAATGCCGACCTTGGCGTACTCGTCGCGGCGCGCGATCGCAAGGGCCCAGAAATGCGGCGGCGTCCAGACGAAAATAATGAGAAACAGCAGCAGCGCGTTCGCGTGAACCTCGCCGGTCACCGCGGCCCAGCCGAGCACGGGCGGGGCCGCTCCGGCGGCACCGCCGATCACGATATTCTGCGGCGTCGCGCGCTTCAGGTATGCCGTGTAAATGACCGCGTAACCGATCAGCGATGCAAACGTCAGCACGGCCGTCAGCGGATTCACGACGAACCACAGCAGCAGCATCGACAGCACGGCAAGCGCCGCCGCGAAGGAAAGCGCCTCGCCCTCGGTCAGCTTGCCCTGCGGCAAGGGCCGCCGCCGCGTTCTCATCATCTGCACGTCGATGCGCGCGTCCAGCACGTGATTGATCACGGCCGCCGCCGATGCGGCGAGCCAGATCCCCAGGGTGCCGAAAACCAGCGGCACGGTACCGGGCCAGCCCGGTGCGGCGAGCAGCATACCGACCACCGCGGTGAACACGATCAGGACGACGACCCGCGGCTTCGTCAATTCGAAATAATCGCGCCACTCGGCCACACGCGGGAGGGGCCCGGCGCTCAAATGCTTCAGCAACGCATTAACCGATTTGCGATACCTCGAGCAGGTGCTCGATGTCGTCGACCATGTCACCCGGCGCTATGTCCGGGGAGAAATACATCACCAGGTTTCCAAGTGGATCGATGAGGAACAGCCCGCCGGGCGTGAGTGTCCGCGGCCGCTTCTCCGTGAGCAGGCGCGCCAGCTCGGGATCATTGAATGCCGCAAGCCCGGCATGCTCGTCCTCCAGGAAGACTCTATCCGGCGCCTCGGCCCCGTGCAAGAAGACGCGCTGTAGCCGATCCAGTTCCCGGCCCAGCATGAGGCGCGACTGGCGCATCCGGAAAAGCGCCTCGCGGCAGCTTCGGCTGCACTCGCCGTCGTGCACGTACACCAGCAGCCAGTGGTTCCCGGACAGGGCGGCCGCGTCCGAGTTCGGCAGCCGTTCGCGCACGTTTACAATCGGCTCCAGGATTACACCGTGGTTGGTGCGGCCTTCGGGCACCAGCGATCCGCCGCTGTAATAAAGCCAGGAGGCCAAAAGCAGCGGCACGATGAACACCGCCGCTATCAGCAGCAACATCAAAGGCCCGCCCGACAGCTTGTTTTCGCCCTTCATTGCTGCGCGCGCCCCTTGCGGTATACGACCACGGTGATCACCACGACGGCGGTTGCAAGCGCAAACCACTGGAAGGCGTAGCCTATGTTCCTCGAAGGTCCAGGCTGCTGCGGCTCCCAGCGGCGCACGAATCCGCTCGCGGGATCCGGATCGGCGAGCATGACGTACGGCAGCACCGGCCGCTGCAGCGCTGTCGCGAGCTCGTCGAGCGTCGGATATGTCGCCGTCCGCGGCCAGCCGCCATCCGCATCCAGCGCCTTTCCGGGGCGGAGACCCACCCGCGGCAGCTGGCCGGCGCGCCCGTCGATCGTGTACGGCTCGCTCGTGATACCCACGTCCGGCAGTCCTCCATCCGGCCGCCGCGGGAGCCAGCCGCGGTTGACGAGCAGCAGCGGTTGCCTGCTGTCGAGCTCCAGCGGCGTGATGACGTAAAACCCGAGACGCCCGTCCTGCACGATGTTATCGATCAGGAACTGCCGCTCACCCAGGAAGCGGCCCGTTGCGCGGATATGCTCGTAGAGCGGCGGCTCCGTTTCCGCTGTGACCGTGACGCTTGTGCCCTCGCTTGCGAAGGAAGCCTGCAGCGCGCGCTTCTGCTCCGCCCGATCCAGCTGCCACAGACCGAGACTCGTGAACAGCAGCACGAGCACGACCGCGGCAAGCGGCGGCACGAGCGCTTTCGTGAGGAAGGTCCGGGGCGTTGGCGTATTCACTATACTGTCGGGGAATCGCGGTGTATGGGACCCCTCTTTGATGAAACTCGTCATATTGGCCATGCTGGCTGCCATTATCGCCAGCCTGGGTGCAGCCCTGGTCTTCCTGTACCGCGACCAGGCTGGTTCTACCCGTGTCCTGAAGGCGCTGACAATCCGCGTCGCACTGTCGATAGCACTCATCCTGCTGCTGGTGCTGGCCTACAGCCTCGGCTGGATCTCACCGCGGGGGTAGAAATGCGGCGAGCCCCTGTCCAAGGGTAGCGCTCGCGATTTCCAGCTTAGGAGCGCGCATCGCGCGCGAAGCCACGATTACCAGGATACGCGCGCGCGCAATCCGCGCTCCTACATCCAGTATACGAACACGTAAAGTGCGATCCACACCACGTCGACGAAGTGCCAGTACCAGGCCGCTGCTTCGAAGCCGAAGTGGTGGCGCGGTGTGAAATGACCGCGCATGACGCGCAGCCAGATGACTGTCAGGATGATGGCGCCCAGGGTTACGTGCAGGCCGTGGAAGCCGGTCAGCATGAAAAACGTCGATCCGTAGATTCCCGTCGTCAGCTTCAGGTTCATCTCCTGGTAGGCGTGCACGTATTCGGCGCCTTGCAGGTAGATGAAGATGAAGCCAAGCAGGAAGGTCATCGCGAGGAAGATCTTCAGGAGCAGGCGATTGCCCTGCTGCATCGCGTGATGCGCAATCGTCACCGTGACGCTGCTCGTGAGCAGGAGACTGGTGTTGATGAGCGGCAGCCCGAACGGCTCCATCGGCTGGAACTCGCCGCCGACGGCCGCCGGCCCGTTCGTCGGCCAGACGGCCTCGAAGCCGCTCCACAGGAACAGGTTGGTAAAGAAATTATTACTCTCGCCGCCGAGCCACGGCACGGAAAAGAAGCGGGAGTAGAACAGGGCGAAGAAAAACGCCGAAAAGAACATTACTTCCGAGAAGATGAACCAGAACATGCCCATGCGGAACGACATGTCGACCTGCGAGTTGTAGCGGCCGGCGACGCTCTCGGATATGACCTTCCCGAACCAGCCGAACAGCATCACGACCACTACGGCGGCACCGGTCCACATGATCCAGTAGCCATGGTCGGCGCCGTTCAGCCAGGTCGAGGCGCCGAAGGTCAGCAGGAACAGGCCGATCGTGCCTATGATCGGCCATGGGCTGCCATGCGGCACGTAATAGCGGTCTTCGTGGGCGGTTTCAGCGGGTGTCATGAGAATTCCGGTCGCGGGTCAGGTGTTCTGGGCTGTGCGCGGTCGCTGCGTTTCCGCTGGCGCCCGCGTGCATGTTCGTATCGAACAGGGTATACGACAGGGTGATCGTGTCGACGTACTCGGGCAGGTTCCGGTCCACGACAAAGCGAACCAGGAGCTCGCGTTCCTCGTTCGGCGCGAATTCCTGCGTGGTGAAGCAGAAGCAATCCAGCTTCTTGAAGTATTGCGCCGCACGCGGGGGAGCGATGCTCGGCACCGCCTGCGCAATCTGCTGGTGACCGCTCAGGTTCTCGGCGATGAACACCGCTTCGTAGATTCCGCCCGGGTGCACGGTCATTCCGGGCGCCTGCGGGCTGAAGCTCCACGGGGCCGACTGGTTCACCGTCGTGACGAATTCGAGATCGATGCTGCGGTTCAGTTCCGGTGCCGCCACCACGGTTGCCGGGGTCGCGTTCGTGCGGCCGCCAAGCCCCGTGATCTCGCAAAATACGTCGTAGGCGGGCACCAGGAGATAGCCGAAGCCGAACATGCCGACGGCAACCGCCGCCAGCCGCAGGGCCAGGGCTGCCGGGCTGAGATTCTTCTCCTCGCTCAACTCAGGACCTCAACACGTTTAGCAATATGAAGCCGAGAAAGATGGCAAACGCGATCGCTCCCAGGATCAGCGCCGTCTTGCGCACATTCCCCGGTGCCGAACGCGGCTCGCGCGTCACGAGAACGCGTCTGCCGACGATACCCTCGGCGGCACCTCGAACGTGTGATGCGGCGCAGGCGACGGCACGGTCCACTCGAGACCCTTCGGGTTGTCCCATACCTTGCTGGTGGCGCGTTTGCCCTTACCGCGCACCGCCTGGATGATGACATAGACGAGCAGCAGCTGCGCAAGGCCGAAGCCGTACGCACCGATGCTCGCGACCGCGTTGAAATCGGCGAACTGCACCGAGTAATCCGGAATGCGCCGGGGCATGCCCGCCAGGCCGACGAAGTGCATCGGGAAGAACAGCACGTTCACGAAAATCGCGGACAACCAGAAATGCCATTTTCCGATCGTTTCGTTGTACATGGTTCCCGACCATTTCGGGAGCCAGTAGTAAACCGCTCCCATGACGGCGAACACGGACCCGGGTACCAGCACGTAATGGAAATGTGCCACGACGAAATAGGTGTCGTGGTACTGGATGTCCGCCGGCACGATGGCAACCATGAGGCCGGAGAAACCGCCGATCGTGAACAGCACCACGAAAGCGATTGCAAACAGCATCGGCGTCTCGAACGTCATTGCCCCGCGCCACATCGTCGCCGTCCAGTTGAAGACCTTCACGCCGGTCGGCACGGAAATCAGCATGGTCGCGAACATGAAGAAGAGCTGCCCGGTGAGCGGCATGCCGACCGTGAACATATGGTGCGACCAGACAACGAACGACAAAAACGCAATGCAGGCGAGCGCGTACACCATCGAGTCATGGCCGAACAGCGGCTTCCTCGCGAAGGTCGGGATGATCTCCGAGATCAGGCCGAAAGCCGGCAGGATCATGAT
>CAZSKQ010000114.1:0-10463 GCA_964607425.1 uncultured Woeseiaceae bacterium
CGCATTCGCCCCACCTTTCAGCGGAAATCTATCCCGGTATGAGAAATGCGGGCTACGAGCACACCGAAGGCGAGCGCGAGGCGATGGGTCTGCTGGACGACGCCGAGAACCTGCTGTCGGTGCTGCTCGACGCCATCCAGGACGACGGCGACAGCCGGGCAATGCAGACCGAAGCCGTGCTGAAGGTCGTCGGAAAGAAACTTCGGAAGGCACACACCCGCATCTACCGGCAGGAGTGGCGCCACCGGAATCTCTTTCTGGCGTATTTCGATCTGAAGGAGAAAGTGCAGAAAGACGCGGAGTGACGGAACCGGCCCGCCGTGGGACGGGTCACCGGCTCACGGCGGGCCGATACGCCGTCGCGGATCGCTTAGCTCCAGGATTCACGAACGTCAGAGAGATTGTCCGTCGGAATCGCGAGCGTGCGCGTGACTTTGTAACTGGATAGATGTACAGTTCCGTAGATGCGCCCGATACGGGCCGTTTAGCGCAAACGGGGTTGACCGCGTCGTGAGCGGTGATCGGGACGGCACGGATAGGCTGCTTTTCACGATACGATGCCGGCTGCCTTGAGCAAGGAGCCAGACGCCTTGATGCGGAAGAACCGAAAGCATCCACTCGCAACAAGTACCTCCGCTGACGCCTCGCCGCGCCTTCTCACGCGCCAGCGCGAGCTTCTCCGGCTTCTCGACGCTTTGGGTGGTTCAGTAGGGAATCGTGACTTCCAGAAGCTGCTCCTGCTCTATTGCGAGGAGCCGATGTCCGGCCGCCCCTACGACTTCGTGCCGTACAAGTACGGCGCTTTCTCGTTCACCTCCTATGCCGATAGAAGGAAGCTCATCGAGCGCGGCCTGCTGGTCGACGATGAGCACCACTGGCGGCTCACCGACGAGGGTGTGGGCGCCGTCGGCGGTACGCCGGACATGCAGATCGCGGCGTTCGTCCGACAGCACGGTTCGCTGCGCGGAGACCCGTTGGTCGCGGAGACCTACCGGCGCTTTCCGTATTACGCGATCCGTAGCGAGATCGCCGAGCGCGTGCTCTCCGGTGATCAGGACGCTCTCCGGAGGATTGAGGCCGCACGTCCCAAGGTGGCGGCCCGCACCGTGCACACGATCGGCTACGAAGGGCACACGCTGGAGAGCTACCTGAGCTCTCTTCTCCGCGCGGGCGTGACCGTGCTTTGCGACGTGCGGCGAAACCCGATCAGCCGCAAGTACGGCTTCTCCAAGGGTGCACTGTCGCGGGCGTGCGAGCGTCTCGGGATCCGGTACGAGCATTTGGCGAAGCTCGGCATCGCCTCCGATCGGCGCCGTGGCCTCGATTCACAAGAGGACTACGACGCCCTGTTCGCGGAGTACGAGCGCAAGTGGTTGCCGGAAGAGACCGAGTCGCTCGGCAGGATCCAGGAATGGATTCGCGCTGGAGATTGCGTTGCGCTCACTTGCTATGAGAGCTCCCCGCAGCAGTGCCACCGCCACTGTGTTGCGGAAGCGTTGGAGGCACAGCTTGGTTTCGATGCGAAGCACCTGTAGGGACCGCCGTGGACAAGCAGCGCATTCTCATCACCGTGAAAACGTATCCGACGCTGTCGCGGAAGTATGGAGAGACGGTTTGCACGGCGGGAGTGCGCGAGGATGGATCCTGGGTGCGCATCTACCCTGTGCCTTTCCGGCGATTGGACGAGACGCAGCAGTACAGCAAGTTTGACTGGTTGGAATGCCGTCTCCTCCGGAATTCGTCGGATCCGCGGCCCGAAACATTCCGGCCCGTCGACCAGAGTGAGCTGCGGCCCGCTGGCCACATGGACACGGCGGACAACTGGCGCGAGCGCCGCCGCATCCTCTTGAGGACAGCTCGCGTCTACGAGCGCCTCGACGAGCTCATCGCCGGCGCGAAAGCGAACGAGGTCTCGCTCGCCGTATTCAAGCCTGCGCGCGTGCTGGACTTCGTATGGGACGAAGAAGAACGCGCGTGGGATTCGAAGAAAGTAGAGCAGATGCGCGCGCTGCACAGCCAGCTTGGCCTGTTCGAGGACAACGCCTGGCGCGAGACCTTTCAGATCATCCCCAAGCTTCCGTACAGCTTTTCGTATAGGTTCGAGGACTCTGCCGGACGGTCCAGCGAGATGCAGGTGCTCGACTGGGAAGCCGGTGCGCTCTACTGGAACTGCCTGCGATCCGTTGACGGCGACGAACGGGCGGCGCTTGGTAAGGTGCGGCAGAAGTTCCTTGGTGACTTCGCGAAGAAGAATTTGCACTTCTTTCTCGGGACTACCCAGCAGTTCCACTTCGTCGCGCCGAACCCGTGGGTTATCGTCGGTGTCTTTCCGATCCCGCATGAGACCCAGGCTGACCTTTTCGGGCGTGCTTCAAGCTGAACGATCGGAGTGAAGAAAGACGCGGAGTGATAGAACCGGCCCGGCGTGGGACGGGTCACCGGCTCACGGCGGGCGGACACACAATCGCGGCTCGCGCGACGCGAGTTCGACAGCGCGGGGAACGTGCCTTCATGGCGTGGATGATAATCATCCATGGCGTGAATTATTACTGACGCCGACCCGGGCCGGTTCCGTGAGCTCAAACGGCTCCCTCCCCTCGCTCGACCAGCTCCGCGAAGTCGTAGTTCACGCTCGTCACGCCGAAAATCGAGTTCGTGCCGGAACGGGCGGCGCAGATAGTGAACGCGGTGCTGCCCGCCATCGGCGAAATCCACGATTGGGAGGCTGAAGTCGTCCGGTTTGTTGAGCGCGCCGCCCGCTCGAGATCGCGTGTGATCCGGCCGCGACCAGTCCGTCGAGCAGCGTAGCCGATCACCGGCCAGGCTTTTCATGCGCGTTCGTACTGAACCACCTTGCCTTTGAACCCCAGCTTGCGGTTGATGCGGCGGTTGCCGACGTTGAGCACGATGCCCGCCGGCATCTGCGAACTGCGGCCTTCGTTGTAGACGCGTGTGAGCCGACTGGGACCGACAGGCACGCCCAGTTTCCTGAGCACTTGGGATGCCAGAACTTCCAGCGGACGAACGGGGATGGGCTCGCCTGAGAGTACGCTCGGCTTGGCCTTGGCGTAGACACCCACGCCAAGCCGGACGAGGAGTCCTTCCCGGGTCAACGTTGCCAGTGCCCTGCTCACTTGCGCAGGACTGCCGAAGCGGTCGAACTCACCGCGCAGGAAGACATCGTCGCTGCGGTTAGCGACGGAGCGTCTGATCCGATCGACGATGTTCACGCTGGTAACCTCCAAGCTCAGTCCAGCCTTTGTACGGGCCGTGGCTCACACGAATATGCGGGCAAAACTACAAGATTTGGTAGTTTCGCCACGCTCGGCTTTCCTGTACACGTCCTGACCGCTCTCGCCCATCGAAGCCGCCGGCATCGGAAATTGCCAATTGCCACGGCTCGCAGGAACAGAGGGATGCGATGGAAGCTCCGTGGCGAGGATCGTGATCAGTGCCGCCTTCGTGTACCTCTCCACGGCCGAGAATTCAACATGAGCCATTGATCGGCCAGATCTACCCTCCCTTGCGTGGCGTTCGGCCGATTATTTGGGGTTGTTGATGGAACTCGCCAGCGCCGACGCAGCACCCAAAACCTCAGTTAGGTTATATACCTCAGTGTGGACGTGAGGTATTAGCGGCTTACCCTCAAGCCGTTTCCGACGGCCGCCGTACGAGCGCTGGCGAAAAGGATCGACGGACTACAGACTGCCCCTTGGCCGCGCGTTTACGTGGACTTTCTCAGTGAGGGCGTCCGGGGCGAGGAAGCTGCAGAGCACCTGTTGGAGGTCATTCGTGCCCGATGAAGTTCCTCGAAGCCGGCAGGCACGCGCGGCTGCCGAGCGGGCGCTCGTGCGCGTCGTCCACCACTACGGCGCGTGCAGCCCAAGGGCTGGTACGACATTGCATTCGTCCCGCAACACAACCCGCGCCTCTACTTCGTTACGCTTTGCCCAACTGCCGAGTCAGGGATGAGACGGTCGCCAGGGCATCCGTGTAGGGCGGGCGGTCGCCGTACGCCATGACCTGAAGAAACTGGCTGTATCGCTGAGCGTACCGCGCGTCATCCGCAAGCGCCGCAACCGCACGGCGCGTCTCGCCCAAAGGATCTTCGCGATAAACGGGAAACTGATTTGCGAATTCCTCGGCATCTTGCAGCATAACCTCCCGCGCCAGCTCGACCACGTCCGCAGCGTCATACTGCGATCGGATGACATGCAAATCGTAGATGTGACGGACCAGCGTTGGATCAGGATTGCGGCTTACCCCGGCGAGCTCCATCGCGCTACGCCGAGTCAGCGATACGAGCTTCTCCGCTGCTGTTTCGGCAACGCCGACGCAGGCGACCGTCGGTAATTCAGCAGAACGACCAAATGCCTCAGCGACGAAGGAGGCGACCGGCAAGCTGATGAATGGCCGCCGCAACAAAGCGTAGTTCAATTCGATCTGAATCGTGGGCCTCAAGGTCTCGTCTTCCGGATCCGGCGTGGCGTATTGAAGTTGATAGACTGTATAGTGATTGTCGTCACGAGACCGGAGCTGCGTGCTGTCGGCCGGGTCGATTAAGAAGCCGGCCGCCTGCAGGCTCTCCGTAATTCGATCACGCAAATCGCCGAGTTCTTTGCGTCGCCTGGTCTTGCTTACCGGATTTGGCTCAAGCGGCGTGATCTTGAAATCCACGTCCTCGGACATCCGACGGATCAGCTTATGGGCACGCGCGAGGCACGTGCCGCCTGCGAACACGAGGCGAAAGGGCCGTGCGTCGACAGAGGCGATCGCGCACATGGCGCGAAGCATTTGCCAGTCTTTTTCGACTGGCACCGGGCTTGCAAACCCGTAGTATTCCTGTGCGGCAAGGATGTCGGCGAAATCGCAGGTCACGCGCTACCGCTCGAGGATGAGCGCATTGCCGCGATAGCGGAGGCGTCTGGCAAAACGGCCTTTAACGCGAACGACCGCGTTGATAGGCACCTGAGTAGACCGGCCCTCCCCGTAAGCGCGCTCCCATTCGGTCGGTTCCCACTCCACACCGAGCTTCGTTAGTGCCGCCCGAGCGGCACCGACGAAGCCGCCGGGTGCAGCCAGCACAGGCTGCCCCGAAAGCCTGGAGCGCTCGGCTCGGCCATAGACGCCATAGCCGAGGCGAATCAGCCGCCCTTCACGCACCAGCTCTCGCAGGGCACGGAGCACCTGATCTTCACCGCCCAGATCCGCAAACTCTCGCGGCAGGAACACGGCGTCGCGCTTTCGGGCAATCCGCGCTCCAATCCTGTCGCGCAATGTCTTGCGACCAGCCATGATCAATCACCTTGCAAAAACCCGACAGGAATCATATGCAAAAACCCGACAATTTGCAAGCTGCTAATGCAGGGTAAGTGACTGAAATTACTCTCGTATTCGGCCCATCCCTAGGCGACTCCCGGAAACGAAGCGGCAAGACCGGACCCGCAGATGAATGGGTCGGCGCACGGCCCGGGGCCGGTGAATGCCAGACGGTGCCGTTCAGGCCCGACAATTGTTGCAACTTTTCTGTGCTTCAGACCGTTGCGGACGTTGCGCCAAGTATCGCCACACGCCTGCTTGGCGAGGTGCTCGAGCTGCAACGGGTGCACAGTCAAAGCGACACGGGCGTGGATGCGGTGGGTGCCCAGTGGAACACGTACCGCTGCTTCAGCCCGCCTTTCAACCCGACAACCCAGCTCCTGCGCGTCCGAGGGTGGTTTCTATCCTTGCCGTGTGCGACAGCAGTCAAGCGACATCCGAAACTGACCCGCTGCCGGCCGCACGGTCGCCCGGCAGCCATTGACGCCACCAAAATGGCCCCATGCAGATACAACCGAAAAGGGGGCACGATCTTGACCCCATTTTGGCTGGCAGCCCAGTAAGACGATGGACTACAGTATTGACGTTGACCCGTGATCGCTGCGGCATATCAGCGATACCTTGGCTCCCATGACTCATTGGAGCACCCAGCGCCTCAAGAGGTCGTGCAACAGGCGCAACGGTGATAACCGTCGACCTCATTTCGAAACCGAAGCTGTCTGCATCGCTCTGCGATCGTCAGCACTTTCAATCCAAGCTGTCTGCCTGCCTGCCGCAGGCTACTCCCACCCATTGCGCCAGCTCGATGACGCAATCCTTTGCAGCCGCAACCTTGGTGAGCCAGCCATCGCAGCCATCACGCCGGATGCGTGACGCAGCAATATCTCCCGCCAAATAGTTGCCGCAATCCACCAGCCCGTCTTTGTGAGCGCGCCCGCGCCGCACAGAGACGGGCGTCCGTAAGCTGGCGCAAGTCAGCACCCTGCAAGGCTTTTGGCGTGCCCTGCACATTGCAAAAGCCATCAAATCACCTGCCCGGCGGCCAGTCGATGGATTGACTGGCGCAGCCACACCTTATTCCGCGGCCGTTCCCCCGGTCGTAACAGGTGCCAAGGGCAGGCGATTCACTTCAGTAGCGTTCCTTGCTACCCGCCCGGCCTCGCACGAGAGGCCACCACGCTGCGACCGCCAGCATTCTCGCGGTTCATCACTCACCAGAGTCAGGAAACCGTGGAAGCACAACATGATGAACAAGGTTGGAGGAAGCCGTAATTTCGGATACGGCAAACGAATGGAATGGGCCGGCAAGCAGGCTCTCAGAGATCGCTACGGCGGGGGACGCTATGCGACCGTCGCCGCCCACGCTGACCGCTGGCGACAGTTCGCCGCGTGGTGCCGCGAAGCTCGCGATGTTCGTGATGCGCGCGCGGTCGACGGTGACGTCGTTCAGGACTACGGACGGATGCTGGCCGACAGAGTCGCCGCCGATCAGGTTTCGGTGGCCTACGCGCAGAACCTGTTATCGACGGTGAACGTGGTGCTGGAATCGATGCGTGGCGATCGACGGGTGCGCATTGCGCCAGCCACCGTCATCGGGCAGCGACGACTGGTGCGAGCCGAGGCACCGGCGGGACTGGATCGGGTTGCCGTGCGCCAGTGCGCCGATCATTTGCGTTCGGCCGGACACGAGCGGGTTGCGGCAGTCGTTGAGCTTGCCCGGGAATTCGGTCTGCGTCTGCGCGAAGCGTCAATGCTCGATGCCAGGGCGGCATTGCGTCAGGCGACGAAGCAGGGCGTTGTGAATATTACCGCCGGCACCAAGGGTGGTCGGGGCCACCATGTCGATCGCTGGGTACCGGTCTCGGCAACAGCCATCGATTGCCTGGTGCGCGCCGCCACGGCGCAGCAAGGTCACCGGAATCTGATCCCACCCGACCTGTCATGGCGGCAGTGGAACACGCGCGTTCATCACGTTTGGGCCGACGTCAGACACCGCTACGGTCTGACGAAACTGCACGACCTTCGGGCCGCTTACGCGTGCGAGCGGTATCGCGACCTGACCGGCTCGGTTGCGCCGGTGGTCGCCGGCCGACGGCTAGCCGATCGGAGCACGGACCGGGCAGCTCGGCAGATCATTGCACAGGAACTGGGGCATGCCCGCTTCGACGTCGTAGCCGCCTACGTCGGTGGTACCCGATGAGTCGGCCAGGCAATCAGTATGCTGCCGGCCGCCAGGCCCGTGCACTGCTGGCGGATCGACTGCCAGGCTCACGGCGCGGCACGGTCCGCCATCATCGTGTCCGCGCGGCGCACATCGCCGAGACGGTCTGGCGGCGCTGGCACGTGGGTCCCTACCAATGGCAATTGAAGCACCTGCGCTGGTACCTGCAGGAATGCACCGGCAGTTATGCCAGCGGCACGCGCTATCGGCACTGGCTGACGGTACGCCTGCTGATTTTCAGCCTTGAGCGGGAGGGCTGGATCGAACGGCTGAACGGCCCGTGGGTGCGGCCGACCGGCATACCCGGTCCACTCAAAGCGGGGCGTCCAATCCTCGAGCCGGCTCCGCCGGCGCGCTGAGGCCAGCAACCGTGTCGGACGGCCCAATGAAACCGGCCATTTGCCCAATAGCACTGCTACCCCGGTTCCTGCGCTTCCGCGACGCCCCCCGCTACCTCGGCATGGACCGCAACCGCTTCAACGCGGAAGTCCGGCCCTACCTCACGAGGATCCCGATCGGCCGCCAGGGCATCGCCTTCGACCGACTTGAACTGGACGCCTGGGCGGACCAGTATAAGTCGCGCAACGGGCGTCCCGGTCGATTCCAAGGAGAACGACCATGGGACGCAGAAGAGTGCCCGGCCTCGTCAGGAGGCGGGGCGTATGGCATATCGACAAACGGATCGAGGGGCAACGAGTTTGCCAAAGCACTGGCTCGGCTGAACTTGGGGAAGCCCAGCGCTTCCTCGCGAGGATCTCCGAGACTTTGCGGCAAGCGAAAATCTACGGCGTCAGGCCGGAGCGGAGTTTCGAACAAGCGGCGATCAGGTTCGTTCGTGAGAACCAGCACAAACGATCGCTGAACCGGGACATCGGCCTCCTCAGGCAACTGATGCCGTGGATCGGCGCGCTGCCACTGCAGCGCATCCACCGGGGCACGCTCGAGCCGTGGGTCGATCACAAACGTAAGGAGGGAAGAGCACCCGGCACGATCAACCACGGCCTCAAGGTCGTGCGCCGCATCCTGAACCTCGCCGAGCACGAGTGGATGGACGAGCATGGCCTGACGTGGCTGGAACGGGCACCGCGGATCAAGATGCTGCCGGATACCAGGAAACGGGCACCCTACCCGTTGAACTGGGACGAGCAGCAGAAACTGTTCTCGGCGCTGCCGCCGCACCTTGCGGAAATGGCATTGTTCGCAGTCAACACCGGCTGCCGCGATGCCGAGATCTGCAGGCTGCAGTGGGACTGGGAAGTCAGGGTTCCGCCGCTCGAGACCTTCGTGTTCATCGTTCCGGGGTCATTCGTCAAGAACGGCGACGAAAGGCTGATCGTGCTGAACGACGTGGCGAAGTCCATCGTGAACGCGCGCCGGGGGAAACATCCGACGCACGTGTTTGCGTACAAGGGCGAACCGGTGAAAAGGATGCTGAACAGCGCCTGGTGCCGGGCACGTAAGGAAGTCGGTCTGCCGCAGGTTCGCGTCCATGATATGAAGCACACGCTAGGCCGGAGACTGAGAGCCGCGGGCGTGAGCTTCGAGGATCGGCAGGACCTGCTCGGTCATCGGTCCGGGCGAATGACGACACACTACTCGGCAGCGGAGTTATCGAAGCTGATCGATGCCGCCAACAGTGTGTGCGAAAGAAACGGTAACAAACCTGAGTTGGTGGTTTTGCGAAGACTTTCCGTGAGTTAAAAGTGAGGGTCCCGCAAAATTCACGCAAACGGATGAGACCATCAACGATCAAGTTCGTAAGTTTTTGATTTGATTGGTGGCCAGGGGCGGAATCGAACTACGCGCGTAACGCATTGATCTAGCGAGCAAAATCTCGTTCGGAAATCCGAGTTACCCCGAGAGTTACCCCGCCATTTTCAGGCGTTTTTCGGAAAAGAAACACCGGTACCGGGAGCTCTATTTTGCGCTCCAACCGCCGGATTTGCGCAACCGAAGCGAACCGCAAGAGCAAATCGTCGTAATGCTTTGCCGAGCGAGGCCGCTTTGCCAGGCATCGGCGGCGCGCTTTTTCTTCCTTCGATAATTCGATAATATCTGAAACATGAAACAAAAGACCGCTGTCAGTGCCTTTGCAGCCCTGGGCCACGAGAGCCGGCTCAGCATCTATCGCCTCCTCGTTGAAACAGGGCCCGAAGGGCTGCCGGCCAGCGAGATTGCCGAGAAGCTCGGCATTCGGCCTTCGAACCTGACGTTCCACGTCGCGCACCTCGAGCGGTCGTCGCTCGTGCAATCGCGCCGGCATGGCCGCTGGGTCATCTATTCGGCGGACTTCGGCGCCATGGGCGATCTGGTCGATTTCCTGACGCAGAAATGCTGCGGCGGGCATCCGGAAGTGTGCCGCTCGGTGGGTAAGGCCCGGAAGCAAGCATCGTGAGAGCCCTCTACAAGGTCCTGTTTCTGTGCCGCGAGAACGCCGGGCGCAGCATCATGGCGGAGGCGTACACGAATTCCATCGGCAGGGAACGGTTTCAGGCATTCAGCGCCGGTCAGGCGCCGGCGAGGACGATCAATCCGCTGACGATCGAAACCCTCGAAAGTCTGGGCCTGTCCGCGGCGGGCCTGCGCAGCAAGAGCTGGGACGAGTTTCTTCGGCCCCGCGCGCCGCAAATGGATTTCGTGATTTCCGTTTGCGACAAGGATGCGGGCGAGATCTGCCCCGTGTGGCCGAACAATCCCGTCACCGCGCGCTGGAACATCACCGATCCCTCCCTTGCACCGCTCGATGAGCAACCCCGCGCATTCGTCCAGGCCTTGCGCGAGCTGGAGAGCCGCATCCGGCTGCTGACGTGCTTGCGGCTCGAGGGGCTGGACCGGCTGAGCCTGAAGCACCGGCTCCACCGCCTGGATACATTCGAAAGGTGAGCGCCATGCAACGCGTACTATCGCTTTGTTGCGGCACGCC
>CAZSKQ010000115.1:0-10440 GCA_964607425.1 uncultured Woeseiaceae bacterium
AGGCGCCGATGAAGTCGAGCACGACCACGTCGATGGCTTCGTCGCGCGCCCGCTGGCGCGCGGCTCGCAGCAGGGCGGCGCCGCGCTGCAATCCGCGAAACGGCCGGCGGATGCCTTCGGGGGCCGCGAGCCCCAGGGCCAGCATGAGATTGTCGAGCGCCTCCGGGTGCCGGCCGAATCCCGCGAGCATATCCGCCTTGGTGGCGAGGGCCTGGACGAGATAGGTGTTCGCGGACAGCGTTCGGCAGCAGTCGATCACGTCGTCGATCACGCCCAGGCTGCGTCCCTGGTCGCCGGCGGCGTAATGGTAAGCGAGCGCCGGCCCCGTGACCTGGTAGGGGCGCCAGCGGAAGCGATCGGTCTTCCAGCATGCGAGGGGGAAATCCTTCTCGAGGGCCGCCGCAAGGCGTGCCGCGCTGCGCTGGTTGCCGTCTAGCGTATGCAGCCACAGCCTGTGTCCGGACGCGAGCGCCAACAGCCGCGGCATGCCGCGTCCAGCCGCCGTCCGCTCGGCACGCGCGATCCAGCCTTCCGCGGCGGGGAAATCCCGGCGTTGCAGGGCAGCAGCGCAGCCGCTGTCGAGCCCGTGCGCGAAGATCTCGAGCCAGCCGTCGTAACTTTCGACGTGCGACAGGGCGCGGTCGAACTGCTCCTCGTAGCGCTCCTCCCAGCTGTCCCGCCAGTGCAGCACGGTCCCGACCAGCAGCTCCGCCAGCGATCGCAGCCCGCTGTCGGCCCCGAAGTTGTCCTCGGCAAGCTGGCGCGCCTGGCGGAAGTTCGCCTCCGCCTGCTGCAGCCGGCCGAGATACAGGGCGGCGCCTCCCGTATGCAGGAAACAGTAGTTCAGCCCGAGCAGCGATTCGGCGGCGCGCATCGCGCGCATGGCCTGCCGGCTCACGCGCTCGGCAGCCTCGAAATCCCCGTTGGCGAGGCTGGCGAGCGCATCGATGCAGGACAGCACACCCAGGGTCAGCTGGTCGGACGGCCCGATACGCGCCTCGAGCTGCTTCAGGCTGGCGAGGCGCGCGGGCGTGTAGCGCTGGTCCTCGTACATATCGAGCAAGGCGCCGACATTCACCAGGTCACGGTCTAGCGGCGTCCCGAAATCGCCGTCGGCGTGCGCGGTGGCGGCGCGCGCCTGTTCCATCATGGCGCGCGCCTCCGGTATGCGCCCGTCCTTGACAGCCAGGTAGGCACGAGCCACCTGGATGCGGGGATATGCCGGCGCCTCGCGCTCCGGAATGTTCCGCAGCAGGCTGCGGAGATAGCCGATCCCGCCGTAGAGCATCAGCTCCCAGCCGCCCGCGTCGCCGATCAGTTCCGCCGCGCGGTCGAAGTCGCCGGCCAGCCGCGCGTGGCGAACGGCGTCCGCCACGTAACCCTGCGCGGCGTGCCACTCGCTGGCACGCAGGTGCAGGCCGGTGAGCGAATCGGGATGCTCGCGCTTGAGCGCGGCCTGCAGGTGGTCGGCGAACAGGTGATGATAGCGAAACCATTCCGTTCGCTCGTCCAGCGGGACCAAAAGGCTCTGCAGGGGCTCCAGCCGGTTCAGCACGTTCCAGGCGTCCTGACGCTCGCAGACGGCGTTTGCCAGCGGCGCGTTGAAGCGCTCGAGCACGGCGGTTTGCATCATGAATTCGAGCAACTCTTCGTCCAGTCCCGCAAGCACCTGGTCCGCGAGGTAGCCGGCGAGATGCCCGCTCTGGCCGGTGAAGCCCAGGAGTGCATGATCGATCGAGCGGCTGCCGCCGAGCGTGAGCCGCGCGAGCTGCACGGCGACGGCCCATCCCTCGGTGCGCTCGAAGACCACCTTGAGCTGATCGTCTGTCAGCGAGGGATCGACCACCGCCCGTGTCTCCTCCTGCGAGAAGCGCAGCATGTCGGCATCAATTTCAATCGCCTGTCCCGACGCAAACCTCTGGGCGACGGCGAGGTCGGGCCGGACACGCGCGGAGACGATCAGCGTGAGGTTGGGCGGTGCCGTATCCACCATGCGGTTGATCACCGCATCGATCGCCGGGCCCGCGATGCGGTGGTAATCGTCCAGCATCAGCACCGTGTACGTTCCGTGTTCGGCGATTGCCGAGAGGATGCCGCCCAGGGCGGCGTTCGGCGAAAGCTCCATGAGTCCCTGGGCGGCAAGCATCTCGAGCCGCCCGGTATCCACGCCGGCCTCCGAGAGGGCGAAGATGACGTAGGCGAGGAGCTGGCGGACGTCGGCGTCGTCTTCGTCCAGGCTGAGCCAGGCGGCCGTGTGGCCGGCGGCCACGAGCTGGTTTCGCCACTGGGAGACGAGGGTCGTCTTGCCGAAGCCGGCCGGTGCGACGACGACGCACAGCCGGCGCTTCGTCGCCGTGTCGAGGATCTTCAGGAGATGCAGGCGCGAGACCAGCGAAATCTGTTGGCGCGGTGCATCGAGTTTTGCGCTGATGAACCAGCGGCGCGCGGCGGTATCGGCCTTCTCGTTCATCGGCTCGTCTTTCCTCGCGGGACCCGGCTCATGTACATCCGCGAAGATGTTACCGCCTGCCGATTTCCGAGTTAAGTTTTCTCTTGCGGAGGCCGCGCGGAGCGGGGTGTCGTGCTCGAAGCGAGGCCCGAGCACGACCCTTTTCGGTTATGCGATCAGCCCTTCGGCCTTCAGCGTCGCCTGTACCGCGGGCCGCGACGCGACGCGCTCCTGGAACTGTTCCAACGCCGGCCACGGCGAAAGGTCGACTTCGTGCACCTTCGTCCAGTTCAGGATCACGAACAGGTACGCGTCTGCGACGGTGAAACTCTCGCCGTTCAGGAAGGGCTGCTTCCCGAGCGTTTCGGCCAGGAACGTAAAGCGGCGACCCAGCGTTTTCACGGTGCGGTTTCGCACCTCGGGCGTTGCGCGCGGCCACCACAGCGGGCCGAACCCCTTGTGCACCTCGGTCGCAATGAAGCCGAGCCACTGCATCAGCTTCCAGCGTTCGAACGTGCCGGGTTCGGGCGCGAGTGTCCCGGGCTTTTGATCCGCGAGGTACTGGAGGATGACGTGGACCTCGGTAAGGGTCCTGCCGTCGTCGAGCTGCAGGAGCGGAACATAGCCGTTCGGATTGACCGCGTAGTAATCGGAACCGTCCGGGAGAGTGTGTTTGGCGAGGTCGACCTGCACCTTTTCGAAGGGCAGGTCGAGCTCGTGCAGCGCGATATGCGGAGCCTGCGAACAGGCGCCGGGAGCGTAGAAAAGCTTCATGAGCAATCTCCAATGATTGTTGTTAAATGACTCACCCGTAGCCAGCCATGAACCGCTGACGGCAAGGTCGCGGCGTCTCCAGGCTCGTCCACGGGTGCGATGGGCTGGTCCTTGATTGTTGTTTATCCCAAGGCCGAGATAAATACGCCGCAATGCAACAGATTATTGCGATACTGGCAATAATCGCGCACCGGCACGTTCGACGAGGATTGCGCGCGCTGTTCCAGGTCCCCGGGGCATCGCGGGGTACCTACGGCAGGCGGGAGCCAGTCAGATCGTGCCGCGGATCTCGCCCAGGCGCCGGGTGAGCAGCGGATTTTCGCGGTAATCGATCGGCACGACGATCAACGACGGTCCACGGTGCGCGAGCGCGGCATCGATCGCCGGGCGCAGGTCGCGCGCGTTGGCGACGTATTGCCCTTGCCAGCCGAAGCTCTCGGCCAGCTTCAGCCAGTTCGGGTTGCCGAAGGCAAGATCGGTGTGGGCGCCGAATTCATCTTCCTGCTTCCAGGAGATCAGCCCGTAGCCGCCGTCTTCCCAGACCATGAGCGTGATGTCCGCGTCGAGGCGCCGGGCCGTTTCCATCTCCTGCACGTTCATGAGGAAATCGCCGTCGCCGGCAATACCGACGATCTTGCGCTCCGGATATACCAGGTGGGCGCCGATCGCGCCCGGGAGCGGCATGCCCATCGAGCAGAAGCCGTTGGGGATGAGGCAGGTGTTCGGCTCGAAGCAATGATAATAGCGGCCGATCCACATCTTGTGAGCACCGACGCCGGAGAGCAGGATGTCATCTTCGCCGAGCGCCTGGCGAACATCCCAGATGGCCTTTTGCGGACGGATGAGTCCCTCGGTATCGTCCTCGGAGTGGCTCGCAATATCCTCCCGCATGCGCGCGCGCGCCCAGCGCTGCGCGTCCAGCTCGTAGTCGGGCGCCCCGCGGGCCGCCACCCGCTCGTTGAGTGCCCAAAGCGAGTGGGCAATGTCTCCGACCATCTCGATTCGGGGGTGGTACTCCCGGTCGATTTCCGCGGGCGTAAAGTCCACGTGCAGGATTGCCTTGTCGCCCGCCGGATTCCACAGCCGTGGCGGGTATTCGACCAGGTCGTAGCCCACCGTGATCACGAGGTCGGCGCGATCGATGGCGTGACTCACGTAATCCTTTTGTTGCAGGCCGATCGTGAACAGGCAGTACTCCGCGTCGGGGCGCACGCTGCCCTTGCCCATGAAGGTGCACATGACGCCGATGCCGGTTTGCTCGCAGAAGCGGCGCAACTGGCGGCTCGCGCGCTTGCGGATGGCACCGTTGCCCGCAATGACGATCGGGCGGCGGGCGCCCTGCAGCAGCTCGAAGGCCCGGTCGGTCACCTTGTCGTCCGCTGCCGGCCGGCGAAAGCGCCGCGGCTCCATGGGCACCTGCGCCGACTCAAGCTTCGCGATGTCCTCGGCGAGCTCGATATGCACCGCGCCCGGCTTCTCGGCGCGGGCGGTGCGCACCGCCCGGCGCACCATTTCGGGAATGTTGTCCGGGTGCGCGACGGCCTGGGCCCATTTGGTCACCGGTCGGTACATCTCCACCACGTCCATGATCTGGTGGCTCTCCTTGTGCTGCCGGGTGGTAGCCCCCTGCCCCGTGAGGACGAGCATCGGGGCACGGTCCATGTTGGCATCGGCCACGCCGGTGATGAGGTTGGTCGCCCCCGGTCCCAGCGTGCCCAGGCAGACGGCCGGGTTACCGGTGAGCCGCCCGTAGGTCTCCGCCATGAAAGCCGCTCCCTGCTCATGGCGCGTCAACACAAAACGGATGTTCGACTGCTGCAGCGAGAACATGACATCGGCGTTCTCCTCGCCGGGCACCCCGAACGCATGGGTAATGCCTTCGCGCTCCAGGCATTGAACGAGCAGGTCGGAGGCCTTCATAGCATTGCTCCCGGAACGAATGTTACGGATCGGGCTGATGGCGCAAGCCTAACAGAGTGTCGTCGACGTGACCGGCACATGTATTCGCGAGCGCGATGGCGTTTACCGCACCATCTCGCGGCATGTATGTTGCGGGCCTGTGTTTTTCGGTAAGCTATTACCGTGATTTCATGAGGTCCATATCGGGCAGAAGGGTCAACACTCCTATCCTCGCGCAGGGATCAGGCGGACTGGATCCGGCCCGCCTACATCCATGCAGGAAGCATTACAACAAGTTCTCGATGACGTTCGCCGCCGCGATCCGGACCAGGCCCTCTTCCACCAGGCAGTCGAAGAGTTCCTGATCAGCCTGTCTCCGTTCCTCCAGGACCATAAGCGGTATCTCGAACGCGCCCTGTTCGAACGGCTGGTCGAGCCCGAACGACAAATCCAGTTTCGGGTCTGCTGGACGGATGACGCCGGCAGCGTCCGCGTCAACCGTGGGTTTCGCGTGCAGATGAACAGCGCGATCGGGCCCTACAAGGGCGGTCTGCGATTCCACCCCTCCGTCAACTGGGATGTCTTGAAGTTCCTCGCGTTCGAGCAGGTGTTCAAGAATGCCCTGACTACGCTGCCGCTCGGTGGTGGCAAAGGCGGCTCGGACTTCGATCCGAAAGGCAGGAGCGACAACGAGATCATGCGGTTCTGCCAGGCCTTCATGACCGAGCTCTATCGTCACATAGGCGCCGATGTCGACGTGCCCGCGGGAGACACGGGAGTCGGGGAACGCGAGATCGGGTATCTCTACGGGATGTACAAGAAGCTGACCAACCAGGTTACCGGTGCGTTTACGGGCAAGGGGATCAGCTTCGGCGGCAGTTACATGCGCCCGGAGGCCACCGGATACGGACTGATCTATTTCGTGGAGGAGATGCTGAAGACGGAGCAGCGCACGCTGGACGGCCTCCGCGTCGCCGTTTCGGGCTCGGGCAACGTCGCCCAGTATGCCGCCGCGAAAGCGATGAGCGAGGGCGCGCAGGTCGTGACGTTCTCGGATTCCGGCGGCACGGTGTACAACCCGCATGGCTTTACCGAGGAGCAGTGGCAGTACCTGATGGAGCTGAAGAACGAGCGCCGCGGCCGTGTCAAGGAGCTCGCGGACGAGTTCAAGCTGGATTACGAGAAGTCGGCCACGCCCTGGATGTTTCCCTGCGACGTTGCGCTGCCATGCGCCACCCAGAACGAGGTGGACGCAAAAGACGCGGAAACGTTGATCCGAAACGGCTGCTCTTGCGTGGCGGAGGGCGCCAACATGCCCTCAACGCTGCGCGCCGTCGAGGTTTTCCATGCCGCCGGAATTCTCTACGCGCCGGGCAAGGCGTCCAATGCCGGCGGTGTCGCCGTCAGCGGGCTGGAGATGTCGCAGAATTCCCTCCGTCGCACGTGGACGGACGGCGAGGTAGACGCCATGCTCCACGACATCATGATCGGGATCCACCACGCGTGCCAGCACTACGGCAGGCAGGAAGGTCGCACGAACTATGTCGTCGGTGCCAACGTCGCCGGCTTCATGAAGGTCGCCGATGCGATGCTGGCGCAGGGAGTGGTATAGCGGCCACTTGCCAGGCAGGCCGACGAACGCCGGTGCGGGTACGAGGGGATCTATCCCGAGTCGTCGGTCTCGCTGGTTGAGCCGGCAATATACTCCGGCGGCATAAGCGACGAAGCAATCGGGGCGCGCCTGCGCTTTGGCTGCGGCGCATAATATTCCGCCAGGTAATTCAACAAGCGATCTTCGGTTTCGGCATCGAACTGCCACAGGTTCTGCGTGGCCTGCATCCAGCGTATGGTATCGAGCCACTGCTGTCGACTGCCTTGTTGCGTGATCACCAGCTTGTACGAATGGCAACCGCCGCAGTTGGCTCGAACGAGTTCCCAGCCCGGGCCGATTGCGAGTCCTGTCGGCGCATCGATCTCCTGCGCCGCCGCCGACCCTGCCGCGAGCAGGATGATTGACAGAGCCAATTGCGGGCGCATAGCGGGCTTCCTCAGGCTGTGACGCGGATCGCGATTCTGTGGCAGGCATTATTGAGATACCCGCGCGGATTCCAGCCGGGCAGCACCATTGGCTGGGATACGCCGTTGCTGTCTTCTGCCCTGGCCCAGACCTCGTAATAGCCTGGTTCGGGAAACCGGACAGACTGGCACCAGTGTTGCCATGCGAGGCGGTTCACCGCATCGTCAAGGTCGGCTTCCTGCCAGGTGGCACCGAAGTCGATGGAAGTGAACATGCGCTGCACCTTGAGATCGCCTGCCCAGGCGTGTCCGCGCACCTGTAGGGTTTCCGCTAGCGAATGAGTCGATCCCGACGCCGGATACGTAACAAGCGATTTGACGGGCATTGACTCGATAATGCACATATCTTCGTCGGGCACATCAGTTCCCGGCGCCACCGGCTCACAGGGCACGCGGTAGGACTTACCCGACATCTTGGCGCCATCGTGCACCCGGTCGCGAATCAGGATCCTGTTCACCCATTTGCCGCTTACAGATGCCGGCCAGCCGGAGCACAGCATACGCAGGGGGTAGCCGTGCAAAAGCGGCAGCGGCTCGCCATTGATCGCCCACGCCAGCATGGATTCTTCGTCAAGAGCCTTGGCGATCGGTACGCCGCGCGAAATCGCCTGCTTGGCCGGGTCGCCGGATAGATGCACATCCGCGCCCTCGTAAGCAACGTAAACCGCATCGTCGCGGATGCCACAATAATGCAGTACGTCACCCAGCCGAACGCCTGTCCATTCAGGACAGCCAACGGCTCCGGTAGACCATTGGTTGCCGCTTGCCGGCGGGTAAAATTCAGAACGCCCGTTGCCGCCGCACTCGAGCTGCAATTGCAACGTGTGATGATCAAAACGGGACCGGAGATCCGCCAGGGTCAGTTTCTTCGGTTCTACGCAGGACTCACCCGCTATTTCAACCACCCAGTCATCCGGGTCGATGCCGGCAAGATCCGGAGGTATGCCGTTATTCCGAACGAACAGCCGTTCGACCGGCGTCACCTCGTCGTCCAGGAGATGTGCCGGCGTTTCGGCGTTGATCGGCCTGTCGTTCAGGACGACGAGCCCTGCTTTACCTTCAAGCTCGAATGGCGCATCCGTGTCGGCAAGTGCCGCCGGGATGAGGCCGCCAGGCATATGCTCGGCGAAAGGTATGGAGGCCCCGATCGCAGCGGACATCACTGCCAGTCCGCTGCCCCGCAAAAAGCCGCGGCGCGTTACGGGGTCTGGGCGGCGTCCCCATAACAGCCGGTCGGCTTCCGTAGCGTCGCGCGCATAGAGAGCGTGAATACCGGTTCTTTTGCCGCCTGCGCTTTTTACACGCTTTTCATTCATGGTTAACTCCCGCCCCCATTTTGCACCGGCCGCCACGCCCGACCGCCCTGCGCGTGGGCCCGGTTCGCTGCTGCACCGTCCACAGCGGCCACGCTCTATGTTAGCGTCCTCTACGCAGCGAAGAGAACTTCCAGCGTAATGCTACGCCCGCGGCAACGAAGCGCATGACCGCGGCGGCTGCGCGATGTTCCAGTTGTCGGCGCTCCTGCTCATACGGGCGTTCGGTCACCCTGATGAAGTTGCCCCGGTCTCTGACTGCACCTGCATCGTGGTGCGACATGCCGCCCGATGCCTCCGACGAAGCGCGAGGGCGCGCGGTTTTCTCCCGATCCACGGAGATCGGATAAGGTCTGAGTGGATACCCTGAATGTACTCCGGCCCACTGAATGAGCCGGTAATCGTCCGGCAACTCGCCTGCGGGTAACGGCACGCCGCGGGCGGACTCGGCAGGTGCCAGGTACCCGAATTCCTCGGCATAGCCGCCGGCGAGATAGGAGTTGTGGTCAGCCTCCTGCGCTTCGCCGGCCCGCAGCGGTCGGCGAATCCAGTCCGGAAAATAGCGCCGGTACTGGTCCCTTCGACGATACGTGTTCGATTGAAGGAGCATGCCCGCACTCTCCCAAGTGACCAAGCTCTCACCTCGTATAAGCTTTTCACTGAGCCGCGCCCGGCCGGGTGCGACCTGCCGATCTGATGCCCTTCCACCGCGCCGTGCCACCGCGGGCACGACTCGGTTTGAAGCCGCGCGCGGACCCGCTTACCGCTATTTTGGCCCCGGGGATGAAGATTGCAACACTGGTCCGTTTCCCCAACCCCGCTCCGCCCGGCGGGTGGCGCAGAAGGCAGGTTTTGCCGCACCGGCTTGTCAATTCGGACGATCCGGCAACTTGCCTCCTTCCGCATCCCAGATCTCGACGGGCCCCAAATCGAGTGCGCGGATCGCGGACTCGACCTTCTCGAGATCGCCGACCACGACCCAGGTGAGGGCATCGGGACGGAGCATGTCTTTTGCGGTGCCGGTAATCGTCTCCGGGCGCAATGCGGCATATCGCTCGGGAAGGCTCGCGAGGTAATCGTATGCGTGATCGAACCGGTCCGCATACTGCAGATAGCCGACCAGGGCGTTGTTCGTTGCCAGGCGCCCCGGGAGCGCGAGCACCTGTCCCTTGATCATCAGGTCGACCTCGGCCTGCGTCGCCGGCCGGTCGCTTCGAAGTTCGCGTATTTCACGCTCGATCTCGGCCAGCGCCTCAGCGGTCTTGTCGGTCTGAACATTCGTCGCGACGATGAACGGTTGCGGCCCGCGCGCATCGCCGACGAAGCTCCTGGCGCCATAGGTCCAGCCTTTGTCCTCGCGCAGGTTCATGTTGAGCCGCGACGTGAAGTTGCCGCCCAGGACATCGTTCATGGCGCTGATCTCGAAATCGCGCGTATCGAGCCCGGACGGCATCAGGTGCCCGACCCGGATGACCGACTGGATGGCTCCCGGCTTGTTCACCAAAACGACGCGGCTCGCCTGCCGGAAGGGTAGCGCTTCGAGCGATTTTTCCACCATGGGGCGGTCGGGAGCGTGCCAATCGCCAAGCGCCTTGTTCAACGTGCTGACGAGGACATCGAGCGTCGTGTCGCCGGACGCGTAGATGACGGCATTGTCCGGCCGAATCCAGCTCTCGTGGAAGGCGATGACATCCTCGCGCGTGTAGGATTCGAGAGTCTCCACCCGGCCGGCGAGCTCGACACCGTAAGCGTGGTCCTCGCCATAGAGGAGATGGGAGAACGTTCGGTCGGCGACTGACACCGGGTCGGCAAGCGACTGGGAAAGGCCGGAGAGGGCGAGCGCCCGGTCGCGTTCCAGGTCCTCCTGCCGAAATCCCGGATTCCGGATATAGTCCGCCCAGAGCGCGACGGACTCCGGCAACGCCCGGG
>CAZSKQ010000116.1:0-10101 GCA_964607425.1 uncultured Woeseiaceae bacterium
CAGCGCACGCACGATGCACCGGCATGCATCTTGCTTCGTGAGTAAGTTGCCCGCGTCGCCCGAGAGGTCCAGGTTGCCCGTTCAGCGCCCAGAGGACGATTTTGCAGCACGGCGCAACGACATGGTCGAGCGCCAGCTGGCCGCTCGCGGGGTGCGCTCGGCAGCAGTGCTGGACGCCATGCGCACGGTACCGCGCGAGGAATTCGTGCCGGCAAACGTCCGCGAGTTCGCCTACCAGAATTCGCCTTTGCCGATCGGCCACGGCCAGACGATCTCGCAGCCCTACATGGTCGCCTTCATGATCGAGGCGCTGGGCCTGCGCGGGGGAGAACGAGTGCTGGAGGTCGGGGCGGGGTCGGGGTACGCCGCCGCGGTGCTCGCGCAGATCGCAGGCGAAGTCTACGCGATCGAACGTATCCCGGAGCTCGCCCGGACCGCCGCCGCCACGATTGCAAGGCTCGGCTACACCAATATCGTAATCCGGCAGGGCGACGGCACCCGCGGTTGGCCCGAGCACGCTCCGTTCGACGCCATCGTGGTAGCGGCCGGTGGGCGGTCTGTTCCCGATGCCCTGCGCCAGCAGCTTAAAATCGGAGGGCGGCTGGTGATCCCGGTGGGGCGCCACGAGACATTCCAGGAGCTGGTTCGCATCACGCGGCGGGATGAGCAGGAGTTCGAGCAGGAAAGCCTCGCGGCCGTGCGCTTCGTGCCGCTGATCAGTGACAGCGGCGATACTGAAGGCCCGGCCGCTTCAGCGGCGGGGCGCAGCCCGGCCATCCGGCACGAAGACTCCGCCCTCGTTATTCGTGCCGCTTCCGAACCCTTCGGCTCCGTCGACAGCGCGGACCTGGTGCCGCTGCTGGAGCGGCTCGGGGGTGCCCGCGTGGTCCTGATCGGCGAGGCATCGCATGGCACTTCCGAGTTCTATCGCATGCGCCAGCGCATCACGCGCGAATTGATTCGCGAGCGCGGGTTTCGCGTTATCGCAATCGAAGCCGATTGGCCGGACGCGGCACGCATCGATCATTATGTCCGCCACTTCGAATACCCGCCGTCGGAGTGGACGGCGTTTTCACGTTTCCCGACCTGGATGTGGCGCAACCGCGACGTGCGGGAGTTCGTAGACTGGCTGCGCGAGCATAACGGCAATGTCCCCGAGGAGCGCCGCGTCGCGTTCCGCGGGCTGGACCTGTACAGCCTTTACAGCTCGATCCGTATCGTGCTCGAGTACCTGGACGATGTCGATCCGGAGACCGCCGCGCTCGCCCGGGAGCGTTACGGCTGTCTCACGCCGTGGCAATCGGATCCCGTCACCTACGGGCGCGCCGCGCTGACCGAGCCCTACCGGAGCTGCGAGAACGAGGTCGTGAAAATCCTGCTGGAGATTTCCCGAAAGCAGCGGGAGTACGCTGAGCACGACGGCGAGCGCTTCCTGGACGCGATGCACAACGCGCGCCTGGTCGCGAACGCCGAACGCTATTACCGCACGATGTACTACGGCTCGCAGTCCGCCTGGAACCTGCGCGATCGCTACATGTTCGAAACGCTGCAGTCGCTCCTCCGGTACCATGCGCCGGAAAACAAGGCGGTGATCTGGGCGCACAATTCGCACGTCGGCGATGCGGGGGCCACGGAGATGGCGTCACGCGGCGAGCTCAACCTCGGGCATCTTTGCCGCCGCGAATTCGGGAGCGCGATGTACGCCATCGGCTTCGGCACCGATCGCGGCACGGTGGCGGCAGCTTCCGACTGGGACGGGCCGATGGAAATCAAGCCGGTGCAGCCCGCGCTCGAGGAGAGTTACGAGCACCTGTTTCATGAGACCGGACTTGCGGGCGGCTTGCTCGGCCTGCGCGCCGGAGAGCCGGCCGCGAACGCTGTTCTGATGCGGCCGCGGCTCGAACGGGCGATCGGCGTTGTGTACCGGCCGGAGACCGAGCGCGCCAGCCACTATTTCCAGGCGGTGCTGGCGCGGCAGTTCGATGAGTACGTCTGGATCGATGAGACGCACGCCGTGGAGCCGTTGGACACAGCAGAACTCCAGGGCATGCCCCGGACCTATCCGTTCGGAATCTGAGCCCCGGCTCCTGGCCCGGCTGCTAGTGTTCCGCCGGTTCGTCGGCTTTGGTGCGATGCACGGTACCGTCCGGGTGTTCCGGCGGGCTGTAGATCGTGTAGAGGCGCAGTGCCTCGCTCTTCGACGTGTTGACGACGTTGTGACGCACGCCGGCCGGGATCACGACGGTGAAGCCGTCGGCCAGCTCGTGCTCCTCGTCGTTCAGCCGCACAACGCCATTACCTGCTTCGACGCGGATGAACTGGTCGTGCTCGTCGTGGGTTTCGAGACCGATTTCCTCACCCGGCTGCAGCGTCATCAAAACCAGCTGCATATTCGGCCCGGTAAACAGCACGCGGCGATAATCTTCGTTCTCCAGCGTATCCTTTTCGATGTTGGTCACATGACCGACCATAGAGCTACCTCCTGTTGGCCCGCATTGCGGGCGGCCACTGCAATTGAGTCTGGGTCGTACAAGCATAGTCGAATCGGGAAAGCATCGCGATCCGGTTTCAATGTGCGCCGGGCAGCGGCAAAATGGGCCCCAGCCGAACAAGGAGTGCACCATGCCGACGCCCGAAAAGATCGCGGAACTTCGCGAAAGCTTTCAGTACAACGATTCGAACGGGGACGGGAAGATCGATTTCCGCGAGTTCGTGAGCATGCTGGAAGACCTCGAGGCCAATATCGGCCCGGACGAGGCGCGCATCGGCTTTGACGAGATCGACACCGACGACGACCAGGCGATCGAGTTCGATGAATTCGTCGCGTGGTGGAGCGAACGATAACGTCAGCTGCGCCTGAACAGCAGCTGCACCGAGGTGCCGCCGCCCGGGCGGGATTCGATGCGCGCCTCGCCGCCGACGTGCAGCATGAACCCGTAGACCTGCGGCAGGCCAAGCCCTGTGCCGCGCTCGCCCTTGGTGCTGTAGTACGGCTCGAAGGCATGTTGCTGCACCTGCACGCTCATGCCCGGCCCGTTGTCCTCGACCGCGACGCAAACCCGCTCCGCCATCGTGTGCTCGACCGGATCGCCGCTTTCCGCGGCAGCCCAGGTGCGCAGGTCGATGCTGCCGTGGCCCTCCATCGCGTCCCGGGCATTCACGACCAGGTTGACCAGCGCAATTTCAAACTCGGTCTCATCGAGCAGGCAGGCCGGCAGGTCCGCTGCCAGGTCGATCCTGAGCTCCACGCCCGCCCCGGCAGCCTGGTGCAGCAGGTCGGTGCTGGCCTCTATGCACGCGTTCAGGTTCGTGCTCTTCACCAGCATCGGCCGGCTGCGTGAAAACGTGCTCAGGCGGCGGATGAGTTCCGCGCCGCGCTCGACCGCGCGTTCGGCCGCCTTGAGGGCGTTCTTGCAGGCCGCCCCCGTCTCCGGCGCGTGCGCGAGAACGGCGAGACTCGAGGAAATGATGGAGAGGAGGTTGTTGAAATCGTGTGCGATGCCGCTCGTCAGGTGCCCCAGCGCCTGCATGCGCGCTGTCTTTGCCTGCCGCTCCTGTATGCGCTCCCGTATCCGCTGCTGGCGCCGGAACTGGTCGACGAGCAGGATGAGCAGCAGCAGCAGCAGCGCGAGCGCCGCGGCGGCACCGCCGACGATCAGCCGCCAGGGAGCGAGCACGGCACGCATATCCTGCGTGACCGATACGACCAGCGGCTGCGGTTGCTCCGCGCGGTAGCTCACCAGCGATGCGTAAGGCAGTACCCCACGTTCGGCGATGTACGTGCCCGCCTCGCCGCGCGGAAGATAGGTCTTGAACAGCGGCGCGTCGGCGAAGGAGCTGCCGGCGGCCAGGCCCGCGTCCGGATATTGCGAGATCAACACGCCGTTGTCGAAGAATAGCGAGATGACATCGGACGGGCCGAGGCCCATTCGCCGGTACAGCGACTCGAAGTAGCGCGGCTGGACCGCGGCGACCACGATGCCGGCAAACACGTCGTCCGTGCCGATGCGCCGCGTGACCGGTACGTACCAGCCCAGCTCGGGATGGTTCTCCAGCGGCGGGGAAATCGTGCCGACGAGGGTCGGGTTCTCGCGGTGCCGCTGGAAATACGGGCGTTGCCGCGGGGAGATGGCCGGGCTTGCCGGATGGTCCGTGTCATGGATGACTTGCCCGCTCTCGTCGACGACGTAGATGGCGCGTACGTACGGCCGGAGGTAATGCAGCCTGCGGGTGAGCGCCGCCCGGAACTCCGGATCGTCCGGCTCCAGGTCGCCTGCGAGCCGCAAGGTATCGACGACCCCGGCGAGCGTCAGCTCGACCGACTGGAACGTGCGCGCGGTCTGTGCTTCCAGCGCCATGGCGAGCGCGGACAATACCCGGCTCGCGCGTTCGATGATCGCATCGCGCTCGCGCAGCACCAAAAGGCCGACAGCGGTGGCAACAGCGAGCCAGATGACCGCGGCTATGAGGTAGAGGCGCGCGGCCGACGTGTTGCGCCAGGCGCCTGACTGACGGCTTGGACCGAACTGCACCGCAAGGCCCTCCAGGGGCTGTTCCGCGCCGGTCCGGCGGGTCCGGACTATTCTAGTCGGCCTTTTATCTCGGCTGTACGGAATGGGTCTCCCGGCGGCGCCCGCTCAGCGACTCGTCGCTGTGAAGCGCCAGCCAGCGCAGTATATCCTCCCGCCGCAGCAATCCCTTGAGCTCGTCGTTCTCGATCACCGGAAGCTGGTTCACGTTATGCTGCCCGATCAGCCGCAGGGCGGATGCGGTCTCGTCCGACGGGGCCACGCTGATCGTTTCACCGGCCGGGCGCATAATGTCGGCGACCGTTGCTTCGGCCCACCGTTCCCGCGGCACGCGCCTCGTGTCCGCGAGTCCCACGATGCCGCTGAGGCGCTTGCCGTTGTCGGTCACCGGCCAGGCGCGCTGCTCGTGGCCGAGGATGTAGTCGTCGACGAAGGCCTGCAGCGTCGTTGTGCCGGGCACCGAGCGGACGTCGGTCAGCATGAGCCGGCTCACCGGGACGTCCTCCAGCGCGGACTGCACGAGCAACTGCCGGTAGCTCATGATGGCGGCGTTGTGCAGGAACCAGCCGATCAGCGCCAACCACAGGCCGCCCACGAGACCCGTGCCGAATATCGGCACGCGTATACCGAGGATCATGGCCACGCCGCAGGCGATCAGTATCCACGCGAACGCGCGACCGGCATTGGAGGCGAGGCGGGTGGCCTTGTGCAGGTCGCCGGTCGCGCCCCAGATCGTCGCCCGCATGACGCGTCCGCCGTCGAGCGGAAATCCCGGCACCAGGTTGAACACGCCCAGCACGAGGTTCACCGGACCGAGCCATAGCAACAACGTCGTCCACGGTCCGAGGCCGGCCAGCAGCTCCTCGGGGTCTTGCATGCCGCCGGCCACGTCGCCCACACCGAAGGAGCTGAGCCAGATGCAGATGAAGCCGATGGCAAGGCTTGTTACCGGGCCTGCCACGGCCATGTAGAGCTCCGTGCGCCAATCGCGGGCCTCCTCGTCGAGGTGCGCCATGCCGCCGAAGATGAAAAGCGTGATGCGGCGGATCGACATGCCGCGCGCGCGGCCGACCAGCGCGTGGGACATCTCGTGCACGAGGACTGAGCCCAGGAACAGGATGGCAGCCGCGGCCGCCGTAAACCAGCTCAAGGCGGTACTCCAGTCCGGGTGCCACGCGGGGAAGAGCCCGCTGGCCAGGCTCATGGTGATGAGGAAAAAGATGATCGCCAGGCTCCAGTCAAGATAGACGTCGACGCCCGCGAGCCGCATGAGGTGAAATCCGCCGGTCATTGCGCTTCTCCGATCCCGCCTGCCAGGGCGTTGCAGGCATCATGCCAGATTGTCCGGCGCCGCAGGAGCGCGGGTTGCGCGATTGAACGTGCCGCCATGGATCGCGCGCGGTGCGCGCTCCCTACGACAGGGCGGGGGCTCGCTGGGGGGGCGGTTCCAGGCCTTTCTGGCGCAGCCACTCGCGGTTGTACAGGCGGGACTGGTAGCGGCCGCCGGTGTCGCAGAGGATGGTGACGATCACGTGCCCTGGCCCCAGGGCTTTCGCGACGCGCACAGCGGCGGCAACGTTGATGCCGGAGGAGCCGCCGAGGAACAGGCCTTCCTCGAAGAGCAGCCGGTATACCTGCGTCACGCACTCGGAGTCCGGGATCATCTCGGCGTCGTCTATCGGTGCACCTTCGAAATTCGTCGTAATGCGGGTGCTGCCGATGCCCTCGGAGATCGAGGAGCCGCCGACGACCTTCGCTTCGCCGTGCTTCACGTAGTGCCAGGTGGCGGTGCCGGTGGGATCGGCGAGCACGGTCAGGATGTCCGGCTTTTTCGTTTTCAGGTACAAGGACGTGCCGGCCAGGGTGCCGCCGGTACCGGACGTGGAGACGAAAGCGTCGATCTTGCCGTCGGTGTCCCGCCAGATTTCCGGCCCGGTCGTCTCGATATGTGCCTGCCGGTTGGCGAGGTTGTCGAACTGGTTGGCCCAGATCGCATTGTCCAGTTCCCCGGCCAGGCGGCCGGCGATCTTCTGGAAATTGTTCGGATCCTTGTAGGGTACCGCCGGCACCGGCCGCACCTCGGCACCGAGTGCGCGCAGCAAGTCCAGCTTTTCCGGCGACTGGGTTTCCGGGATAACGATGATGCAGCGATAGCCGCGTGCGTTACAGACGTGCGCGAGCCCGATCCCGGTGTTGCCCGCCGTGCCCTCGACGACCGTGCCGCCGGGCTTCAACCGGCCTTCCGCCTCGGCCCGGAGCACGATCGACTTCGCGGCCCGATCCTTGACCGAGCCGCCCGGGTTCAGGAACTCGGCCTTGCCGAGGATCTCGCAGCCGGTCTCCTCGCTCGGGCCGCGCAAGCGAATCAGCGGGGTGTTGCCGACCGCGTCGACAAAATCCTTGTAGTACCTGGAGGGCATGACATGGCTGCCCGGCTTGCGCCGGCGGCCGCGGTTTTACCGCGGCTCCGACACGTACCGGATGTAGGGCTTCGGGGACTTCCAGCCTTCAGGATATTTTTCCCTGGCCTGTGCGTCCGAAAGCGACGGCGCGATAATCACTTCGTCGCCCGGATTCCAGTTCACCGGCGTCGCGACTTTCTTCTCGGCGGTAAGCTGCGCGGAATCGAGCAATCGCAGGATCTCGGCAAAATTGCGGCCCGTGCTCATCGGGTAGACGAGTATGGCCTTGATGCGCTTGTCGGGACCGATCAGGAATACCGACCGCACCGTGGCATTGTCCGCGGGCGTGCGCCCGGTGGCGGTACTGCCCGAATCCTCCGGCAGCATGTCGTAAAGCTTGGCTATTTCCAGCGACGGATCGCCGATCAGGGGATAGTTGACGGCATGGCCGCTCACGTCCTCGATGTCCTTCGCCCAGGCGTTGTGGTCGTCCACCGGATCGACCGACAGGCCGAGGATCTTGCAGTTGCGGCGCGCGAACTCGTCCTTCAGGCCCGCCATGTAACCGAGCTCGGTGGTGCACACCGGGGTGAAATCCTTCGGGTGCGAGAACAGGACGGCCCAGCCGTCACCGATCCAGTCGTGGAATTTGATGGTTCCTTCCGTGGTTTCCGCCGTGAAGTCCGGCGCCTCGGAATTAATGCGTAAGCTCATGACTCCCTCTTCTCTTTGATCAAGCAGCGGCGGCAATATTATCACTCGCGGGCCGCGTAGCGGCATGGCGATCCAGATCAAGTAGTTCGGGGCCCATGCCGTACGTGCATATGGGCTGCGCTCCACCCCCCGGGCTCGGGCCGGGCCGCGAACTCCTGTACCATTCAAGTCAATACATCCGCCCGGGGGACCTGCTTCGATGAACGACCTGCTCTCGGCCGTCATCACGCTGTTCCTGATCATGGATCCGCTGGGGAACGTGCCGGTTTTCCTGTCGGTCCTGAAGGATGTCGCGCCCGAGAGGCGGCGGAAGGTCCTCGTCCGCGAGGTGCTGGTCGCCTACGTCGTACTGCTGGTTTTCCTCCTCGCCGGTGACGCGATGCTGCGTGTCATGCACATCGATCAGGAGACGATCAGTATCGGGGGCGGCATCGTACTGTTCATCATTGCCCTGCGAATGATCTTTCCGCAGACCCGGACCCACGGCGCGCTGCCCGAGGGCGAGCCGCTGATCGTGCCGCTCGCGATACCGCTCATCGCAGGTCCTTCCGCTCTTGCCGCGCTGCTCCTGCTGCAGCGCGCTTCCGCCGGCGGCACCGTCGCGCTGTGGCTCGCGATGTCGATTGCATGGTTCCTTACCGCCGCCATCCTGGTTGCGGCGCCGTTCTTCTATCGTGTCCTCGGGGAACGCGGGCTCATGGCCATGGAACGACTCATGGGCATGGTGCTCGTGATGATCAGCGTCCAGATGCTGCTGAACGGTATCGGGGTATTCCTGGGCCGCTAGTGCCGGTCCGGCTCCCGCGGCAGGAGCTCGAACACGACCCGGCCGGCGAAGTGACCGCCGATGATGAGACCCGCGGCACCCGCGATCTCGAGGAGTATGACCGCCACCCCCGGGGCCGCGTCGAAGGGGCCCGCCTTGGCCCGCCAGATGGCGGCGACGAGGAACACGACGAATGCCGAGCCCATGTACAGGATGTGCCGTTGCAAGATGCCGTTGCCCTGGATCGAGTGCGGCAGGCGGGCGTAGTCGATAAGGCCGGCGGCGACGGCGGGAAGCGTGGCGACTACCCCCGCCCACAACAGCGCATGGGCGAGGGCATTGCCGTCAATGCCGGGGATCGCCGGCAGGACTCCGGCCCACATCCCCAGGTCCAGCGCTACCCCGGTCATGTAAAACGCGATCGGGAAGTGCACGAACAGGGGATGCAGGCGGCGCGGAGTCTCAGGCATTCAGGAAGACGATGAGCAGCAGCACGAAGCCCGTTACGGCGAGGCCGGCGTGCAGCACTACGACGCCTTTTGGCGGCAGCTCCTTTTTCGCATGGCGCGAGGCAAGCCAGAAGCCGCCGAGCGCCGCCACCAGGAAAAAGCCGAACGACCACGAAAGGAGCGTAGGGGCCGCCTCGCCGAGCAACAACAGGATCAGGAGCACCAGCCCGATCGCGCCGAGTAATGCATGCAGGATGGAAAGCGCCCAGGGCGCGAGCTTGTCCCGAAGGACGTGCAAAGCGAGCGCGACACCGCCCAGGGCGGCGACGGCGAACACGATGACAGCGGCAGTCAACATTCTTAACTCCTTATTCTCGTGACAGGTCGGAAAGGCTCCCCTTAAACTCAGTCTAGGCAAGCGTTTCGATCTTTGTCAATATAAGTCTGGATAAACGTAAAAAAGGAGAAAACGGTTTCGATCATGAACACTTCCACCCCGCATCTCGCCGGATTTGGCGAGCGCCAGCAGCGTCTGTTGACCTTGTTGCTGGAGAAGAAACAAGGCCAGAGTGCCGATGAGCTGGCACGAGCGCTGGACATCAGCCGCAGCGCCGTGCACCAGCACCTGGCGGTACTCGCCGGCGGGGGTTATGTCGAGAAGTCCGCGCGGGCGCCGAAAGGCGGCCGACCGGGTTTCGCCTGGCGGTTGTCCGAGCGCGGCGTGCACCTGTTCCCGAAGCAGTACGCGATGTTCGCCGAACTATTGCTCGGCGGCATGAAAAGCAGCCTCGGCAGTGAAGGCCTGGGTGACGCGATGCGGCGAATGGGGCGGCTCCTTGGCGAGCAGAACCTGCACCGCATGAAGGGCAGGACGTCCGCGCAGCGGATCGAGGAGCTCGCCCGCATCATGCGCGAGCTCGGTTACCAGTCACGCACGGAGCCCGATGAAACGGGCGAGCGCCGGATGATCGATGCCAGGAATTGCATCTGGCACGATCTCGCGCGCCGGCACGCCCAGGTCTGCGAGCTGGACATCGCCCTGATGGAGACCTTGCTCGGCGAAAACGTCGAACACACCGAGTGCATGGTGCGGGGCGGCACCGCCTGCCGCTTCCGCATCCATCCCCGCAAATCCGAGCCGTAGGAGCCTCTGCAAAGCGTTCGTCGCCTCAACGCTCGTCACGTGGTATCGCTCATGTAGGAGCCCGCCATGCGGGCGACCCGTGCGTTGTCGAACCCCG
>CAZSKQ010000117.1:0-10062 GCA_964607425.1 uncultured Woeseiaceae bacterium
CCCCAGGCATGCCGGGGAGGAGGATGTGCGGCAGGCTCATGGCCCGGGACCTGCGAGACCGGTACCAATGGCGATCGGGCTCAATGCGCCGCCGCGCGGGCGATGCGCCGGGATTTCGCCAGGAATGTCCATGAGATCGCTGCCGGCGCTGACTACGACAGGGGCTTGTATAGTGGGGCCGTCCCGCCATGTCAACAATATATGGCCCATTCCCGAAGCCGGCGTGGCTGCAGCGCACGATGCGAATGTCGGGAGGGGGAGGGTGAACTGGTTCCGGTCCGTGAGACAGTCGGCGACAAATGTGACGCGCGCCCTGAATTGCACACCCATCAACGCATACGCTGCACGCCGACTGGGCACACCAACCTGTTGGGGAGAGCGAGATGAAGCGCATTCTGCTGGTGCTGTTTTTGGCTCCTGCCGCGACGTTCGCGCAGGCGGACAGCAGCGATATTCGTTACAGCTGGGTACAGATTGGCCATGTAATGACCCAGATCGACGCGCCGGTCGCGATACCGGGCATGCCGGATACAGTGGATTTCAGCGGCTGGAACTTCCAGGCGGCGTTCGCGGTTCGCGATCACATTCACCTGTTCGCCGACACCGAATCCAGCAAGCTCGACGATTTCGAGCAGGCGACGGGCAGGGAGACGACGCTCGGGATCGGCGCGCATTTCGATCTCATGCAGCGCCTTAGTGTCTTCGGCCGTGCCGGCTACTACGACGTCCGCGCCGATGACGGCGTGATCTCGGTAAAAGACGACGGCATTCGCGCAATCGCCGGCGTGCGGTTCATGCCGCTGCCGGGCTACGAGCTACGGGGCGGCATCGACTATACCGACCTCGACCTCTCAGGTAACGATACAGCCGGCTTTGCCGCCGCCGACATCTTCCTGGCCGACGGCATCGCGCTCACCGGAGAAGTGCTCTTCTTCGATGACGGCGAAGCCTACACGGTAGGCGTGCGTTTCTATTTCGGCGACTGATTTGAGGCCAGCGCCGTCCGCTGAAACGGACGAGATCCGGGGTCGGAGCTAATGCGCGGTCGACCTCGTCTTCCTTGGCAGTCGTACCAACGCGCGGCTGCGTGACCTGCAGCAAGCAGCCTCGATCCTGCGCGGCCGCCGCCTCGCTCCGATAGTCCGGGTGCTCGTGGCCGGGTTTGCTGCTACGCAGCGGCAGCGCGTCCGGCACAAACACTGTGCAGCTTGCGCCAGGCTTCGTCCCAGTCGTGCCGATCTTGCTGTCCTCCCAGGCGATCGTGTTAACTTTGGCAGGCTGAACAACAACAACGACGGCGGTACATGGGAGCCATAGGCATCGTCCTGTTCATGCTGGCGGCGGTGGTCGTCAGCGCGGTCATCGTGCGGGCGCTGCCGCGCGCGGTGCCGACGCCGCTCGTGCAGATCGCGCTGGGTGCGGCGATCGCTGCGGTGACCGACCAGGAAGTCCCCCTCAACCCGGAAGTCTTCTTCCTGTTGCTACTGCCGCCGCTGTTGTTCCTCGACGGCTGGAGGCTGCCGACCGGCGAGCTGGTCCGCGACAAGGGGATGATCCTCGAGCTCGCGCTCGGCCTCGTCTTCTTTACCGTCATCGGCATGGGGTTCTTCATACACTGGATGATCCCGTCGATGCCGTACCCTGTTGCGTTCGCGCTCGCGGCCATCGTATCGCCAACCGATCCCGTCGCGGTTTCGGCCATCACGGCGCGCGCTCCGGTACCGTCGCGCATCATGCACGTGCTGGAAGGCGAATCGCTGCTGAACGACGCCACCGGCCTCGTATGCTTCCGGTTCGCGGTCGCCGCGGCGTTAACCGGCAGCTTTGCGCTGTCGTCGGCGGCGCTGACATTCGTGCAGCTTGCCGTGGTGGGCGTTGCCGTCGGGATAGCGCTGACCATAGGGCTCATGTGGTCGAAAATCTGGGTCAGCCGGCGGTTCGGCGAAGAGACCGGCTCGCACGTGCTGCTGAGCCTGCTCATACCCTTCGTCGTGTACGAGGCGGCCGAGCACCTGGGCGGCTCAGGCATCCTGGCGGCCGTGGCCGCAGGCCTCACGATGGGTTACGTCGAGCTGTCGGGCAGCGCACTGGCCGGTACCCGCGTCCAGCGCACGGCGGTCTGGGACACGGTGCAGTTCGCGTTGAACGGCGTAATGTTCGTTTTGCTGGGCGAGCAATTGCCGGCGATCTTCGCGGATGCCGCGGATGCCGTACGCGAATCGAACAAGAGCGAGCTTTGGTGGCTGGCCGTTTACGTGCTGGCAATCAACGTCGCATTGGCCTGCCTGCGCTTTGCCTGGGTGTGGGTGTCACTGCGCCTGAGTGCCTGGCTCGGCAAACCGTGGGGCGGTACCACCGGCAACAATCCGCCGTGGCGGCTGGTCGCGGCGATATCGCTCGCGGGCGTGCGCGGCGCGATCACGCTGGCCGGCGTGCTGACGCTGCCGTTGCTGGCGAACGGCACGCCTTTCCCCGCCCGCGAGCTGGCGATCTTTCTCGCGGCCGGCGTCATCATCGTATCGCTGCTCGCCGCCAGCGTCGCCTTGCCGCGGCTGCTCAGGGATCTCGCGCCCGTGTCGATGCCGCGCGAGGCCGAGGCCGTGGAGCACGCGCGCCAGGCCGCCGCCGAGGCCGCGATCCCCGCGGTCGAAGCGGCATTTCACGAGATGGCGAGCGGCCAGAAGGACGCCGACGTGTACGCGGATGCCGCGGCGCGTGTAATGGAGGTGTACCGCCGGCGGCTCGCGGGCCGCACCACCGTCGAGGACGCCGAGCGCATCCGCCAGGGGGATGAGATCGAGCGGCGGCTGCGCCTCACGGGATTGCGCGCGGAACGCGATACGCTGTTCGCGCTGGCGCGTGCACGCCGCATTACCGACGCGGATTCGCGGCGCCTGGTGCGGGAGCTCGATCTGCTGGAGGAGCGTTTCCGGTAAACGGATGCTCCGCTCAGGGCAGGCGCCAGCGGATACCGGCGTACGCGGAGAGCGGCGCCCCCGGATTCAGGATCGCATCATCCGCGCCGGCGATGTCGCGAACGACATGATTCGCGATGTAGTGCTCGTCCAGGAGGTTGTTCACTTCGACGAAGACACTCCACGTATCGCCCGACCATCCGCCGCGGGCTCCCAGCAGGGCATAACCGTCGACTGCGTAACGATTGGCGAAGTCGGCATAGCGATCGCCCACCACCTCGAACGTCGGCCCGATCCAGAAGCGGTTGCCGTGGCGATACATGAGTTCGCCACGCACGACGTAATCCGGCGCCGCCGGCAGCCGGTTGTCCCCGTAGCGCGCGTCGCCGTCGAAACGGAAATGGTTGAGGGTGGCGCTGATCACCGGCTCCAGCGACCGATCGGCGGCGCCATCGAGGATGAAGCGGCCGCGCGCCATCGCTTCGATCCCGGCGTGGATCGTGCGGTCGATATTCGTTGACAGGCTGGTGCCGGGGGCCGCGGGATCGTCGACCGACAGGATTTCGTCGTCGATCCGGGCGTAGTACGCCGAGATGTCCCAGGACCAGCTGTTCACGGCTCCGGCCTCGCGGCTGCTGCGCGCACCGAGCTCGATCACGGTTCCGGACATCGCCTCAAGCAGGGCATCGCCGCCCGCCACGTTGTCCTCCAGCTCAAAGTTGGTCGGCGGCTCGTAGAGGCGGCTCAGGTTGCCGTAAAGCCGCACACCGGGCCGGACATCGTAGAGCAGCCCGATGCGCGGGTTGATGCTCGAGTAGTCTCCTTTCGGATGGCGCATCGACCCCGTCGCAACGTCGGTGGTGCGGACGTCGCGGCTGGTGGTAACCGCCTGCGCTGCCAGCACCAGCATCAGCCGCTCGTCGAGTGCCCAGCGATCCATGGCAAACGCCTCCAGCAGCGTTGCGTCGTTCCTGATCAGCTCCGACACACCGTTTCGCATGCCCCGGAGATTGCGGTAGTGCTCACCGTCAACCGACGTGTGAGCGTAGTTGAGGCCGGCGAGGAAATCGTGGGCGCCGGAGCGCTGGCTGTAACGCAGCACCGCCCCAGTATTCCGCTGGTCGGTGTCGATCAGCAGGCTGAAGACCTCGACCGGCGGCTCGGGTCCCGGACCATCGAAATCGACCATCACGCGGTCGACAATAGGGTGATACAGCGCCTGCTCCTCGAAGGAAGCACCGATCTCGAGCTGCCGGTCGTCGCCGATCCTCCAGGAGGTCTTGTTGGCGAGGCGCCACGATTCGACGTTGAACTGGTAATGCCCGCTGACCGCGGCCGCTTCCGCCTGCCGCGGGTCGGTCTCGACCTGGGCCCGGCTGAGCGGGCCCGGCAGCTCCTGGTCGTTGTCGATCCAGCTGCCGTAGAAACGCGTCGTCACCTTGTCGGAAAGCTGCCAGCCCGTGTTGGCATAAATGCCCCGGCGATCCTGCTCGTTGTGATCGCGGTAACCTTCCCATTGCTTGGCTTCCACCGTCAGCAGGCCGTCGAGTCCCTCGCCGAGGTCGCCGCTGACGGTAATTCGCTCCCGCCATTGCCCAAAACTGCCGCCGCTCAAAAGCAAAGACATTGAGTCGCTGCCGCGGGCAGTGGCTGACTCAAAATTGGCGACGCCACCCAATGTACTCGCCCCGAACTTCACGGCATTGGCGCCTCGGAGGATTGTGACTTGCTGCGCGCTCAACGGGTCGATTACGCGATTGTGGTTGTTGCCGTCGGCCGTCGTGACCGGCAGGCCGTCCTTCAGCAGCTTGATGCCGTTCATGTCGTAGTCGGTGGCGTCGAGGTTCGAGCCGCGGCTGGAAAAGAAGATGACATCGTTGCCGCTTTCACTGGATGACCACACGCCGGGCACGTATTGCAGCACATCGGCGAGGCTCGATACGTTGCGGTTCTGGAAGTCTTCCATGTCGACGAGGTCGATGCCGCCCGGCGTGAATGCCAGGTCGCGCCGCAGGTCCGCGGCATCCCGGGTTTCCTGGCCGACGACCACGATGTCATCGGGCGATGGCACCGATCCGTTCACGGCCGTGGCATCGGAAGCGCCGGCGGCGGCCGCGAGGGCGAACAGGGACGGCATTGCCAATGCCGCAATTCGGGTACGGAAGTTCATAGAGCACCTTATCGAATGTTGCCGGAGCGGATGCGCGAAGCCGCGCGTCGGGCCAGGCAGGTACCGGGACAGCAGCGGTTCGCTGCTTCAAGCGTCGATGGGCTCGTTTTCCGGAGGGGCGCGGGCGCGCCAGGGGCGGGTGGCGACAGATCGGACGATGCCGTCGATTTCAGTGGCGGAAGGGTTTTTATGCAGGAGCGGGGACGGCGGATGATATTCGGCGATGAGCGCCGCGCTGCCGAAAACGGCGCCGAATGGGCAAAACTCCCACTCCAGGGGCCGTTCACCGTCGTCGCCGGCGTGCTCGTGCGCCTGCTGGTGATCGGCATGGTGGGTATGGCCGCCATCGGCAACAAGGAAGCTCGCGCCGGAAAAGCCGCCGGTGCAAAGCACGAACGGCAGGCCGTTCGCGATCGGCGCCGGCATATAGCCGGCCGGCACGAGCGCCTGCATGGCGATGCCGATGAGAGCAAGCCAGAGCAGTCGATTGGGCTTTTGCCTGTTCACGGAGTTTTAAATCTTACTCAAGCTTCCTGAAGCATACCATGCCGCGCCGGAGCGGGCCTCCCGGCCCGCCGGCGGAGGAAGCGCATGACCGGCGGCGTCTCCTCACCGGCCGCCCGCAGTCAGCGTTTGCGCACGCGCTGCAGGAACTGGCGGGTACGTTCTTCCCGAGGCCGGTCGAACAGGCGCTCCGGTGAGCCTGCCTCAACGATACGCCCGCCGTCGATGAATGCCACCCTGTCGGCGAACTGGCGTGCGAATTCCATTTCGTGCGTGACCAGCAGCATACTCATGTCCGTCGTGCGGCCGAGCTCGCGCAGCACGTCGAGCACTTCGCCCACCATCTCGGGATCGAGCGCGGACGTTACCTCGTCGAACAGCATGATGTCCGGCTGCATCGCGAGCGCGCGGGCAATGGCCACCCGCTGTTTCTGCCCGCCGGAGAGCCGCTCCGGCCAGGCATCGGCTTTGTCCTCGAGACCGACCCGTCGCAGGAGATCGATTGCCGTGGCGGTCGCGGCGGCTTCGCTGACGTCGTTCGCCAGCCGCGGCGCGAGCGTGAGGTTGTCCAGCACGGAGAGGTGCGGGAACAGGTGGAAATGCTGGAATACCATACCGAGGTGCGCGCGCAGCTCGCGCGTGAGCCCGGCATCCGCCGGCCTGCCGTCCCGCCACAAGTCGCGCCCATGCACCTGCACGCTGCCGGCCTGCACGTCCTCGAGGGTCATCGCGATGCGCAGCACCGTCGACTTGCCTGAACCGGACGGGCCGATCAGCGCGAGCTTTTCACTCGCACCGAGGAAAAGGTCCAACCCGTCGAGCACGGTGTTCCGTCCGAAACGTTTGGTCACCGCATCGAATTGCAGCACGGCGTCAACGGCGGATGGCATGGCGTGTCTCCAGGTAACGGACGAGCCAGGACGCAACCAGGCTCACGGCGAGAAACGCGATGCCGGTGATCGTGAGCGGCTCCAGGTAACGAAACGACTCCGCGCCGATCAGCTTGGCGGTTTGCAGCATCTCCATCACCGTGATCGCGGCGAGCAGCGGGGTGTCCTTGAACATGGCGATGAGATAATTGCCGAGCACCGGGAGCGTAGGCGGCACAGCCTGCGGCAGGATCACGCTCCGCCAGGTCGCGGCCGGCGACAGGTTCAGTGCGCGTGCCGCTTCCCATTGCCCGCGCGGTACCGCTTCGATGCCGGCACGGTAGACCTCGGCCGTGTAGCAGGAATAGTGCAGCCCGAGCGCCGCGATGCCGATAACCAGCGGCGACAGCGTGACACCGTATTGCGGCAGCACGTAATAAAGAAAGTAGAGCTGGATCAGCAGGGGTGTCGAGCGCACGAACTCCACGATCCACGATGCACCGCGGGCAAGCCACGCCAGCGGCGCGCGGCGGGCGACGGCCCAGGCAAGGCCGAGAACCAGGGCAAGCGCGAACCCCGCCAGCGTTGCCTGCAGCGTCACGACAAACGCGCCGAGAATGTCCGGCAGCACCGCGAAAGCATAGGCCCAGTTCCAGATCATGCGCGGTCTCCACGGTGGCGGGCGGCACTTTGTTCAAGCCGGCGCACGCCGGCCAGCAGCACCTGCGCCACCGCGAAATAGATCAGCAAGGCAAGGGTGAACAGCGGCACGGTGTCCAGCGTCGCAGCACGCTGCACCTGGGTCGTGAAGGTCAGCTCGGAGAGTGTGATCAGCGACACCAGTGCCGTGTTTTTTAATAATTCGATCAGCAGGTTACCCGCAGGCGGCAACATCATCGGCAGTGCCTGGGGCAAAATGACGTGCCGCATCGCCTGTCCCTGCCCGAGGTTCAGCGCGCGCGCCGCCTCCCATTGCCCGCGCTGCACGTTGGCGATCGCGCTGCGCACGACCTCCGCGCCGTAGGCGCCACTGTTGAGCCCGAGCACTACGATTCCGGTCACCAGCGCCGGCAGGCTGATGCCAAAAAAGGGCAGTGCGAAATAGAACCAGAAGAGCTGCACCAGCGCGGAGGTGCCGCGGAAGATTTCGACGTAGGCGTTCGCGGGCCAGCGCAGCCAGCGGCTCGGAGACAGGCGGCCGAGCCCGGCCCCCAGCGACAGGAGCAGCGCCAACGTCGCGCCGCCGACGGTGAGCTGCAACGTGACCCGCAGGCCCTCGATCAATGCGGGCAGATGCACCTGCAGGAACGCGAGCGCCCCCTCCAGGGTCATCCCGCACCGCCTTCGCAGAGCTCGGCCGCGGTTACACGGCCGGGCAGCATGTCCGCGGTAAAGCCGATCGGCTCGACCAGTTCGGCGTGCTTCGGCGTGCCGATCGTTGCCCGCAGCGCCTGGTTGAAGGCATCGCGGAACTTGCGATCGCTCTTGCGGAAGCCGAATGCGCCGTAACCCTTCACGACGCTGCCGTCGATCACCAGATCCGTAAACGGCATGGCGCGCTCCAGCGGCGCCGATGTCTTACCCAGCAGATCGTTCACGGTGAGCGCCGTGCCCGCATAGGCCGAGACGCGTCCCGCCGCGACCCCGTCGACGGCCGATGGCGCATCGGGAAAAATCCTGACGCGATCGTCCGGGATGCCCACTGCCCGCGCGTACTGCAACTGGATCGCACCGGTGACGACCCCGAGCGTTGCGCCTTTCGTGTCGCGCAAGTCGCGGTAACCGTGCAGGTCCAGCGGGTTGCCGGCCGCTACGATGAACGCTTCACCGATCGCGTAAGTCGGGTCCGAAAACAGGACCTCCGCGCAACGCGCCGGTGTGATGTACATGCCGGCCGCGATTACATCGAAACGTCCCGCCTTGAGCGCCGGGATGAGCGAGCCGAACTCGGTGAGCACGCCGCGGATGTCCGCGACCCCGAGCTGGCGGAACACGAGGCGGGCGAGCTCGGGCGCCTCGCCGGTCAGGCGGCCGCTGTCACTGTCGATGTAGGCGTAGGGAGCTTCGTTGGCGAAACCCACCCGAGCGAAGCCGGCAGCACGAATGCGTTCCAGGCTGCCGCCGCCTGCCGCCGCAGGACCCCGCAGCTCGCCCGGCCGCGGCCAGAGCCAGGTGGCCAGCAGCGCAAAGGCGGCCAGGTACGCGGTTCGGCGGAGGATTGGCGGCAGCCGGGTTTTATCTCTTGATTCCTCGGACACCGTGACAAGTATGCAGCCTGGAACTCGCACTGCAACTGTAGGAGCGCGCATGGCGCGCGATGCCTCGGGTGGCGGGTGTTTGTCGCGCGCATGGCGCGCTCCTACAGTTATTGGCGCGAACCTTGCAGAAAATGCACTGTTTACTCACAGGAGGAGCGATCGGCCATGCGTTATCCATTGAAGCCCCTGAACGAACAGGTCGTCGTCATCACCGGAGCCTCCAGCGGGATTGGCCTCGCGACGGCCCGCGCCGCGGCCGCGAAGGGCGCAGGCGTGGTGCTGTCGGCGCGCAACGGCGACGCGCTCACGGAGATCCGCAACCGGATACAGGCGGAAGGCGGGCAGGCCATCGACGTGGCGGCCGACGTCGGCCGGCGCGAGGACGTGCGGCGCATTGCCCATACCGCGATCGAGCGCTTCGGCGGCTTCGACACCTGGGTGAACAACGCCGGCGTTTCCATCTACGGACGCCTCGAGGAGATTTCTGAGGAGGACGCGCGCCGGCTGTTCGATACCAACTTCTGGGGTGTCGTCTCGGGTTCCCTGGTGGCCGCCGCACACCTGCGGAATCGCGGGGGCGCAATCATCAACATCGGCAGCGAGCTATCCGACCTTGCGCTCCCGATGCAGGGCATGTACAGCGCCAGCAAGCATGCCGTGAAGGGTTTCACCGATGCTTTCCGCATGGAGCTGCAGCAGGAGAAGGCGCCGGTTTCGGTAACACTCGTCAAGCCCGCCGGTATCGATACCCGGTATCCGGAACATGCGAAGAACTACACCTCCAGGGAGTTGACGCTGCCACCGCCGGTCTATGCACCCGAGGAAGTGGCGCATGCCGTGCTGTTCGCGGCAGAGCATCCGCGGCGGGACATCTTCGTCGGCGGCAGCTCAAAGCTGATGAGCAGCGTGAATGCGCGCGTGCCCGCTGTGCTTGACTGGCTGAACCGGCGTTTCACCTCGGGTATGCAGTTTCGGGAAACACCGGCGCGGCACAGGGAAGGGGCGCTCCATCAACCCGCGGAAGACGGCCGCGTGCATGGCGACTACGCCGGCCACGTCATGCAATCCAGCGCTTATACGCGGGCGTCACTGCATCCGGTGGTTACCGCGACGGCGCTGACCGTCGCCGGGGTCACCATCGCGGCGCTCATGGCCGGCAACGGCGCGTCGCGGCGGGCACGCCGGGATCTGCAGCACCTGCACTGACGCGTGGCGATCGGCCGGTCGAGTGGTCATCGTCATCATGGGCGTGAGCGGGAGCGGCAAGTCCACGGTGGGCCGGGCGCTGGCCCGCGCGATCGGCGGCCGCTTCCATGATGGCGACGATTTTCACTCGCCGGCCAACG
>CAZSKQ010000118.1:0-10034 GCA_964607425.1 uncultured Woeseiaceae bacterium
ATGCGGGCGACCGGAAGAGGCCGTGACCTGTAGGAGCGCGCATTGCGCGCGATGCCACGTTTGTCCGCCCAGGCATCGCGCGCGATGCGCGCTCCTACGGGTCGGCACCGACAGAGAGCCGGTGCCAGCAGGCAGAACCCCGTTCGCGGTCGCCTGGCACGTTGCCGAGGCCTACGGCTGGACATCGAGCGGCTATAATTCGCCGTTTGCCGGCCCGATCGGCAGGGTGCGGCGTTCCATTCTTGTCTTATGAAACACATCCGTAACTTCTCTATCATCGCGCACATCGACCACGGCAAGTCGACGCTGGCGGACCGGATCATCCAGCTCTGCGGCGGGCTGCAGGACCGGGAGATGCTCGAGCAGGTACTGGATTCGATGCCGCTGGAACGGGAGCGGGGCATCACGATCAAGGCCCACAGCGTGTCGCTCAACTACCCCGCACGGGACGGCAACACCTACCAGCTCAATTTCATCGATACGCCGGGGCACGTCGACTTTTCCTACGAGGTGTCGCGCTCGCTTGCCGCCTGCGAGGGCGCGCTGCTGGTCGTCGATGCGGCGCAAGGGGTCGAGGCGCAGAGCGTCGCCAACTGCATCACGGCCATTGACCAGGGGCTCGAGGTGCTGCCGGTGCTGAACAAGATCGATTTGCCGGCGGCGGACCCGGAGGCCGTTATTGGCGAGATCGAGGACATCATCGGCATCGAGGCACAGGATGCCGCGCGGGTGAGTGCCAAGACGGGGGAGGGCGTCGCGGAGCTGCTGGAACAGATCGTGACGAAGATCCCGCCGCCGGTCGGCGATCCGGAGGGCCCGCTGCAGGCGCTGATCATCGATTCCTGGTTCGACAATTACGTCGGCGTGGTGTCGCTCGTCCGGGTCGTGAACGGGCGAATACCGAAAGGGGCAAAAATCACCATAATGTCGACGGGGCGCAGCTACACCGCCGATCGGATCGGCTCGTTCACGCCGAAGATGCAGGAGCGGGAGGAACTGAAGACCGGGGAAGTCGGCTTCGTCAACGCGGCGATCAAGGACATCTATGGCGCACCGGTGGGCGATACGATCACGCTCGCGGGCAATCCCTGCGCCGCGCCTTTGCCCGGGTTCAAGCAGATTCAGCCGCGCGTATTCGCGGGCCTGTTTCCCGTCAGCTCCGACGATTACGAGGGCTTCCGGGAAGCATTGCAGAAGCTGCGGTTGAATGATGCGGCACTGCATTTCGAGCCGGAAACCTCCGCGGCACTGGGCTTCGGCTTCCGCTGCGGCTTCCTCGGCATGCTGCACATGGAAATCGTGCAGGAGCGGCTCGAGCGGGAGTACCAGCTCGAGCTCATCACGACGGCACCGACCGTCGTCTTCGAGGTGGCACTGACGAACGGCGAAGTCATACGGGTCGATAATCCGGCGCGGCTGCCCGCGAGCAACGAGATCGAAGAGATACGCGAACCGATCATCACCGCCAGCATCCTCGTGCCAGACAAGCATGTCGGCGCTGTGATGAAGTTGTGCATCGAGAAGCGTGGTGTGCAAAAGCACATGCGGTATTCGGGTAGCCACGTCGCCCTCGAGTACGAGATGCCGCTTGCCGAGGTCGTGCTCGATTTCTTCGACCGCCTGAAATCGGTGAGCCGTGGCTTCGCATCCTTCGATTACCAGTTCGAACGCTTTGATCCGGCGCCGCTGGTCAGGCTCGATATCCTGATCAACAAGGAAAAGGTGGACGCGCTGTCGATGATCGTGCATCGTGCCAGCGCAGAGATGCGCGGTCGGGAGCTCGTGGATAAAATGCGCGAGCTGATCCCGCGCCAGATGTTCGATGTCGCGATCCAGGCTGCGATCGGCAGCCAGATCATCGCGCGCAGCACGGTCAAGGCGCTCCGCAAGAACGTGACGGCCAAGTGCTACGGGGGAGACGTGTCGCGCAAACGAAAACTGCTGGAAAAGCAGAAAGCAGGCAAACGGCGGATGAAGCAGATCGGCTCCGTGGAAATTCCGCAGGAAGCGTTCCTCGCGGTCCTGAAAGTAGAAAAATGAGTAATGACAGTGAATTTTGACCTGGCCCTGATACTGACGGTGCTGACCCTGTTTACGGGGCTGGTCGTCGCCATCGATCGATTCTGGCTGCGCAAGCAGCGTGGGGAAGGCGAGGCGCATCCGAACCCGGCAATGCACCTGCTCATCGATTATTCTCGCTCTTTCTTTCCGGTGCTCCTGTTCGTACTGGTCATTCGCTCGTTCGTATTCGAGCCGTTTCGCATTCCATCCGGATCCATGCGGCCCACGTTGCTGGAAGGCGACTACATCTTCGTTACGAAGTTTGCCTATGGTTTACGGCTCCCCGTGACGCACACCGAGATCCTGGAAACCGGGCAGCCGCAACGCGGTGACGTCGTGGTCTTCCGGAAGCCGCAGGAACCGAGCATCAACTACATCAAGCGGGTTATCGGCTTGCCCGGCGACACGATCGAGTATCGCAATCACCACCTCGTCGTGAACGGCGAATTGGTGCCGAAGCGCCAGGTGCCGGACGACGATGTTGCCATCTCCGTCGAGAAATACGTGGAGGTGCTGGACGGCCGTGAGCATGGCATCCTGATCTCGAAATACGGGCCGGCGCGCGGCGAGGGGATCTACCGGGTGCCCGAGGGAGAGTACTTCATGTTCGGGGACAATCGCGATAACAGCGAGGACAGCCGCTTCATCGGCCCGGTCCCGGAGCAATACCTGGTAGGGCACGCGGTGCGTATCTGGATGCACATGGACGGGCTCGAGTGGCCGGACTGGAGCCGGATCGGCAACAAAATTGAATAAGTGTGGCGCGAGTCACTGATTGCCCGCGGCGGGCGCGCCTAGAATAGCGATCGGAAAACCGAGGTGATTTCGATGCTTCGAGACAACGGTGTAGGAGCCCGCATCGCGGGCGAAGCGGTTTCTGCATCGCCGGCAGTGCGGGCGCCTGCAAGCGCGCCCGCCGGCCGCCAGGCCGGCATGACCACGATCGGCTTTCTCATCCTGGTGGTGTTTATCGGCCTGTTCGCCTTTGCCTGCATTCGGCTGACGCCTGTGTACCTGAACTACATGAAAGTCGCCGGCGTTCTGGAAGGCGTGCACAAGGAGTTCGACGGGCGGGGCGCTGCGCTCGGCACGCTGCGCGAGTCGATTTCGCGCCGCTTTTCGGTCGAAAGCGTCAGCAACGTGACCGCCCGGGATATCAAGGTTACGCCCAACGGCGGAGGCTACCTGGTCGAGGCGGTCTACGACCATAGCACGCCTTTCATCGGCAATATCTCGTTCACCGTACACTTCGACAAGAAGGTGCAGGTCCGGCGTTGAACAATCCCGCGGCATGATCGAAAATTGCAGGCCCCTTCGATCGAGCCCCCATCCTTGGAAAAAGCCGCCGCCTGGCTGAAAAAAACGCTGGATTTCGAGTTCCGCGACGTCGAGCTGCTGCGGCAGGCGCTCACGCATCGCAGTGCGGCCGGCTCGAATAACGAGAGGCTGGAGTTCCTGGGTGACGCGGTGCTGGATACCGTCGTCTCGGAAGTCATCTTCAGGCTGATGCCTTTGGCGGGCGAGGGCGTGTTGAGCCGCATCCGTTCCTCCCTCGTGAAGGATATGTCGCTGGCAATGCTGGCGGAGGAGCTCGGCATCGGCGAGCAGCTCATCCTGGGCCCGGGCGAAAAGCGCTCCGGCGTGTACCGGCGTTCCTCGGTGCTGGCGGATGCGTTAGAGGCGATCTTCGGCGCCGTCTATCTCGACGCCGGCTTCGAGGAGGCGCGACGCGTCATCCACAAGGCATACGGAGAGCGCCTGCTGGATCTGCCGGATACCGCGGCGCGCCGGGACCCGAAAAGCCGGCTGCAGGAAGTGCTGCAAGCGCAGCAGATCGAACGGCCATCCTACACCGTCGATGCCGTGACCGGGCAGGCGCACCGCCAGACTTTCGAAGTGAGCTGCCGCATCGCTGCACTCGATGCGGTTACGATTGGCCGCGGCCGCACGCGGCGCGAAGCCGAGCAGGAGGCCGCATCGAAGATGCTCGATCTCATGGAGATGTCCTCCTGATGGCGGAAGAGCAGCCATACCGTTCCGGGTTCGTCGCGGTCGTCGGCCGTCCGAACGTCGGCAAGTCGACGCTGATCAATGCCCTCGTTCGCGCCAAGGTCAGCATCGTCACCCCGAAGCCGCAAACCACGCGCCATCGCATTCTCGGCATTCGCACGGACGAGCGCAGCCAGGTGGTCTTCATCGACACGCCGGGCTTGCACACGCATGCGCAAAAGGCGATGAATCGGCTGATGAACCGCACGGCGGACACGGCCATTCGCGACGCCGACCTCGTCCTGTTTCTCGTCGAGGCCAATCGCTGGACGGCGGAGGATGAGCAGGCCCTGAAGCGGATCGGTGCGGCCGGCAAAGCCCCCGTGATCGCGGTGATCAACAAGATCGACAAGGTACACCCGAAGCAGGAGCTCTTGCGCGTGATCGAAGAGATGGCGGCACGTTTCGCTTTCGTGGAGGTCGTGCCCGTCTCCGCGCTCCAACGCGAGAACCTGGACCGGCTGTTGTCGGTCATACCTTCCTATCTCGACGAGTCGCCGCCGTTGTTCCCGGCGGATGCGGTGAGCGACCGCAGCGACAGCTTCCGCATTGCCGAGCTGATCCGGGAAAAGCTTACCCTCGCGCTGCGCCAGGAAGTGCCGTACGGCCTGACCGTGCAGATCGAGCGCTTCGAAAGGGAGGCACAGGGCATTGCCATCTCGGCACTCATACTCGTGGAGCGCGAGAGCCAGAAGGGCATCGTAGTCGGCAAGGGTGGCGCGCTCCTCAAGAAGGCGGGGCGCGCGGCGCGCCTGGAGCTGAAGGAGCAGTACGGCGTGCCCGTGCATCTCGACCTGTGGGTCAAGGTGCGGGATAACTGGGCGGACAGCGAGGAACAACTGCTGCGGCTCGGTTACGATTGAGCATGTGCGAACAAAGGCCAGGCGCGAGCGCGATTGCAGTCATGAACAGGCCGGGCTAGACAGGGCAGGCTGATGCGCGTGCAGAACGAGCCGGCATGGCTCCTGCATCACCGGCCGTTCCAGGACGCGAGCCGGATCCTGGACGTCCTTACGCAGAACCATGGTCGGCTGTCGCTGGTGGCGCGGGGCAGCCGCTCCGGCCGCTCGCGGCTGAAGGGCCTGTTGCGGCCGTTCGCGCCGCTGCAGCTTTCCTGGGTCGCGCGGTCGGAGCTCGGGACGCTCACCGGGGCTGACCGGCTGGGCACGCCGGTCGTGCTTGCCGGCGAAGCGCTCATGGCCGCCTTTTACGTCAACGAGCTGATCCTGCACCTCGTGCACCGGCATGACCCGCAGCCGGAGATCTTCGCCGCCTATGCCGAAACGATCGCAGGGCTGCGGGACAACGAGCGGATCGCAGCGGGGCTGCGGACCTTCGAGCTGGAGCTTTTGCGCCTGTTGGGCTTCGCGCTGGACCTGGGCCGGGAAGCGGACTCGCGGGCCGCGCTGGACCCGGCCGGGACCTACGAATACCGCGTCCAGCACGGCCCGGTCCCGGTCCGCGACCGCGAGGGCACGATGATCTTCCGGGGCGCCGACCTGCTCGCCATCCGCGACCGCGACTTTATCGACCCCGCCGTCCTGCGCGCCGCAGGCCGCCTCCTCCGCGAAGTCATTGCCTTCCATCTTGGCGGAAAGGAGCTCAAGAGCCGCAAGGTCCTGCTCGACATGCGCAGGTGATCCTAGACCAGGGGAAAAAATAAAGGTCATTGCCAATAATAATAAGAAAAAATTTGACCATCAGCAGCAAAAGGCGTATTTTCTGTAGCTGAACCATAATGTGAAACGTACCCGCCTTCAGTACAAACAACAACGATCCGGGGGGACGGCTAACCATGCTTACTGCGCTTTGTGGCAAGTTGCACGTACACCGCTGGCTACTCTGTCCGTCTGTTCTGCTCCTGGTCAGCAGCGCAGCACACGCTCTCTCGGCTTCGTCCAATCCGAACACCGGCAGCTATACGGTTGCGTGGAGCGCAGTGAGCGGCGCCTTCTCATACACGCTCGAAGAGACCATCGGGGGCGCAACGACTTCGTACCAGTTCTTCGGCACCACGACATTGGAGAAGTCGTTCTCCGGCAAGGCGGTCGGCTCCTACGTCTATCGGATCCGCGCCTGCTGGATTGATTGGGGTTCTCCGGGCTCTGAACTGGACCCCGATAACTGCGACTACATCGGCGATCCGCTGATCGTGCGGGTCACCCCGCCGGTGCCCACGGGTCTGGATGGTCCTTCAATCGACTACAACGGCGACTTTACAGTCGAGTGGAATACCGCATCGGGCTTTACCTCCAAACTACGCGAGCGCCTCAACTCCGGCACGTGGCAGGTCGTCCATTCGGGTTCTGCGGAAAGCGATTTTCGTCCCAACCGCACGCCGGGGACCTGGAGGTATAGCGTCAGCGCGTGTAAGGGCTCGAACTGCAGCAGCTGGTCGTCTTCGATTGCGGTTCCGGTACCCTCGCCGCCTCCTGTGCCGACCGGACTCGACGGCCCGACCGCGGATTACAATGGCGCCTTCAACATGTCCTGGAACAGTTCGGCCAGGGCGACGGGTTACCGGCTTTACGAACTTCGGCCAAACGACACCGCCGGCACGTACACCGTAAGCGGCACCAGCAAAAACATCGTCGGCAAGCTCGATGCTCCAGGGACCTACTCCTATCGAGTTAGAGGTTGCATGCCGGAATCCGTTTGCGGCAGCTGGTCCGGTTACGTCCATGTCGTTGTCGAAGGAATTCCCGACACCCCGACAGGCCTTGACGGGCCAGAGGGGATCGTTCCGCAAAACGAGAGTTATACGGTCTCCTGGAACGAAACCGATTCCGGCTCCTATGAGCTGGAGGAACGGCTGGCAGGAGGGGATTGGCAATTCGTTCCTCCCAGCTCGCGATCGCCGAGCCGGACGCTATCCAACGCCGCGGGCATGTATTCCTACCACGTATGCGCTTGCCATCCGGAGAACGTGTGCAGCGGCTGGTCGTCGCCTGTCACGGTGACGGTCAAGGCTCCTTACATGACAACTTACCAATACGATGCGCAGGGGCGCCTCACAGAGGTGCAGCATCCCAATGACGTCGTAACGACATACGGATACGACTCCGCCGGAAACCGCACATCAAAAGAATCGCTATCGGGAAACTGATTCAATCGCTTTCGCATCTCGGCGGACACAGCGCCAAGACGAGCAAGCCGCAAGGGGGGTACCGGAATGGGAACGATCACAACGGCGTACTATGCCCGCCGCGGCGCAATGTTGCTCGCGTATCTACTGTTGACACTCACTTCCGCGACCGCGGTTGGGCAGAGCTCTACACCGCCACCGACGCCGGACAAATCCATTGATGCGCGACGCGTTGATGTGATTACGGGGCGGTATTACGCACCGTGGCCGTCAATCAGTATCGGACAACCGGGTGCGGGAGGGCTCAACTACGCTTTGACCGAGAACAATCTTTTGCACGATTCCCTGTTCGGAGCACTGAGCTCCAACGGTTCCAATTTCACTCTCACGTACATGGGAGTATCGAGAAGATGGACGATGTCAGGGTCGACTTTCATGCCGGAAGACGGGCAGGGTGGCTCGTTGAGCTTCGATGCAATCAACGGCGAATACACGTACCGAACACCGGAAGGATCCGTTGTGATCATTGACAAGCACTACGACCAGGAGATCCCGGCCATAGCCAACGAGGGTCGGGTAACGTCGGTGACGCATCCGACCGGGGAAACGCTTACCTACCATTACGAGACCTCGAGCGACTGCGTGATATTCGGGCCCGATGGCCAATGCGACGGCTCCATTGAAATGATCCGCCCGATGGGGGTCTCCAGCTCCCTTGGCTACCTCATCAAGTACGAATACGACACCAACACTTTGTGGTGGGTGCCAGACAGGGTGTTGGCCATCAATTCACGGATCGACGATTGTCTCCCGTCGGCACTTCAATGTAGCGGTCTGACGAAGAACTGGCCGAGTCTCTCCTTCTCCAACCAGACGATGGGAACGTACGGAGGCACCATAACGGACAATCTCGGCCGGTCATATATCTATACGACGGGTGCTGGCGGCATCACCGGCGTGAGACTGCCCGGCAGCGCGTCGAATGATATCAGTGTCGCGTATACGAATGACCGGGTCAGCAGCCTCACGGTCGGCGGTGAAACGTGGACGTACACGTACACGGACAGCGGCTCTGTCCGCACAACCACCATTACGGATTCCGGTGGTCACACGACGACGATCAAGTCGGATCTCGACACCATGCGTGTGACGTCACGTGAAAACAAGGCCAACGCGATAACGGCCTATCAATACGACGACAGCGGCCGATTGACGCGGATCACCCGGCCCGAAGGCAATTACGTTGGATATCAATATGACGATCGCGGTAACATCCGCGAGATTCGTAGGGTTGCAAAGCCGGGGGCGGGCTTGGCCGATATCGTGGTGACGATGAATTTCCCCACCACATGTTCGAACCCGGTGACCTGCAACAAACCGACGACCGTTTCCGATCCGCGCGGGCACACCACGAACTTCACGTATGATCCGACGCATGGAAGTGTGATCAGGATCGAGAGGCCGGCTGTCGATGGGGTGCGGCCGACGACGACTTTTTTCTATGCTTCTTTACCCGCGTACAGCGGGTTCGTATGGCGCCGAACGGCGATTCGCACCTGCGCCACGTCGGCGACCTGTACCAATTCGGTGCACGAGACGGAGACAACCCTTTCCTATACGGCGGGCAGCAGGTTGCCGAGCCAGGTCAGCGTGCAGGCAGGCGACGGAAGCGGCATGGCATCGATTACCACGATGACCTACAACCACAACGACGATATCGCGACGATCGACGGTCCACTGACCGGGCCCGCTGACACGATCTACCTGCGCTACGATGACCTCCGGCGCCAGGTGGGCGCCATCGGTCCGGATCCGGACGGGGGCGGTGCTCTGAAGCGGCGCGCGACGCGCGTGACGTTCAATCTACGCGGACAGATCGCGGCGTCCGAGCGGGGCACTGTCGGCGGCTTGTCCGACGCCCATTGGAGTGCTTTCGCGCCGCTGCTGAAGGAGACCATGCACTACGACAACAACGGCCGTCTCAGCAGGACAACCCTGATGTCGGACGGTCTCACGCACACGGTGACCCAGTACAGCTACGACGGCGAAGGCCGCCTGGAGTGTACTGCGTTTCGCATGAACCCTGCTTTATTCGATGCCTTGCCCGGTGCTTGCACGGCCTCTACCCTGGGTTCTTTCGGGCCCGATCGTATCTCCCGCACGTCGTATGACATGGCCGACCGGGTGAACAAGGTAACGACTGCCTACGGGACGGGTGTCGCCGCGGATCGAATGCAAGGCTACACTGCCAACGGCCTGGTTGGCTGGATCGAGGACGGCAACGGCAACCGCTCCACGTACGAATATGACGGCTTCGACCGCTTGGCCAAGCTTCGTTACCCGCATCCGACGAGCGTCGGTACCAGTTCGTCCAGTGACTATGACGGTTATACGTACGATGCGGCCTCCAATGTAACGGAGCAACGCCTGCGGGACGGGCAGCTCGTTACGTACACATACGACGAGCTGGGCCGGCTCACCTTGCGGAATGCACCGGGCAGCACGAATGACCGGACCGTTGACTATGACCTCCTGGGGCGGGTGCTATCGGTTACCACGAGCGGGCACACGAACAGCTTCAGCTATAACGCGCTCGGCCAGACGACCAGCGCGACCGGCCCGCTCGGCACGGTGAGCTACGGTTACGATTCGGGCGGCCGCCGCTCGCGGTTGACGTACCCCGACGGCTTCTACGTCGCGTACGACTATGACGCGACCGGCGCCATGACGCTGGTTCGCGAGAACGGAGCGACCTCGGGAGTTGGGGTACTGGCGGCGTACGGTTACGACGATCTCGGCCGCCGGGTCTCGCTCACCCGCGGCAACGGCGTGGTCACGA
>CAZSKQ010000119.1:0-10030 GCA_964607425.1 uncultured Woeseiaceae bacterium
CTAGCGGCCCTCCATCGCGCTGGCTTCAGAGGTGACTGCTGGTACACGTCATATCAGTTAAACAGGTGGAGTGTCGTGCATGAATAACAATCAACTTCTCGCTCATCTGAAACGCCGGAATATTGAAATCGGCGTGGTGGATGGAAAGTTGAAGATACTGGATCCTGAGAACAACGTGGACAGGGAGCTACTTGCACTTCTTAAGTCACGTAAAAGCGACTTGATTCGTATCGTCACGCAACGGAGAAGGTTTACCCCGTCAGACTTCCCGCATGCGCGGGTGGAAAGTGAGGTTCTGGAGAAATGGCAGCAAGCGTATCCGCTGTTAGAAGATTTGTATGTAGCGACGCCGATGCAGAGCGGCCTTGTTTTTCATGGTCTGGATGACGGTGGTGCTTCTTATGTGTCGCAAAGCTATTGCGATGTAGTTGGTTCGCTGGATGTAGAAGCTTTCAAGCGTGCCTGGACGCAGGTGGTGAATCACCATAGCGCTTTCCGGACGTGTTTTGTCGGCTTTGAGCAGGAGCATATCCATCAGTTGGTTGAGCGGGACGTATCAGTCACCCTGATTGAGGAGGATTGGCGTCGGCACGACCGTGACGAGATTGTCGATGCCTTGGCCTTGTATCGGGCGCAGGATAAGGCCCGGGGTTTTGATTTTGGCCGGGCGCCGCTGATGCGTTTGAGTTTATTGCGTCTGTCGGATAGCCGTTACCACTTTATTTGGAGTCACCACCACGTGCTGTCTGACGGCTGGTGTTTGCCCGTGGTCTTTGGTGAGGTAATGACGTGTTATGCGGCCTACTGCGAGGGTCGGCCGCCGGTGCTGGCGGAGGAGGTACCGTACGTCGATTACATTAAGTGGCTGGCTCGTCGAGACACCGAACGCGCGCGCGCATTCTGGCGGGGACAGTTGCAGGGGGTGGCGACTGCCACACCGCTGGGAATCGACGGGTTACCGTTGGATGAACCGGGGGCAAGCGGTGCGGCCAAAGCCCGCTGGACATTGTCCGGTGGGTTGCGCCGTGATCTGGAAACACTGGCCCGGCAGATACCCTGTACGTTGAGCACTGTTATTCAGGCGGCCTGGGGAATTCTGCTGCACCGCTACAGTGGTGAGCAGGACGTGGTGTTTGGCGTAACCGTTTCCGGTCGGCCGTCAGAGGTTCCCGGGATCGAGCGGATGGTGGGGCTGTTCATCAACACCTTGCCGTTACGGGTGCAAGTTCAGGATGGGTTAACGGTTGGCGAGCTACTTGCGCAACTGCACCGGTGCCATGTGGATTACGGCGAGTACAGTTATCTGGGTTTGGGCGAGATCCGGAGCCTCAGTGCGTTGCCGCAGGATATGGCTCTGTTTGACAGTTTAGTGGTTTATGAAAATTACCCGACGACATTTGCTGACAGATTGGGCAGTGACAGCTTGGGGCTGCAGATTGAACAGGTAGGCAGTGGCGACCAGACCAATTTCGGTCTGTTGCTCAATGTGTTTGATGGCGAGTCTCTGACCCTGGAGGTCAGTTACCGTAAAGAGCGTTTTGGCGAGGCGACGATTACGCGTTTGCTCACCCATCTGGGCCGGATTCTTCAGGCGATGGGTGGCGAAGGTCCGGGCTTGTCCATCGACGCGATCGCGTTGCTGGACGCCGAGGAGCGCCAGGTGCAATTGGGTGCGTGGCGGACGCTGGGGCGCAGGTATCCGGAGGGTTTGTGTGTTCACCAGGTTTTTGAGCAGACGGTGGAGCGGTATCCGTTGCGGACGGCGCTGGTATTTGGCACCGAGCGATGGACCTATGAGCAGCTCAACGCGCAGTCGAACCGGCTGGCGCATTATTTGATTGAGCAGGGGGTGACGGCGGAGACCTTGGTGGGTGTCAGTCTTGGCCGGAGCAGCTGGATGATGGTGTGTTTGCTGGGCATTCAGAAGTCGGGAGGAGCGTACGTGCCGCTGGACCCGGCATATCCTGACGATCGGTTGGCTTACATGCTGGAAGACAGTGGTGTTTTGCTGGTTCTGGGTACGGAGCTCGAGCGTTCGCAGCTGCCGCTGAGTGGGCAACGGTTTATCAGCGTGGATCAGCAGGACTGGTCGGGTTACCCGGAGAGCAACCCGGCCCTGGCGTTGTCGCCGCACGACCTGGCGTACGTGATCTACACCTCGGGTTCGACGGGCAAGCCCAAGGGAGTGCTGGTAGAGCACCACACGGTGGTGAACTTTCTCTACTACAGTGCGGAACGGTTTTTACCGGACTCGATCAACGGCAGTTTGGTGAGTGCGCCGCTGGCGTTTGATGGCACGGTATGCACGCTGTACACGCCGTTTGTTGTGGGCAAGCACGTGGAGCTGATGGCGGCGGATGACACTGATCTGGAGGTGTTGGCCGATTATCTGCAGGATGATGAAGAGCCGCTGTTGTTTAAAGTGACGCCGTCGCACCTGGATGCGTTGCTGGCTGAAGGTTGCGTGCAGGCCAATGCCGAGGCCGGTCACGTTATTGTGGTGGCGGGCGAGCTGTTACGTCCGCAAACCGTGCAACGATGGCAGCAGACGTACCTTCCCGGGTCGACGTTTTATAACGAATACGGGCCGACGGAAGCGACGGTGGGAGCCACGGTATATGCAATTACACGGCCTGTCGACTGTGCGGTCGCCAGTGTGCCGATCGGCGGGCCGTTGGCGAATGCCGAGCTGTACGTTCTGAATGCGGCGATGCAGTTGCAGCCGGTGGGGGTGGCGGGTGAGCTGTACATAGGCGGGGCGGGCCTGGCCCGCGGTTACCTGAATCAACCGAAGCTGACGGGGGAACGATTTGTGGCGAACCCGTTTGCAGCGGAGGGTGGGTCGCGTCTGTACAAGACGGGTGACCTGGTGCGCTGGTTGCCGGAGGGGAACCTGGAGTTTCTGGGTCGTACGGATCAGCAGGTGAAGCTGCGGGGCTACCGGATCGAGCTGGAGGAGATCAACCGTTGTTTGCTGGGGTTGGCGGGGGTGCAGGACTCGGTGGTGGTGTGCCGTGAAGACGCGGGGCAGGCCAGGCGTCTGGTGGGGTATGTGGTGCTGTCGGGGGCGGGGGAGGAGGACCTGCCCTCGTTGCAGCAGGCGTTGGGGCGACAGCTACCGGCTTACATGGTACCGAGCCGGTTGATTGCGCTGGCGCGTTTGCCGCTTAACCCGAACGGCAAGGTGGACCGCCACGCACTGCCGGTACCGGAGGCGGTGGACTTGCCGATGGGGGACTACGTGCCGCCGGCGACGCCGTTGCAGGCACGGTTGTGCGACCTGTGGCAAACGGTGCTGGGGGTCAGCCGGGTGGGCATCCACGACAACTTCTTTGCCCTGGGCGGCGACTCCATCATGTCCATCCAGGTGGCCTCGCGTGCCGGACGAGAAGGTCTGCAGGTCAGCGTGCGCCAGATATTTGAGTACCAGACCGTAGGTGCGCTGGCGCCCCATGTGACCCAGGCCCCGGTTCTCTCGTTCAGCCAGGCCCCCTGTGAGGGGCGTCTCGATTTACTGCCGGTGCAGCAGCACTTTTTTGAACGTGACCTTGCGGCACCTCATCACTATAACCAATCTGTTTTGATGACCGTACCCGATGGCTTTGACCTGGCGACATTGAACGCGGTGTTCGGTGCCCTGTTTTTGCGCCATGATGCCTTGCGCCTGCGCTTTGCGCATGATGACGACGGTTGGTTTGGTCACTTCCAGGCGACCAGTGAAGAGGTGTGCAGCCAGGTGTGTGCATACGAACAAGTGCACAGCGACACCGAGCTGACCGAACGTTGCAACCAGATCCAGGCCAGTCTCAATTACGTGACCGGCCCCCTCTGCCGTGCGGTACTGTTCGACTGCCGGCCCCATCCCACCCAGCTGTTGCTGGTCGTGCACCATCTGGTTGTTGACGGGGTTTCCTGGCGCATCTTGCTGAGCGATATCCAGCACGCCTGGGCGCAATGGAAAGCTGAACAGCGTATTGTTTTGCCCGCCAAGCGTTCCAGCTACCGGCAGTGGCGACAAGTCCTGGGCAGCTATGCTTTTTCGGAGGCGCTGCAGGCTCAGCGCGCCTTCTGGTTAGCTCAACACCGCATCGCGGTTCCCGACTTGCCGCCCCTGGCGCCTGGCGAACCGGCGCGCCGTTCGTATTCGCTGGAGTTAACTGAAGCGGAAACCCGCGCGTTACTTGGCCAGTGTCACCTGGCGTATCGCACCGGTATCAATGAACTGATGCTTGCGGCGCTATTGAACGCTTACCAGGCCTGGTCGGGGCACAATCGATTGCGATTGGAGATGGAAGGCTATGGGCGGGATGACACCCTCGGCGAAATTGACACGACTGAAACCGTCGGTTGGTTCACCAGTTTATATCCATTGGTACTTGCTATTAAGCCGGGATGGGATATCGAGCAGATCATCAAATCCGTCAAGGAGCAGTACCGTCTTATACCTCAGCATGGCCTCGGTTACGGCGTGCTGCGCTATCTGGCCAACGAGCCGCAGTTGGCGGAGGCGCCCGGTGCTCAGATGACCTTTAACTACCTGGGACGGTTCGTTATGGAGGGCCAGTCGGAGGGCTTTGCGTTGTCATCTTTCAATGGTGGGCGGGCCATCAGCGAGCAAAACCGGCGGGCGGTGCCGCTGGGTTGGAATGGCGCGGTTTATGACGGCGTGTTGCGCTTCGACCTGGCGGTGAAGCCTGGCTCTCTGGCTCATCAACAGGCGCAAGCCCTGGTCGATCTCTTCGAGAAAGCCTTGAAGCACTCTATAGAACACTGCCTGGAGACCAACAAAAATAGTGACCTTTATGAACAACACTTTTCAATTATGGTGACGGACGAATCCCGCCTGAAAGAGGAAGGTATAGAGATCTAGCGAGCTGAAATCCGCGAAGAAATAAACCTGCGTATTCCCGCTGCATACCGGTTGCGCTGGCCGTGCAGAAATCGCGCGAAGGGTATGCTTGGTAGCAACAATGCCTTTCCGACGCGTCATTCGATTCGCAAGGTGCCTGCCGGATCCAAACGCGTAGCACGCCAGGTAGGTCCCGCTATCGCGGCCGCCGCCGTAACCACGAGAACGATGAACACCACAGTGAGGATCGCCGCGTCGAAAGTCTGGATGCCGAACAGCATTGCGCCGAGCAGCTGCCCGATCCCGAGCGCGAGACCCGTCCCTACGAGGATGCCCGGCACGACGAGCCGGGCGGCGCTTCTGGCGATGAGCCGGATCACGTCACCGGCCGTGGCACCAAGCGCCATTCTCACGCCGTATTCACGCAAACCCTTTTGCACGGAGTAGGCGAGGATGCCGAACAACCCGACCATCGCGAGCAGAAGCGCGAGCCCGGCAAAGGCCACGACCAGCGTCGCGCGAAAGCGATAGCGGGATGTCGCCTCTCTGCCGATCTCTTCGAGCGTCATAACATCCCGCACACTGACCAGTTGTTGCCGATCGACACGAGCAATAGCCGCTCTGACGGAGGGCACCAGTGTCGCCGCGTCTCCCGATGTCGGGCGTACGACGAGATAGATGTCATCCTGCACAAGCTGAGTGAGGGGAACATAGATCTGGATGGGTTCCTCCACCTCGTCCGGCTCCCTTCGCGTGTTCCCGGCGACGCCGACGATCTCGCACACCGCGGCTTCCGAATCCACCGCATCCGTCTCCCACCTCGAAACTCTCTCGCCTACAACCGGCTGGTTACCGGGATGGAGGTGCGCGAATGCGTCGTTGACGATGCAGACGGGCACGCCATCTGCCATATCTCTTGCGTCGAACGTGCGGCCTGCGAGCAGCGGCAGATCGAGGGTTCGGAAGTAGTCGCCGCTTACAACATGGAGCTCGGCCGTCGGCCGCTGCGCCGCCACCTGAGATGGCTCGCCGACAATCTCGAAAACGGCAGGATCCATCATTGATGGACCGAAGGGAAGAGCGCTGGTCCAAGCTGCGTTAGATACACCCGGCAAACCTTCGGTCTCAGACTCGACGGCGGCATAGAACTGAAGCAGCAGTTCGGGGCTTGGATAGGTCTGGGAGAGCGGATCGACCATCATGCTGAGCGCGCTTTCAGCGCCATACCCGGGATCGACGTCATTGAGCTCGAGCAGAGTACGCGACAGTAAGCCGGCACAGTAGAGCAATGCCGCTGCCGTAGCGATCTGCGCGACGACAAGCACTTCTCGCGTTCTGTTCGAGCGGTCCGTTACCGTGCGGCTGCCGCCCGGCGCGATGCGATCGGCCGAGGCAAGCTCCACAACCTGCGACGCCGACGCGAGACTGAACAAAAGGCCGACGATCACGGCCGCAACAGCACAGAACAGGACGATCCGCACATCGAAGTCGAGCGCAATGCCCGATGGCAGTAACTCGGTGGGCAAGACCAGAGGCGCGACGCGGACCAGAGTACCGGCGATGAACAATCCGACGAGACCACCGAACAGCGACAAGACGAGATTCTCAGTCCAGAACTGCCGCAGCAGGCGTCCACGGTCCGCGCCGAGTACAGAGCGGACGGCAAGCTCGTTGCTGCGGGCGGCTGTGCGAGTCAAAAGCAAGTTCGCGATGTTCGCGAAGCAGATGAGCAGGACGAAGCCCACAACCCCTAGGAACAGCAGCGACGTCCGGCGAAGGTCGCTCCCGAGGACGACATCGCGCAGCGGCTGCATCGTGACACTGCGACCCTCGTTCGTAGCCGGGTACTCACGCGCGAGGCTCGCAGCGACGCTTGCCAGCTCGTCCCGGGCAGCGTCCAGCGAAACCCCGGGCTTCAGACGCGCCACGGTATTCAACCAATGCGAGCCGCGCGCGTCAGCTGACTCCAGAATTGGAACCAGCGCCCAAATGCTCGTGCGGCCCAGTATTCGGGCTTCCTGTGGCAGCACGCCCACGATGGTATACGGCTCCCCGTCCAACCGAATGCTTTGACCGACGATGCTCGAATCCGAATTGAAGCGCGTGCGCCAGAACGCTTCCGCGAGCATAGCGACGTTCGCCTGACGAAGGTCGTCGTCGGCGCTGAATGTCCGGCCGACAATTGGATTGATACCGAGGGCGCGAAAAACTCCGGCGGTCACCCACTGCCGCGGGATCGTTTCCGCGCCCTCCGGGCTGCTCATGACCATCGAGGCGACGTTCGGTATGAATCCGCCAATCTCGTCGAAGGACTGAGCTCTTTGCTTCCAGTCCACCAGGTTGGCCGGCGACACGGCGCCTTCAGGCGATGTCTCCGTCCGTTCCCAGATCATTACAAGGCGTTCCGAATTCGGCAGCGGAAGCTCACGAAGAAGAACCGTGTCGACGAGCGCGAAGATCGCACCGTTGGCCCCGATCCCTAAGGCAAGCGTTAGAATGACGGCGGCGCTGAGCCCGCGCTGCTTGCGCAGCATGCGGGCCGCGAGTCGAAGATCCTGCCAAAGGTCGGCGAGCAACTTTCCGGGTGTCGCTCCGGCGGCAACTGTCCAGTCAGGCATGACTTGTAACTCCGGTGAGCAATGCTCCAAGGGCAGCCGGCCCTCGGGCCGTCAAACTGTAGAACCGCCGCCGGCGCTGGCTACGATAGTAGTAGAGCGACTAGTACGCACCATTCTGCATCAGGTATTGTTTAACTTCCGATGCGGTCGCTTGATTTAGAGGTGTCCAATAGGCAGTTGACCCGTCCGGACGAAGCACATTCACGCCCAGGTTGACGTCTGCGCCGTTCTCAACGAGAAACCGAGTCATTCTCATGTGATTCTCGCGGACCGCATTGATTAGCGGTGTCTCGTCGCCTTCAACGACAGCATTGATATTCGCACCCTGGTCGAGCAGATACTGTGCCATATCCAGATTGCCAGTTAGTGCCGCAACGATCAATGGATTACCATCCCCTTGCGCTGACTTGTTGACGTCCGCGCCCAGAGCTACGAGATACTCCGCCATTTCCCGATTGTCAGACTTTACGGCCACCATCAATGCCGTACCGTCACCCATGATCGGGGAATTGATATCAAGACCGTAATTTATCATCAGGTGCAATAAATCCAGGTCACTGTCGTTTATGGCTTCCATCAGTAGTTCGCCCTTCGCGCGAGACAGGGTGGTGAAGTGGTCCGACTCTTCTCTCACGTTGTCGACCTTGACTTTGGGTGCATATACGTCGGCAAAAGCTACGCTGAAGGATGACACCACTGCACATGCGGCAATAATTGACAGTGCTTTTGGTACCTTTACATATTTCATGTTCAATACCTCATTTATTCGATGTGTGAGTTCTTTTTTTCTACTAAACAGGCCGAGTGCCAGCACGTTCTGCTTCTGTGACAACATCAGCTGGGCGCAGTCCAACAATGACTGTGCATATGTTTTGCCGCTGTCGAGGCGTTTGGCAGCTCTCATGTCACAAGCCAATTCTCTCGTGATGTTAATTCTTCCATTCAACAAGCGGATCACCGGACTAAACCAAAAAACTATGCTTATGGCTTCTTGCAAGGAGACAATCCACAAATCTTTTCTATGCAAATGCGCCACTTCGTGCAAAATAATGGCGTTCAATTGAACGTCGCTCAATACTTGAACCAGCGAGCGTGGGATTAGAATGACCGGCTTCATCAGCCCCATTGTCATGGGAGATTTGACGGAATCGGATATCAGGACAGGGTACCCGGTGCAACCCCAGCTATTGATAGCCGTCGCGTGGCGCAACTCGAAACGCAATAGCAGATACGAACGAGCAACTGTACGCGCCACAAAAAACAGCCGCCAACACGCTCCTAAGAACCATGTCGCCAAAAACAAATAAGCCCAGCCGGTGAAGCGATACATGGTTTCACCGGTTATGTTCCAATGGATGTCACGATCGCGGGCCGGCGAAGATTGTGTTGCTTTAAAGTAAGCGATGGTTTCCTTTATCGGTGTAGACTGGGTTGGCTGGGAAAACTCCGATATTTCTGCTTGCTCGAGTTGTTTGGGTTCCTCGGAAATAAAAGAGGTAAACGGCACCAAGGTTGACAAGAAAAATGCGGTGACCCATAGCCAATTCTGAAACTCGGAGGGGATGCTAATCGCCTTGGTGATCAGAGTGAGCATCAGAAACAAACCCAGCCCCATGACAAGGTGCTGGATAATGAAATTGGCGATTAAGGTTAATTCAAATAGCATGCTACTCAGATTTGTCGATCTTAGCCTGCAAAGCTTCCAGGTCTTCTAATTCGATATCCGTCTCCTCAATCAAATGCTGGGCAAGTAGCTCCGGCGAACTGCCGAAGAACCGATTGAGGATCGCGACAAATGCTCGGTGCCGCGCGTCCCTGTTGGTCATTTTCGCAATGTAAACAAATGCTCTGCCTTCCTTTCGGTACTCGGCGTAACCCTTCTGCACCAAAATCTTGCACATTGTTTGAATGGTCGTGTAGGCCGGTGGCCGCTCCTGGGAGAGGGATTCGGCAATTTCCTTCACAGTGCACTCTCCGCGGCTCCACAGAACTTCCATGATTTTCTGTTCGCGATCAGTCAACTGTTCGGACTTCTTTCTAGCCATTTTCCACGACCTACTACTAATGAATTAGTTTCGAGTATAAAGGTGCCCGCCGGTTTGTCAACTAAATAATTAGTAGTTCACCTTATGACTTTATAAACAAAGGTTTATGCGAAATATTCAAATCAGAAATCGGATTAAAATTGACCCCCCTCGCTATCCTGAGCTATTTAGGCTACCGAGTGCTTTGGAATGATGGAAGATCTCTTCGATTCCGGCGCAAAAGAGAGATTGCCTGTAGCGGATGGCGAGGTGTTTCTATGGCGGCATGTCCAATTTGGGCCCGATGAGCAATCTCTTTTGAATGGCCTCATAAGAGATACTCCCTGGCGGCAGGATAAAATTGTTGTTTGGGGTAAGGCCCACAAACAACCGCGGCTGGTTGCGTGGTTCGGAGACAGCGATAGTCTGTACAGCTACTCGGGTATAACTCTGAACCCGCATCCGTGGACGCCTGCGCTTTTGAGCATCAGGGCTGTGGTTGAAGAACTCTGCTCCCATTCTTTCAACAGTGTTCTCCT